>MGLY01000058.1:6879-9725 GCA_001794935.1 Chlamydiae bacterium RIFCSPHIGHO2_12_FULL_49_9 | reverse complement strand
TGTTAAACTTTTCTTTAAAAGAGTCGAAAGAAGCGAAGTCTCTCTGGATCATTTTGGCAAGCTCTCCTCCGAGCTGGCCCCCTTTGCCCACCGGTGCAAGGATCGTCCAGAAAATGCTGTGGTTGATGTGGCCGCCGCCGTTGAATTTGATGGCCGATTGGAGAGCGACCATCGATGCGACGTCGTTTCTACTTTCAGCCTCGTGGTATTTTTCCAGCCCTGCGTTGAGATTGGTGACGTAGGCGTTGTGGTGCTTTTTATAATGGAGCTCCATGATTTCGGCGCTAATTATCGGCTCGAGCGCATTGAAGTTATAGGTTAAATCGGGAAGTTGATAACTCGTCTTCTCTTCTTGATTCATGGCTGTCTCCTTTGTTTTTATTATAGCTCCCATTCGAATTTCCGATAGGAAAAAAGAGCCGCCTCGGTAACAGGTCCGATGCAAGTCAGCTTTCTATCTTCCGGGATTTTTCCAAAAATTTTTAAAAACCCCTCCACAGTCGATGGGCTTGTAAACACAATTTCATCCACCGTCTCCAATGAGATGGGAATATCGGGTTTTTGCACCCTCGTGTCATAGAGCTCAAGCGCAATATGGCGCACATTTTGTTTTTCTAAAAACTCTCTTAAGTGAGGCCTTGATCTTCTTGAGTGGGGCAAAAAGACAAACGCATCTTGAAGATCGATTGTTTTTAGAAGATCGATGATCCCCTCTTGGGTGGGAGTTTGGGAGACGAGGGGGCAATGAAGGAGTTCTGCAGTCGCAGAGCCAATTGCAATAACCGTTTTTCTTCTCAAATCTTGCTTCCAGTAAAAGACAGAAGTGCGGCTTGTAAAAATCGCGTGAGTAAACTCAGACCAAAGAGAAATTGCCTCTTCGGCTTGAGAAGAAAAAACCCTCTCCGTCCGTATGACGGGATAGTGGATCACTTTTGTGGGGTATCTTTCGGGATCAAGCCCTAGATAAAGAACGCGCATCGATTTTTTCAAATAACTCCTTCATCTCCTCATCCTTTTGTCTGGCAACCACAGCGAGCTTTCCCTGCATGGGCGCAGTTTCTCCCTGCAAAAAAATCCGGTTTAGATGAGTCAGTTTCAGTCGAACGAGCGCCGCCTCCGCAACGACAACTCCATCGATCTCCCCTTCCAGTTTTTTCAGCCGCTCTTCGATTGTCCCCCGAATATCGACAAATCGAAAATCGCCACCCAATCTTTTCACAGCCTCTTCTCTTCTCGCGCTCGATGTGGCAATGATCGCTTTATCCGACAAACTCTTAAAAACAAGACTGTCTCTCGGATCGACTCCCTCTGTAATCGCAACGATCTCGAGTCCATCCAAAATGGGATCTGGCAAATCTTTAGCCGAGTGAATCGCAATCCTCGCCTCTTTCTTGAGAAGCATCTGATCGAGCTCGCGCGTAAAAAAATCGGTTTTATCAAGAGCGCGAAGAGACGTTTTTTGATCGAGATCGCCGGTTGTTTTTATCCAAATCATCTCAAACTCAATTTCAGGGAAAAAAGCAGCGATCTCCTCCACTTGCGCGCGAGATAGCGCCGAGTCCCGGGCGCAAGTCTTAAAAGAGAATTTTTTGGATTGCCTCATCGACAAGCTCCACTCCGATGAGCTCGATTTTTTGCGAAGAGAGCCCTTTGAGGTTCTTTTTTGGCAAGACGCATCTTTTAAAGCCCATATGAACTGCCTCTTTGAGTCTTGTCTCAATCCGGCTCACTCCCCTCACCTCACCGCCAAGCCCCACTTCTCCGATGATGATCGCATCTGAGGGAATCGGCTTATTCGAAAAGGAAGACGCGATCGCGAGCAAAATGCCGAGATCAATCGCGGGCTCTGCGATTTTGAGTCCGCCCGCAAGAGCGACAAACACATCGCAGTGGTGGAGCTGATAGCCGACCCGTTTTTCCAAAACAGCGAGAAGAAGCGCAAGCCGATTCTGATCGAGCCCTGTTGAGCGCCTCGACGGCGTCGGAAAAGCAGTTGCCGTGACGAGCGCCTGGATCTCGAGCAAAAAGGAGCGAGCCCCTTCCAGTCCCGGTACGATTGCAGAGCCCGGGATCTCTTTCATCCTCTCTTCTAAAAAGGCCTGGGAGGGATTGGGCACTTCCATAAGGCCGGACTCTTTCATCTGAAAGATCGCAATCTCATCGGTCGCCCCAAATCGATTTTTGATTGCCCGAAGAAGTCTGAACCCGTGCTGTCTATCTCCCTCAAAGTCGAGCACTGCATCGACAAGGTGCTCCAAAATGCGCGGGCCTGCGAGATCGCCCGTTTTCGTCACATGGCCAATTAAAAATGTCGTGATTCCATGCCCCTTCGATAAGTGCATGAACTCGGTGGCAATTTCTCTCACCTGAACAACAGATCCGGGAGAAGAGGGAAGCTCCGATTTGTAGACGATTTGCACCGAGTCGACAATCGCAACATCTGGCTTGATCTGATCGATTTGGGAGCGGATCGCGCTAAACTGCGTTTCGTTCAGTAAATAAAGATTTTGATTTTCAATTCCGAGACGTCTTGCCCGCATCGATGTTTGCTGCGCCGACTCCTCTCCGCAGATGTATAAAACGGTCAGGCCCTGCATTGCCAGCGCATTTGCAATCTGGAGCATCAGCGTCGATTTGCCAACGCCCGGCTCTCCTCCAATTAACATCAGAGATCCCTCGACGAGCCCGCCGCCAAAGAGGCGATCCAATTCGCCCATATTCGTAGAAATCCGCTTAAAATCTCCAGTGTTGACCTCGTTGATCCGAACCGCTTTAGCCGTCTGCTGCTTTTTCGATTCGAACCTTTTTTCCTGGGCAATTTCTATCTCTTCGACAAGAGTGTTCCA
>MGLY01000058.1:5563-6871 GCA_001794935.1 Chlamydiae bacterium RIFCSPHIGHO2_12_FULL_49_9 | reverse complement strand
GTCGAAAGCGTCCTGCTGCTCCGCCTCTTTTTTTGTGGGTCCCATGCCGGATCCCGCCCCTTGATCATTTACAATGACAACCACGGTAAAAATCTTTGCGTGATCGGGCCCCGTTTCCCGCACAACTTGGTACACGGGCGTTTTCTGGAATTTTTTCTGCGAATAGTCCTGAAGCTCTGCCTTATAGTTGCGAGGGGGGCTTCCAATCACCGTTTCAAAGTCGGATTCAAAATGGCAAAGGAGAAACGACTTGGCCAGATCTATCCCTCCATCGAGATAGATCGCTCCGACAATCGCCTCAAAAACATCTGCCAAAATGGAGACTTTGGTTCTCCCCGTGCTCACTTCGCCCCTTCCCAAAAGGATATAGCTTCCAAGATCGAGCTTTTGCAAATAGTGCGCGCACGAAGGAGCGTCGACAAGCTTCGATCTCAACTGAGAGAGCTGCCCTTCCGGATGCGTTGGAAGGCGATGGTAGAGATAGGCGGACACAATGAGGCCCAAGACCGAATCGCCCAGGAATTCGAGCCGCTCGTTGTGCTGGGAAGCCAGCGCTTTGTATTCGTTGACAAAAGATCTATGGGTGAAAGAAAGAAGAAGAAGCTCTTGATCCTTAAACGAATACCCGAGCTTCTCCTCAATTTCTTCAAAACGGCGTTTTATTGTCTCAACAGGGTTCATCCCGCCCATTTTACAGGAAGGGAATTTTTTACCCTAAGATCTTCTCTTGCCGAAGAGGAACATCCCTGCGCCAATCACAAGGAGGATAATTCCTCCCATCTGAAGCTGGCTAGCGAGTCTCTCATAATAGGTGGCCTCTCCTCTTGCCTCAGCGAGTTTTTTGTCGATCGGCTTAAAGAGCTGATTGCCCACTTTTTTAGCCGTTGGGTCTACGGAAAAAAGGCTTTTCCCCGTATTCACTTTTTTTTGAGCGTCAGCGATCTGGGCCCTGCCCTGAAGGACTTGGTTGTGAATGTAGACAGAGCCGCCGAGCATACCGCCGCCGGCCAGCATGAGTAAAATGGCTATGATTCGCATCGGGTTCAAAGAGCACCTCCAAATTTGGTCTTTAAGCCCTCATTGGCATATCGAGCAAAAATTGTAAAGTTTTAGACTGGCCGAATACTCATTTCTCCTGTAAGATGGCTCCTTATGGTTAAGCTGAATCACCACTATCAAAAGCTTTCCGGCGATTATCTTTTTCCGGAGATCGACAAAAAAATCGCCGCCTTAAAAACAAAAAATCCATCTGCCTCTCTCATCAATTTAGGCATCGGCGATGTGACGATCCCCTTGCCTCCAACCGTC
>MGLY01000058.1:4786-5542 GCA_001794935.1 Chlamydiae bacterium RIFCSPHIGHO2_12_FULL_49_9 | reverse complement strand
AAGCGATCTCAAACGGCGACTACCGAGGGAGTATCGCTCCCGATGAAATTTTTATTTCGAATGGCGCGAAATGCGATCTCGGCCATCTCCAGGAAATCTTTGCCACTGACAACCGCGTCGCTCTTCCCGATCCCACCTATCCCGTCTATCTCGACACCAATGTCATGGCAGGCAGAACGCGCCTTCCTCTAAAAACCGGAAGATTCGGCGGCATCACCTATCTCTCCTGCACAGAGGAAAATGAATTTCAGCCTGAGCCCCCCAATACCCACTCTGATCTCATCTATCTCTGCTCGCCGAATAATCCAACCGGCGTTGCGATGACGCGAGATCTTTTAAAAAAATGGATTGCCTATGCCAAAGAGCATCAGGCGGTCATTCTCTTCGACGGCGCCTATGAAGCCTACGTCACTTCTCCCGATGTTCCCCGCTCTATCTATGAAATAGAGGGCGCAAAAGAAGTTGCAATCGAAGTGAGAAGCTACTCAAAGACGGCTGGCTTTTCGGGCCTTCGATGCTCCTACACAGTGGTCCCGCGAGATCTCAAAGTGCTGGACGCGGGAAAAATGCATTCGCTCCACGATCTTTGGAAAAGGCGCTGCGACACCAAATTCAACGGAGTGCCCTACCCCGTTCAAAAAGCGGCAGCCGCCCTCTATACTCCGCAAGGTCTTCTCGAATCGAAAAAAATCATCGAGACTTACCTTGCAGGCGCTCGCTATCTCAAACAAGAGCTCGAAGCCATGGGTCTCACCG
>MGLY01000058.1:0-4764 GCA_001794935.1 Chlamydiae bacterium RIFCSPHIGHO2_12_FULL_49_9 | reverse complement strand
CCGTTCCCGGACAAGGGTTTGGCTCGCTGGGAGATTCGTTCATCCGCCTCTCCGCCTTTGCAGATATCTCTCTTTTAAAAGAGGCCATTTCCCGACTCAAAAGCATGCCTATATGAAATCTTCGATCTCTTCCCAACAAGCTGCCTTCTTCACCAAAAACGGCTATATCGAATTAGAAGCCGGCATCGACAGCAAAGAGATTTTTGCCCATGCGCGCGCCCTCTTGAAAAAAAGAGATCCCAAGGGACTTGATCTCTACAAAGCGGGCAGAGATCTTTGGAGAGAAGATGACCTCTTGAAAAAAGCCCTCATCCAAAAATTGGCTCCGCTTGCCCTTGCCCTATCTCCAAGAACTCAAGTTCAGCTCGCATTTGATCAGTGGATCCCGGAAGGACTCTCCTGGGATAAGGTGTGCGCTTGCAAAGATCTCTTCAGCGTTCAAGGTCTTGAAATTGCCTTTATCCTGACTGACACAACTCACTCGATCGCAAAGCGCCCCCCGCTGGGAATCGTCCCGCTTCCTTCGAACGCAGAAACGATCCTCTTTTTTAGACCTAATCTCATCCTCAACTGGCCGAAACTTCCCAAAGATATCCCGCTCTACTTGGGCGCCTATGCTGCGCCGGACGGCATCTACATTGAAAACCCGAAAGACCCTTCCACAAACGCGCTCAAATCACTGGGCTACGGCTTTGGAGATCATCTCAAAAACGAAACTCATCCCCTGATTCGAAATAGAACTTAAAATCCCATTCTCTCTTCTAAAGAGCGCATGATGGCGCCAGCTATTAAAAGAGCGGATCTCTCATCTGTAGGATCAATCGGCTCGCCGCCTGTCTTTTCGAAAATGAGTTGGTCAATTCTTTGACGCGCCCCTTCCGGCAAGGCTAAAAGATGCTCCATCCCCTCTTCAATGCGGCCGAAGAAGAAGTGTTTCGCAACATCGACTTGAGCCTGGAGCGCCAGAAGATAATCTTCAATTCCTTGCGCATATATTTCGGGCGTCATAGGGCCGGTTCCCGTGTGCGCCACGATCTCCGCTTGCTGAGAGGGAGTTAGTTCTTGAAAAGTGAGCTCTTTCAGATCTCTTGCAAATGTTTTCCCAAGAGAGTGGTCATCCAGCTCGGAGACGAGCGGAAACACAAACCGGAAATTGAGATCTTCCAAGTGTCTTTTTGCATCTTGCAAAAGAGTCTGGACGTAGGGAGATTCGCTTGGCTCTTGAAATAAGCCAAAAAGTCTTTGAGTCAGATCGATGATCTTTTCCGAAAGATCCTCTAATTCAGATCCGTCCCACTCCAGATCAACTTGGTTGACCTCTTGCGAGATCGCATGAACTTTTTGAGAAAGAACTGCCTGCTTTTTCTGAAAACGGCTTTTGGCCTCTTCCAGCTTCCCGAAAAGAGATGTTGCCACCTCATTGACAAGCTGACCCTCGATCTCTTGAATCTCCTCTAAAGTGAGATCCCCTAACTCAAGGCGCATCTCTAAGGAGGCGGCCCTTCTCGGCTCTTGGGGAAATTCGATCATAAAACCATCCGGTGTATTAATTTATTAAGAACATAATTTTCCTTAACTATATAATACACTATTTCGAATTACTTTTCAATTGAGAGAGATTTCTTTAAAAGATCTCTGGATGCAGGACTCTACGGACGGTCCCTCGAGAAAGTTCCCCAAAAGGCGCAAATTGATAAATTTTTTTTGAATTTCCTCCTCAAAGAGCTTGAGAGATCGGGTATAGCCCACCTCGAACTGGGGGATGCTATTTTCGGCATAAAAAGAGCTGATCTCATCGGGAGGGCCGAGGCCGAGGTGATCTTGGGAGGCCCTAAGGGCCTCTTGGACGGGGTTATCCCCGCGGACCATCGCGGTTAAGGAGAGAGATCCCTTCTCGTAGAGATCGGGAAAAATAGAGGAATTCCAGATCATCCCTAAAAGATCTTGCCCCTCTATGCTCGGAATGAGATACCCAAACCCTTTTTTGGGCAGATTTGCCTTCTTGTAGAGGAGTTGAACTACATGCAGGGAAATAGAAGGGATTTCCCAGGAAGAGTGGGCAAGTCTTGCTATCTCAAAGGCGGGAAGAGCGGAGTAGACCCGATCAAAATTCGGGATTGTCTCTACCCGAGTATTGAGTTTGATCTCAATCGGAAGCTTTGCAAGGGCATCGACGAGTGTTCCCATGCCGCTTCGAAGAGAAAAGAGCCCCCCTTTACTCTTTGGAGCATGGAGCATGCCCTTTAAAAGAGAGCCCTTCTTTTCCCACTCATAGAGTTTGGGAAAGCAGGAGCGGATGGAGAGTTTTTTAGAGTCTCCCCCATAAATGCCGAGAGTGAGCGGATCAAAAAAAAGGGATGCGAATTGAGGGCTGAAGCGCCTCGATGCAAATGCGTGGATCGACTCATCTTCATTGGATGCAGAGATAAAAGGCTCTCTTAAAAGAAGAGG
This sequence comes from Chlamydiae bacterium RIFCSPHIGHO2_12_FULL_49_9, assembly GCA_001794935.1. Lineage (GTDB taxonomy): Bacteria > Chlamydiota > Chlamydiia > Chlamydiales > SM23-39 > O2-12-FULL-49-9. The sequence continues at coordinate 2,313 of MGLY01000058.1, read as the reverse complement.
AATAAAAGGAAAAATCAAAGACTTTGGAGAGCGGAGTTTTCCTCGGTGCCAAAGAAATCGATTTTTTGCTGCGGGATCTGAAAAAACAAGAGCGTCTTGAAGGCCCATATCGTGAATCAGCTTGAGAAGGTGGGGACATTTGCCCGCCTGAAATGTGCGGGGACCTTTTCTCATCCATCCTCCGAGCTCGCTCTCCTTTTCAAAGAGGGTGATTTTTGCTTTCGGATTTTTTTGGAGGATAAAATGAGCTGCGCTAAGCCCTGAAATCCCCCCGCCTAAAATCGCAATTTTCATATGACCTTCGAATACTGTCCCTGGCCTAAATAAGCGTCAAAAGAGGCGGCGACAAGGCGAACAAAGAGCTGTCCCAACCCGGTGCAGAGGATTTCGTTTTCATCTTCTACAATAAGTCCTTCCAGTTCTTTTCTTGGGGGAAAATAGAGATCAAACTCAAGGCCAAAAGTTTCAAAAAACTTCCTCTTATCGAGCTTAAAATGGCACATGATCGATTGGATCGCCCACTTTCGGATGAGATCGTCTTCTTTTAATAAAAAGCCCCTTTCAACAGGGATTTGGCCTCTTTCGACTCTTGCCTGGTATTCGTTTAAATCTTTCGCATTTTGAAAATAGCCATTTTCCAAAAAGCCGATCGAGCTAAGCCCGAGACCCAACATATCTTCTGCGAGGTTCACCGAGTACCCTTGAAAATTGCGGGTGAGCTTGCCTTGCTTATAGGCAATCGCAATCGCATCGTTTGGTTTTGAAAAATGATCCATCCCGATCTGAATATAGCCCGCGTCTAAAAACCGCTTTCTTGCATTGAGATAGATCTCGAGCTTTTCATCCGCTGTGGGAAGATCCTCTTCTTTAATTGCCTTCTGATGCTCTTTTAACCAGGGAACTTTTGCATAGGAATAAAAAGCGATTCTGTCGGGAGAAAGGCGAACAAGTTTTTCCGCCGTCTTCTGAAAACTCTCCGGCGTCTGGAGGGGCAATCCATAAATGAGATCGATATTGATGCCGTTAAAACCGATCTCTTTGGCCATCTGAAACGTCTGAACGGTCATCTCCTCGCTTTGACGCCTTTTGACGGCCTCCTGAACCGCAGGATCGAGATCTTGCACGCCAAAGCTCACGCGGTTAAAGCCAAAAGCTTTTAGCGCTCTTAGCTTTTCACTGCCGGCCGTTCTCGGATCGATCTCAATGGAGATTTCAGCATCTTGCTGCAAGGTAAAGCGGTCTCGGATCTTTTCCATGAGCTCGGCAAATTCCTCTTCGCTGAGCGAGGTCGGCGTTCCTCCGCCAAAGTGGAGCTGCGAAACTTCCCTTTTTTTGGAGCTGTAGAGATCGATCTCTTTCATGAGAGAGCGAAGGTATGCAGTTTGTCTTTCGGGCTTTCGGTTTAAGACAACCGAACAGCCGCAAAAAAGACACATCGTCTTGCAAAAAGGGATGTGGATGTAGATAGAGAGCGGCTTTTTCGATTGATCGAACTGAGCGAGCTTTTTTTTCAGCTCAGATTCATCGATCGGATAAAACTGGGGAGCCGTCGGATAGCTGGTGTAGCGAGGGACCGAGCGGTTCCACAAGTTGCTATCAGAAATTACTGCCATGCTTTCACCGCCTCCACAAGACAGCGAACGGCATCCACCGGAACATCGGGTTTGACTCCGTGGCCTAAATTGACGATAAAACCTGGATCTCCCCGCATGGAATCGAGGAGCGCCTTGACCTTCTTTTCGATGATAGGGAGAGGGGCATACAGTAGATCGGGATCGAGATTGCCTTGGATGGCGATTTTTTTTGGCACTTGCGCTCTTAGAATTGGAAGGGGCACTTGCCAATCAAAGCTAATGCCGAGGGGGTTAAGGAGAGAGAGCTCTTTGGCCCTGAATGAGGAGCCTCGCATGAAGAGAATCGAAGGGGGAAGCCTTTTGAGATAGGGCGCGCAAAACTCATCGAAATCCTCTTTAGATAAAACATGGGCCCAAGAGTCGAAGATTTGGATTGCATCTACGCCGGCTTGCTTTTGCATTTGGAGATAATCGATGGAGGCTGCCGTGATGAGATCTAGGAGGTGATGGAAGGCTTTCGGATCCTGATGCATCATTTTTTTTGTGAGAGGAAGATCGGTGCCGCTGTGCTTTTCAATGAGATAGCTTGCGACGGTAAATGGCCCTCCGCAAAAGCCGATGAGGGGGACTTTTAGCCTCGGCTTCACCAGAAGGATCGTCTCTGCAACACAGCTGAGGACCTCTCTCACATCGAGCGGATAGAGCTTTTCTCCCTTAATGACAGGACCTTCATTAAAAT
>MGLY01000057.1 GCA_001794935.1 Chlamydiae bacterium RIFCSPHIGHO2_12_FULL_49_9 | reverse complement strand
CCTGAAAATCGAGTTCTGCGCCGTCAAACCAGGAGACGAGAGCCTTATAGAGGAACTTCCCCTTTTCCAAAAGGGCCTGGTCGTTGCCGGACGTAACAGTCCAGATATAGGCGCCGAAAAGGAAAATCATCCAGAGGAGTTTTCTCATACTTTCCCCCATATCGCAACAGAGATTAGTTAGCAAAAAAAAGTTTGATCTACTATTCTCGATCTCTCCAAAAAAGGATGTTTATGGCTCAAATCACTCTTAAAGGAAACCCAATCCACACCAAAGGGAACCTTCCCCCTCTTCACACTCGCGCTCCCGACTTCCACCTCGTAGACAAAGATCTCAACAACAAAGCGCTGCGAGATTTTCAAGGCAAAAAAATGCTGATTGCCACGGCGCCGAGTCTCGATACGGGCGTCTGCAGCCTTATGGCCAAGCACCTCAACGAATGGGTCAAAAAGCACCCTGACGTTGTAATCCTATTCGTCTCGGCCGATCTTCCTTTCGCCCAAAAACGGTTTTGCGAAAAAGAAAACGTGCACAATGTCCACATCCTCTCGATGATGCGGGATAAAAGCTTTGGCGAAACGTACGGCCTTCTCATTCAGGATGGACCTCTCGCGGGAATTTTAGCGAGATCGATCATCGCTCTCGATGAAAAAGGGCACGTTCTTTACACCGAGCTCGTGCCTGAAATTGCCCAAGAGCCCAACTATAAAAAGGCGATCGACGCTCTCAAAGTTTCTTGAAAAAAATCGCTAGTTTCTCTTAGGCTCCTCCCCTCTTTAAAATCTCGGAGGAGACAAAATGAAGCGTTTGGTTTTAACGGCTCTTTGCGTAGCATTTTCTTGCTACGGCCAGTCTATTCTCGATCTCGATGTGATCTCTTATGAATCATTTACTGCAGAAGATCCCGATGCGATGGCGACGCTTCGCTCCGCCCTTTTTGAGAAGGGAATTGTGGGAGTTCGGGGAGTTCCGACCTACAAAGAAAAAATCTACCGGTTCATCGACGCGGCGAGGGAATTTTCAGCTCTTCCCGAAGAAATAAAAGAGCAGTATGCGCCGGCATCGGGCGATATGTTTTTAGGTTACGAGAAGGGAAAAGAGAAGTTCAAGCGTCCCGATGGAAAATGGGTTGTCGACGATCTTAAAGTATCCTACTACGGCTACGTTCCCGACCATCCCGCCAACAAGTGGCCTCGCGAGATAGATCTTCAAACTCCCTTTGAAGAGATCGGCCAGCTCATGAGCGATATGGGAAAAGCGATCATGGAAAAAATCGAACTTCTCGGACCCACAACCGGGATCTCGATCGACGAGACGCCTCGCGTCGGCCGGATGCTCTACTATCGCAAAAGCTTTGATAGCGCAGTTGAAAATCCCTATTGGTGTGGAGCCCACTTCGATCACAGCATGTTTACAACGCTTCTTCCCGCTTTTTACTTTGTGAACGGCGAGCAAATTCCAGAGCCGATGGAAGCGGGTCTTTTTGTCAAAGTCGACGGCGAGTTTAAAAAAGTCATCGCCGACGATCCGGACGTCATGATGTTCCAGGTAGGAGAATTTGGCCAGCTCGTGACGAATGATAAAATCAAAGCCACAGAGCACCGCGTGCACAAAGCCTCGGGAGTGATCGAGCGCTACACAATGGCCCTCTTCTTCGATGCCCCAATGGAAACGCTTATCCACTCCACCTCTGAGCTCACCGCAGACGCCCGCTACGGCGGCGCTTCCGGATCGCCTTGCACATTTGAGCGCTGGCGGGAAGAATCATTTAAACGCTATATTGTCAAATAAAGGAGATGTTATGGGAAAATTAAGTCAAATCATGGATATACGCAAGTTTCCTGAAGCAGCCGAGAAAAGAGAAGAGGCTGCTACAGCTGCTGGATACGCATCTGTCGGGTGCGGCCTTGCAGGGGTCGTCTCCGCAGCGGCTGGCGTTGCGAATTTGATTGCCCAGAGATCTTTTCCTTGGCTCACTGCGCTCTCTCTTGCCACTCTTGCATTTAGAGAGGGGGCTGTTTTCTTTCACAACGTGGAAGCTGTCATGTCAGATCAGGAAACTAACGGCTGGGATCCGAAGCTCGTCTCTCACGGTTTTACCGAAGGGACGTGGCTTGTCGATTTTCTTTTTAGAACGATGATCGAAAGAGAACTTCGTCCTAATTAATGTATTTGGGGTAATGGGGCTCCCAGACGAGAGATTGGATGTTTTTTTCGATTTCGGCTGTAGCCGAAGAGATGCCTTCGGAGGCCGCTTTTTGAGCGACGCGGACAGCGATTTGACGGCTCACTTCCCTCACCTCTTCGATGCGGGGGAAGAGAGATTCGGCCGGATTTTTAAGAGCCGGAGAAAATGAGGCGAGCGCCCGAGCCGCCTCGAGGAACATCCCGTCTGTCACTTCTTTGGCGCGCGCAGCGAGGGCGCCAAGTCCTACTCCGGGGAAGATATAGACGTTATTGCACTGACCGATTTTATAGGTCTTTCCGCGGTGCTGCACAGGCTGAAAAGGGCTTCCCGTTGCGACAATGGCCTTCCCATCTGTCCACTCGATGAGTTCTTGGGGCGTGCATTCGGCTTTCGAGGTGGGGTTGGAGAGAGGAAAGACGATCGGCCTTTGGGTGTGAAGACTCATCTCCTGGATAATCTCTTTTGTAAACGCTCCTGTTTGGGCGCATACGCCGATTAAAACGGTGATTTTCCCATTTTTGATCGTCTCTTGAAACGAGATATGGTTGGAGTTGGCAATTTTCCAACTTTTAAGCTGGTTTTGCGTCTTTTGGTAGGGAAGAAGAGCGTCTCCCAAGTGCTGGCTGTTAAAATGGATGAGTCCGTCGACATCGATGATGTAGATCCTAGAGTAAGCCTCTTCTTCTGACAGCCCCTCTTCCCTCATCGCTTTTACGAATAGATCGGCAATCCCCGTCCCTGCGGAGCCGCCGCCCAAAATCGCCACTTTTTGCTCCGAGATCTTTTGTTTCACTTCGCCAACTGCCGCCAAGAGTCCCGAGAGGACAACAGCCGCAGTTCCCTGGATATCGTCATTGAAGGAGAGGATCTTTTTTCTATATTTGTCTAAAAGGCGCCTTGCGTTGTTTTTCCCAAAATCCTCCCACTGCAGAAGGGCGTTGGGGTAGAGCTTTTTAACGGCTTCAATAAAACGCCCGACAAACTCGTCGTACTCTTCTCCTGTAATTCTCGGGTGTTTAAGGCCCAAATAGAGATTGTCTTTCAAAAGGTAGGGATTATTCGTCCCCACATCGAGGAGGATCGGCAAGGTTCTTGCCGGATGGATCCCTCCAAAGAGAGTGTATAAAGAGAGCTTGCCGACAGGGATCGTCATCCCGCCGATTCCCTGATCGCCGAGGCCCAAAATCCGCTCCCCGTCTGTAACGACGATGACATCGATCTCTTTTTGAGGGCAGTTCTCAAAGATCTCTTCCATCTTATCCATAAGGGGATAAGAGATATAAAGGCCTCTTTGATGAAAATAGATCGAGCTATACTGCACCGCCGCCTCGCCCACAGTCGGGGTATAGATGATGGGGAGCATCTCAGCCGCATGCCTGGAGACGAACTGATAAAAGAGGTGTTCGTTGCGGCTTAAAATTCCGATCAGAAAGCTATATTTGCCGAGGGGCGTTCTTTTCTTGGAGTAATTTTGATAGCACCGATCGATCTGCTCTTCCACAGTTGAGACGTGGGTTGGAAGAAGGCCGTTCAACCCAAGAGCTTCCCTCTCTTCAGGAGTAAAGGCGGTCCCTTTATTCAACAAGGGGGTGTTGAGAATCAAAGATCCCGACAAAGAGAGGCGGACCGGTTCTTCTTTAGACATATCCCCTAAATCGGGGATTTTTTATTTCCGGTCAAGGGGAGATCCATTTACATTAACTGACAACCCTTCTGTCGTTCGAATGTTCAATAAATGGGTTGCGTGGGATAGGTTCAGGGGAAAGAGGCTTCGAGAATGAGTTTTAGATTCAAAAAAAAGACAACCATTACAAGGAAGAGAGCAGAAAGAGCATAGAGAGCGGAAAGAGCTAAAAGAACCCCTCCTCCATTTTTCTTGCACACGATTGCCTGAAAGATTCCGGAACAGAATTAGCATGCGCGCCAACTATAAAGAATAAATAGAATAAAAACTTAGCTAGCATAAATTGTTTGCCACCAACCAAAAAGTCTATGAAACAAAATAAAAAACACCGCCAGAACTAAAAAAAGAGCGATTCCCGCTTCAGAAAACCAGGCCGCTAAATGCTTCTCCTCTCGGCAGGCCTTCCAAAGAGTATAGTGGCGCACCGCATTTGGAAAAGTTAGAAAAAGGGCAACAAAGAGGCCCGCTAGGAAAAGCAGCGCAAAAGCAAACCGAATGACCCAAACAGTTTCCATAACACCTGCAAATGTCCACAAGGTTACCGCGAATCAGATTAAAATCTAAACGATTTTTTAGGCGGTATAAGCCCTCTTATCCGTAGATCGGATGCTTTTTGAACATGTTGGAGACGACAATCATCCAGAGGGCAAAGATCGCAATCGAGACGCCGCCGACTGCGGGCAGAAGGATGGCGCCGAGAGTTGCCTGAAGGGCCAAGATGGCAAGAGAGACGACTGCTTTTGAAGTGCGGTACGCAAAGACGTCGATGATCGCCTTGGCTCTAAATTTCTCGTCGAGCTGCATCGGGATATAGAGCATCTCGCGAACCACCCCGAAGAGAGAAAAGTCGATCGCTTTCAGGAGGACATAGGAAAAGGTAATCACTGCAAAACTCGGGATGAAGAAAGAGACGATCGCGCTGCAGCAAAGAATCAGCGGAATGAGGAAGTGGCTTCGTCTCACGCCGAGAGAGTGGATCATAAAATAGCCTCCCACAAACTGGAAAAGACCGCTGAGCATGTTCATCACGCCGATCAGCTTGCCCATGTAGGCAGTTCGAAGGTTTTTTTCCAAGATGTTGAGCTCTAAGTGCGCATTGAAGCGATATTCCATGAGGGCGACAGAGATCTGCATCAAAACAACTAAAAGCAAAACTCCCGTTAGAAGAGACGATCTTCGGATCATCGAAAATCCCTCTGAAGGGCTCGGATTCGCCATCTCTTGATGATAAGGCGCCGTTTTAAGTCCGCTTCTCTCGTAGGCAAGATAATACATCGAAAAAAGGACGAGATAGACGGGAAGGGTGAAGTAGAGGAGCTGCTCCGTGCCGATCTGACTCGCAAAAAAGCCGGGAAGCGTGCTGCCTAAAATAGAGCCGAGAGTCCCCATCCCAAAGATAAGCCCATAGAACATTTTGGCCTTTTTCGCCTCAATTGTGCTGTGAACCATCGACCAAAACTGCTTGAACATGAGGAGGATGTAGATGTCTTTCCAGGCGTAATGGAAAAAGATCAGTTTTGGGTAGTAGGGCACTAAAAAGGCGCATGAGACGTTAATTAAAACGGCGGATGCCGCAACTGAGGCGAGCATTTTAAGAGGGCCGATTTTCGGCAAAAACTTGCTGTAGAGATAGATGACGAGGAGATTGAGCGGCATCGTCGCAAGCCAAACCCAAGGGTAACCCTTCGAAGTAAAGGCCGTCAAAAACAGGGAGTTGCTCGCAGGTCTTGTGATCCCATATTCAGCTGCGATCGAAAGGCCGCAAAGACACGCAAAGAAAATAAAGAGTTTTTCAGATTGTTTCACGGAGCCCAGCTTTCCAAGAAATTAATGAGCTCCAAATCCCGTTCAGGAGAGATATAGACCCAGTTTGATTTTTTAGACGGCACTTTGAGAAGCAGATCTGAACAGTCTCTTGCTTTTTGCACAATCACATGTCTTCTTGAGACAGGGAAAGAAAGTCGATCGATCGGAGCTTCCGCCATATGAAACTCCCAATCGATCTCGGTGTCTTTGAGTTTGTTTTTTGTCTTAAAGGCGATGAGATCTTTTTCTGTCATCGCATCGGAGAGGGCAATTGCCCTAAATCGATGCTGGCGGAAGATGACTCTTTTTGCATCGGAGTGGCCGGGAAGGCTCGGATCTTTGGCCGCTTTATTGAGCGCTGAGATCACATCGGTATCGCTGAGTGACAAAAAGGCATCGACATTCGTCAGCATTTCTTTCGAGTAGTTGGCGAGCATGTACCTGCGAAGATGAAAATTGTAGGCTTTTACAGAAGAGTACTGATAAATCCTTCTATGCATAAAATGGCGCGCCAAGAGAAGCGCCTCGCAAGATTCGATCCCATTTTCATCGATGCCGAGCTGAAGCTCATCCGCCCCCCTGTCTACGCTTGGCAGGATGCGGAGCATCTCGATCAACTGATGATAATCGAAAAGTCCATACGCAACGCCTGTGCTCTTGGCGTCTCTCAATAAATAATCGATCCTGTCTGCGCCAAAAAAGTCGCCCGTAATGAGCTCGGAGACGATCCTCTCCCAGGGGGTGAGCGTTTTGCCGGTCGCCTCTTTCCATTTTGCGGCGCCAATTGAGATCTTTTTGATGTCTTCAACGATGTCCCTCTCAATGAGATCTTCGTGATAGGAAGGGGCTTTTCTCAGTTTGTCCCATACGGGTTTGAGATACTGGCTCTCAATGATCTTTAACGTCCAATGCTCATGGCCCAAAGCGCCGAGGAGATCTTTCTCCGCCACATGGGAAAAGGGCAAATGGCCCAAGTCATGACAGAGAGCCGCCATCCGCAATACTCTTCGCCAATAGGAGTAGTCAGAGGAGCCCTTTCTGGGAACGAAGTGAAAGACGTCGGGGCGGACCGATTTGCAGATCTTGTCAAACATCAGGGAGGCGAGCGCCATCACCCCCAAAGAGTGCTCAAAGCGGGTGTGGGTTGCCCCCGGATAAACAAGGTAGGAGATTCCCAGCTGATGGATGTAGTGGAGCCTTTGGAAAGGGAGGGAGTCGATCAGCTCTTTTTCAAACTCATCGAATAAAACAAATCCATGAACTGAGTCATAAATTTTTTTATCTGTGTGTAAAAAATCTTTTACCATGAGGACACCCAACTCCCCTCATTATCTCTCAAAGAAGGCTTTACAAGCAAGGAAGCTAAGGGGCAATACTTTTGCTGGCAAGAGCTCTGATTGTCATGATCCGACTTAACTGGCCAATCGTCCCCGCGTTATCTACCAACTTGGCATGAATCTCATTAACAGCCACCAAGAGCTCCGACAAGGAATGCTTTGCTTCAATCTCTCTTAAGTCTTGCGACAATACCTTATCATCCCCCGGAGGGAGGCTTTTTTGGAGCAATGCTTCAACCTTCGCTTTAAGCTCAGGAGAGGCTGAGGCAGGCCCCCTAGGACTTGGGTGGCCTGAATTTGGAGCTGATCCGGGCGGGGTGAGGTTTTTTGGGGGAGAGCCAGCGTCAACTAATGGGATACTCATAACAATTCCTTTAGTAAAAAGATTATTTTAATCGGGGCGGGGCCTACTTTCGTGAACATAAGAGGCTGTCACTTGGACAAACTCCGCTTTCCTTTGTAATTCTTTGATGCTGCGGGCGCCGCCGTAGGTCATGCCGCTCCGGATGCCGCCGAGAAGCTGGTTGATGAGATCGTCGGCAGGTCCCGACACAGGCCCCCAGAAATCGATCCCCTCGGCAACCGTTTTAGCCTTTAGGCCGCCATAAAACTCTTTTTGGAAATCGGTGGATGCCTGGCCTCGGAATTTCGCCTGGAGGCCATCCGGGCTTTTCTTTTTGGGAGCCGCCGATTCATTTGTGAGAGAAAAGAGCTTTCCGATCATGACCGTGCTTGCGCCGGCAGCTAAAGCTAAAACGACATCGCGGCTCGTTCTAATGCCGCCGTCTGCAATAAGGGGCACGCGGAGCTTTTCCGCAATTTTCGCGCACTCATTCACTGCGCTAAATTGGGGCACTCCAAAGCCGGTAACCATGCGGGTTGTGCAAGCAGCGCCGGGACCTACGCCCACTTTTACAGCATCAGCGCCCGCGTTGACTAAATCGTGATAGGCCATCGGCGTGCAGACGTTGCCTGCGATCACCTCTTTATCCGAGTGCTTTTTCTTCAACTCTTCGATATGGCGGAACATTCTGTCGGAGTGTCCATGCGCCACATCGATGCAGACGCCGATTGCGCCCAAATCGAGCAGCTCTCTCGTCTCCTCAATCCGCTGAATGCCGCAGGAGATAAGGGTCTTGCCTTTGAACTTCTTCACCCACTTCTTTTGCAACTCAAATGAGGTGAAGCGGTGGAAGATCGGGATACTCCCCTGTTCAAGCAAAACCCCAGCGAGATCTTCG
>MGLY01000056.1 GCA_001794935.1 Chlamydiae bacterium RIFCSPHIGHO2_12_FULL_49_9 | reverse complement strand
TTTTTTAAATAAGTTTGGTCTCGCCACCTGGTTTAGTCAATGGGTTGTGGGAAATGTGCAAGGGTTTAGCTGGGTGACAGGTTTTGCGCTTGTGAGCCTTGTCTACTTCTATACCCACTACTTTTTTGCGAGCAACGTCGCTCACATTGGCGCGATGTATATTCCACTTCTTGTCGTCTCGATTGCGCTCGGGACGCCGCCTGAGCTCGCCGCTCTCACAATGGCCTTTTTCAGCAGTCTGTTTGGGGGGTTGACCCACTACGGATCGGGTCCCGCGCCTATTCTCTTCGGAATGGGCCACTCAACAGTTGGGGAGTGGTGGAAGGTCGCAGGGATCGTAAGCCTTGTCAACATCGCTATCTGGATGCTGGCCGGCGGCCTTTGGTGGAAATTTCTAGGCCTTTGGTAATTTTTTCATGTTGGGACTGCGGCAGATTTTTTGTTTGCCGTAGTCAAAAAAGACCATGCCGGTTTTGACTTGCGCGATCTCTCCCTCTGTTTCAAGATCGGTGAAGAGAAAAAAGAAATCACAGCCCACTTTTCCGGCCTCTCTCATCGCCACTTCGATCTTGATCTTTTGTCCCCACTTGCCTTGAGCGCGGTAGAGGATAGCCGCATCGACTTGAAGAAGGCCTACGCCTTCAATATCGAACTCGGTGTAGCCAAGAGCTGCGAGGTAGCGGAGGCGCGCCTCGTGAGCCAGGGTGAGGACCGAATCATTGGCGAGATGATTGCCATAGTTGAGATCGCTGACGCGGATCTCCAGGGTTGTTTCAAATTCGTAAGAGTCGATGGACTCAATAGTCACTCGGGCCATGAAACATATTTTGCCATAAATTGCTTTTTATCAAAATCCTCTCGGCGTATGATCGTCTTTTCTACTCTGGTCTTCTATGACGGCTTTCCATGAATTTCTTCCCAAATCCTACCTCTATCTAAGATCCGGCTACTCGACGGTTTTTTTTAAAAAAGATCTTTTGGCAGGCCTGACAGTAGCTATCATCGCCCTGCCTTTAGCTATGGCTTTTGCAATCGCCTCAGGTGTGGCGCCCGAAAAGGGACTCATCACCGCGATCATCGCCGGCTTTTTGATCTCTGCCCTGGGCGGCAGTAGAGTCCAGATCGGGGGGCCGACTGGCGCCTTTGTCGTCATTGTTTATGGAATTATTCAAAGAACCGGGTATGAGGGACTTGCAGTTTCAACCCTCATCGCTTCAGCTCTTCTCCTGATGTTTGGGCTTTTTAGACTCGGCTCCTGGATCAAGTATGTGCCCCACCCTTTAATCACGGGGTTTACCACGGGGATTGCCGTCATTATTTTCTCTTCTCAGATGAAAGACTTTTTCGGTCTAAAGATGGGAGTTGTTCCTGCGGATTTTGTTCATAAATGGATCGCTTATTTCCAGGCATTTAATACCTTTAGTTCTCCGACTCTTCTTGTGAGCGTCTCTACGCTTGGAGTGATCCTTTTCTTCCGCAAATTCGTCCCCAAAATCCCATGGGGAATCGCTGCAATTGTGATTGCAACTTCGATTTGCGTTCTTTTTCAGCTGCCCGTTGAGACAATTCAATCAAAATTCGGAGAAATCCCGAGAAGTTTACCCTGGCCGGAGCTTCCCTCTTTTTCGGGGTTGAGTGGGAAATGGGGAGAGATTTTTACAGATGGCGTTACCATTGCCTTTTTGGGCGCGATTGAATCGCTGCTGTCTGCAGTTATCGCTGACGGGATGATCGGAGGGCGCCACAAATCGAATTGCGAACTCATAGGACAGGGGATTGCGAATTTTTTCTCTGTTCTTTTTGGCGGCATTCCCGCAACGGGGGCGATCGCAAGAACTGCGGCAAATGTCAAAACGGGAGCCGAGACGCCAGTTGCCGGCATGCTGCACGCGGTTTTTCTCTTTTTGATTATTTTATTCTTTGCGCCGATTGTAAGCCAAATTCCACTTGCCGCACTTTCCGCCGTCCTTGTGATGGTCGCGTGGAATATGAGCGAGATCGATCATTTTGTCCGTCTGTTTAAGGCGCCTTTCGGCGATGTGGCGACGATGCTCACAGCTTTTCTTTTGACTGTATTTGTAGACATCACGGTAGCCATTTCTCTCGGCATGGTTCTCGCTTCCTTTTTCTTTATGAAGAAGATGAGTGAGTTTTCCAAAACAGTCCAGCTCACGAAGCTCTTTAAAGAGCCCAGGCAGGAGTTCCCGGAAAGGACGGATCCGGACGCAATTGAAAATAAAATCGTCCCACCCAATGTTGAGGTCTATGAGATCAACGGCCCCTTTTTCTTCGGAGTGGCCGACATGCTAAAAGATCTGACGATTGTCTTTACGCCGCCGCCCAAAGTATTTATTTTGCGGATGCGCCATGTTCCGATGATCGATGCTTCGGGCATGCATGCTCTGAAAGAATTTTTTCAAAGATGTCAGAGGGAAAAGACGACGCTTTTACTTTCCGGCGTCCACGGCCAGACAGCGGCCGATCTAAAAAGATTTGGTCTTACGAAGTTGATTGGAGAGGAACACATTTTCCCTCACATCGACAAAGCTCTTGCAAGAGCGGCTATAATCAGTTCGTCACATTGATGTGAAACGTCTTGCCCGTCTTGATGGAGTTGCTCACCGCGCAATCTCTAATCGAGGACTCCATCAGCTTTTTGATTTTTTCTGAATCGGGCGCTCCGCTGATATCGAATGTGACATCGGCTTGCGTCATCGCAAAACCCGGCTGGTCACAGAGTTTGTCGACCGTCAGGATTATTTTACCTTTGATCTCTCTAAAAGCTGCGCCCGATTTCTCTGCGTAGACTTTAAAAGTGGCAATCAGGCAATTGAGAAGGGCCAGGGCAAAGAGATCCTCAGGGGAGTACCCTCCGCCCGGCCCCATGAACTCGGGGGGGATGGCGGAAGGGATAGGGGGGAGTAGGTCCGTTTGGGCTGTCCACTGGGTCGATGCCCCTGGCGTCGCATGGGCCTCCGCTTCAAACTTCATTGGAAACTTGATCATATTCCACCTCTTTTCTTCTCGATAGCACGGAGGTGTTTAATTGGGAATAGACTTTTCTTTGTCGAGTTGTTTAAACTCTGTGCAAAAAAACAATCGAAAATCGGCTCAAAGGAACCGACAAATCGAGGGCGGAGGTTTTAAAATGAGTTGTCCTGTCTCTGTCCTGCGCTGTAAATACAACATCGTGTTTGATCTCGATGAAGTGCTGTGCATTGACACAGTGGGATCTGGCCAAGCTCCTTTTTTTAAAGATAGAGGCTTGATTCTCGATGCAATATGTCCCCATTATATTTTCCCCGGGGCGAAGGAGTTGATTGCTTTTCTTTATAGAATGGATGAAATCAGAGTTTCTTTTTTTAGCGCAGGTCGGGACATTCGAAACGAGCCTTTGGTGCATGCCCTTCTTAAAAGCTCTTTGTCTAAACAGGAATATGAGAAAATAAAAGAAGGGGTGCAGATTTATTCTCGACAACACACGACAGAGGACACTCCGGCAGAGAAGGAGGATTTCAGCAAATGTTTTGGCGTCTATAAACAAAAAAAACGAAAGAATTTGCAGAGCATCCCGAAAAACGGAGAATCATTAGAAGACACCGTACTGATCGATGATGACCATACAAATATTCTTGTAGGGCAAATAAAAAATCACTTGTTTGTCGAGCGTACGGAAGCAAGGCACTTTGAATCTTTAAGAACGGATCCAAAGGACAACGTCCATATTGTCAACCGAATCTATTACGTGGCAGGACTGCTTTTCGCGGCTATAAACAAGTCCAAAGTGGAAAATATTTTTCTTTCAGAGGCTCTTTTTCGGATCCAATACAAGCTCAAGGAAAATCAGGAAAAGTTTCATTTTAGAGAAGAGATCTTATCTGAAGATTTGTATTATCGGTTGGGTCTTGAAACACTAAGAGCGATCAAGCCCGATCTCCAATTTACGACTCGAGAAAGCTACCTTGCATCGGTGGGCCGCCCGCAAACAGCGGAAGAGGTTGCCTATTTTGAGGATCTGATCCGCCAAAAAAAGGAAATTGATGAGGTCTATTTGCCTAGATAGCAGTTTGCTGTTTTTTTAAATTGTTCTATTTGAGAATCAATCCAATGCTTGTTTTTTCCCAGCTCATGGGCCATAAGGGCGGCGACTTTAGGGGCGATTTCAAGGGCGGCTTTTGCATCTAGAAAAAGCGAGCGCGTTCTGCGGGCCAGCACATCTTCCAGGGTGCGGGCCATCTCTTCGCGCACCGCCCAGATCACCTCGACGGGGAGGTAAGGGAGGCGCGGGTGGAGGAGGTGGCCGAGATCGGGTCTTTCTTGAATGAGAGTCTCAAGGCGGGCCGTATCCGTGCCGTAGGCGATCCAGTCGTTGACCGGGTGGCGCCCCCTCTTAAAGCCGTGAAGAGGGAGATGCCGGGTGCGGCAGGGGAGGGGGGTAAGTCCCTTGAGGGCGATCGCTTTATCGATGACGCTCTCTGCCATCTTTCGGTAGGTAGTCCATTTGCCGCCGGTGATAGTGATGAGACCCGATTTCGAGATAGAAATCACATGGTCGCGCGCGAGAGAGGCTGTCTGACTAACCCCTTCTATTTTGGCCAAAGGGCGAAGGCCCGCGAATGCGCTGAGGATGTCTTTGCGAGTGGGAGCTTTGGTCAAAAATTTCCGCGCGCAATTTAAGATAAAATCGATCTCTTCTTGAAGAGGTTTGGGTTCGAGAGCCGCTTCTTTGATGGGCGTATCAGTTGTGCCTACAATCAGATGGCGATGCCAGGGGATGAGAAATAAAACTCGCCCATCTTCCGTTTCAGGGATGAGAATCGCCGTTTCGCTTGGCATGAAGGAGCGATCGAGGACAAGATGCACACCCTGGCTGGGACTTACCATTGGTTTCATTGCGGGATCGTCGAGTTTTCTTAAATTGTCTACAAAGACGCCCGTTGCATTGATGACGACTTTGGCTTTTTGAGGATACTCTTGCCCTGTTTCCAAATCGCGGGCATTGACGCCAATCATTTTCCCCCTTTCTTTAATAAAGGAAACTGCTTCCATGTAATTGAGGAGGACGGCTCCGTGGTCGACTGCTGTTTGGGCCAGCGTGATAGCGAGACGCGCATCGTCAAACTGTCCGTCGTGATAAAGAATTCCCGCCCGCAGGTTTTTGGGCTCGAGAGTGGGGATGCGAAGAAGAGTCTCTTTCGGAGAGAGCACCTCAGATGGTTTTAGGACGAGTTTACCCGCCAAAAGATCGTAAAATTTAAGTCCGATCCGGTAAAGAAAAGGCTCCCACCAGCGATAGGCAGGGATGATGAACGATAGATCTGAGACAAGTTGTGGCG
>MGLY01000055.1:5299-5381 GCA_001794935.1 Chlamydiae bacterium RIFCSPHIGHO2_12_FULL_49_9 | reverse complement strand
GGAGATGTGGGCTACGGGAAAACGGAAGTGGCGATGCGCGCCGCCTTCAAAGCAGTCATCGACGGCAAAAAACAGGTCGCCA
>MGLY01000055.1:0-5247 GCA_001794935.1 Chlamydiae bacterium RIFCSPHIGHO2_12_FULL_49_9 | reverse complement strand
GAGAATGAAAGGTTTTCCAATCCGGGTCGGCGTCGTCTCCCGCGTTCAAGCCGCTAAAGAGGCTAAAGAGACGCTAAAGAAGGTAAAAAGCGGCCAGATCGATATTTTGGTCGGCACCCATAGACTCCTCTCAAAAGATGTCGCCATTCCCAATCTCGGTCTCATCATCGTCGATGAAGAGCAGCGATTTGGAGTGAAAGCCAAAGAGCATCTCAAAAAACTGAAAACTACGGTCGACTGTCTCACTCTTTCAGCCACGCCTATCCCGCGCACTCTCTACATGTCGCTCGTCCATGCGCGCGATATGTCGGTGATCAATACGCCCCCGCAAGACAGACTCCCCATTAAAACAGTCATCGCGGAAACCGATTCAGAACTCATCCAAAATGCGCTTCTTCGCGAATTTGCAAGAGGCGGCCAGGCATTTTATATCCACAACCGGGTCGAATCGATCTATCAAAAAGCAGACGCGATCCAAAACCTCGTCCCCTCTGCCCGCATCGGCGTTGTGCACGGCCAAATGGATGCAGATGGCGCAGATGAGATCTTCCACCGCTTTAAGTCGGGCGAGATCGATCTTCTCTTTGCGACAACAATTGTCGAAAATGGGGTCGATATCCCAAACGCCAATACAATCCTCATCGAAAGAGCTGACACCTATGGCCTCGCCGACCTCTACCAGCTCCGCGGACGCGTCGGCAGATGGAATAGAGCGGCCTATGCCTATTTTCTCATCCCCAAAAACGCGCGCCTTCCCGAAATTGCCCGCAAACGCCTCAATGCCCTCGTCGAATCGAGCGGCTACGGCGGCGGGATGAAGATCGCGATGCGCGATCTTGAAATTAGAGGCGCCGGCGACATTCTCGGAGTGCAGCAATCGGGACAAGTCTCCGCCATTGGATTTCACCTCTACTGCAAGCTTCTCAAGCGCGCCATCGACTCTCTCAAGAAAAAGCAGCCGATCTCCTTTAATGAGACGAAGATGGAGTTCTCTTTCGACGCGCGGCTACCTGTTGAGTATATCAACGAGGTCTCCATCCGGATGGAACTCTACCACCGCTTGGGAGAGACCGCCTCATTCGAAGAGATCGATGAGATCCTCGCCGAAATAAAGGACCGCTTCGGCCCGCCCCCGCCCCCTGTCATCTGGCTCTATCGTCTCACTCGCATTAGGGCTTTTGGAGCTGCCAATCACTTTTCTCTTCTCAAGTTCAACCATGTCTCGCTATCCGCAGAAAGACAGCTCGGCAAAACCATTGAAAAATACACCCTGATCCTTCCTAAAAAAATCCAAACGCCAAAAGCTCTTGAAGAGTTTGTCCTGCAAGAACTCACCAAAAAAATTTCTCGGTAAATTTTTCTTTGCAAAGAAAATGCAATGTTGTATTTATAATTCCTTAAAATTATGACTGCTGTATCTTTAGCTACCAGAGCCTGGGCTGCTGACATTCCTCCTCAAAGGATTTCTCTAACGGTAGAAATGGGCCCTAAAGAAGCCTTCCTCTACCAATATGTAATCCGCGAGCTGATTGATACTCCGGCCGAAGCTTTGGAGTTTCTGAAAAGACATCCCGAAACGGGGAAGTCCCGTCATCTCTCAATGCTGCAAGCGGAGCTCTCCGACGATGCTACAGCGAGAAAAATTCACGAGCGGATTTTTAAAGAACATCCCAATTTTTCTCCTGCAATCCACGCCCTGGCTCTATCCGAGCGTCAAAACGGAAGACTCGAAAAGGCCTATCAATACGCTCTCCTTTTGACCCAAAAAAAAACCTGGATCAATTTCATCGCCTGGGATCTGGTGATCCGCATATTTGACCAATATGCGGAGGGTAAAAACAACTTGATCGCTCTGGAGTTTCTTGAGCGCGGCGCCAGAATTGCCAGTTTCATGCAACAATTGGCGGAAAAAAACAATCTCGCCGCTCTCGCCGATTATTTTAAAAAGTTGCGAGAAAGCAGGATCAGCGCCATCGATCGACTTGGCATTTTTAATACTTCGCGGATAGAATCCTTATGCGAACCAACAAGTTCAGAGACTGTCGAGATTGAGGGGATCTTGGAAGTGCCTTTGGAAGAGGCCAATTCCTTTTTATATTTTATCAACCGCATTTTAACGAAAAATCCTGAATGTTTGGACTGCTGCATCAGGCTTCTTGTCATCAATGAAAATTCTCTCGGCAGCCTGCTCGAATATTGGCTTGCCAGAGGCATCGTTTATGAGAGAATTTTTTTCACTTATAAAAAAGAATCTGCCTTTGTTCAGGGGACAGACGCCTATCGTCGCGTGCTGGAGACCGATCCAACCCATCCAGGGGCCCTTCATGGCCTCGCTGCCCTTTCTTATAAAAAATACACGCTGACAAATGAATTGCTATACTTCACAGAAGCGGGCAATAAATTGGCTGAACTGGCGCGTGTTCACGGCGAGCAATTTGGCCGCTTTTTAAGAGATGCGATGAAATCTCGGTATATCACAAGTTTCGGTGATACGCGCCCTTGACTCTCTTCGCCTGCATTTCTCTTGCCACCTTCAGGATCTCAATTCCCTTTTCGACGTGGTCTTGCGTATAGCGATCGAAGACGCTCTTGGACCCCTCTTTCGTTTTGATCCCATCTTGATTTAAAGGAAGATCTGACACGAGAAGAAGCGCTCCCAAAGTGAACTTTCTCTTGTAGCTCGCCGCAAAAAGGGTCGCGCACTCCATCTCGATCCCTTGGGCTTTGCTCATTTTGAGTCTCGTCTTGAACTCTTCGTTGAACTCCCAAAAGCGCATGTTCGTCGTATAGGTAATGCCGATGTGATAGGTCGATCCCTTCCTGTCCAATACTTCAGTGACCGCTCTTTGCATGAGAAAGTTCGCAAGCGCGGGCACCTCCAGCGGAAAATAAAAATCAGATGTCCCCTCTCCTCGAATCGAGGCCACCGGAACGAGATAGTCACCCACCTGATATCTTCTTCTTAGGCCCCCGCACATGCCGAGCAGAATGCTCGCGCGAATGGGCAAAAAGGAGCAGACATCGACAACTAATGCTGCCGCAGGTGAGCCGATCTTAAAGTCGAGGATGCTCACATCATCCATTTCCGAGTGGGCGACTTTAAACATCGACCCCTCAAAAATGGGTATCTTTCTCGTCTCGGCGAAATATTCGACGTAGCGAGGGAAGTTTGTCAAAATTAAATTTGAGCGAAATTGATTCGCCTCGCATCCTGAGTAGCGCTCGAGGGTCTGGCGGGCAATCTCCGCTTCCTGGGGATTTTGTTCCATAATGGGCTATTTTACCTATACAGCCCCTAAAAATCCATCGTTGCCTTAAAAAGGGTAAAACACCCATAATTCCCCTCTTTAAACTCAAATGGTTAAGGCTCATGGCATCGGTAAGCACAAGTGAAATCCGCGGCGGTATGAAAGTCGAGGTAGATAAAGAACCCTACCTCATAGTAGGAAACGAGTTCGTCAAGCCGGGGAAAGGACAAGCCTTCAACCGGATCAAAATGAAAAATATGATCAATGGAAGGGTCGTTGAAAGAACCTATAAATCGGGTGAAAAAATCGACCTCGCCGACATCGAAGAATTTGAAATGCGCTTCCTTTACAAAGAATCCGATGGCGCCGTCTTCATGGACGAAAAGACTTTCGATCAGATCACGATCTCAAACGAGCTCATCGGCAATAACCAGCAGTGGCTCATGGAAGAGGTCATCTACCGAATCGTCTTCTACAAAGGGTCTCCCATCGAGCTCAATCCCCCAACCTTCATGGAAATGAAGATCACAGAAACCGCTCCGGGCATTCGCGGCGACACTGCGTCTGGCCGTGTGCTCAAGCCTGCGACAACTGAAACCGGCGCCAAGATCCAGGTTCCCATCTTCGTAGAAGAAGGGGAAAAGGTCAAAGTGGACACCCGCACCTGCGAATATGTCTCCCGCGTTAATTAATATTAGACAGCGGGCCCATCTCCTCAAAGAGGCCCGCGCCTTCTTCTCTTCCAGAAACGTTCTCGAAGTCGACCCTTGCGCCCTCTCCCCCTATGCTCCGATCGATTCCAATATCGATGTGATCTCTGCCCAAGTCTCCGACACGGAAAAAGGTTTCCTCCACACCTCTCCCGAATACGCGATGAAACGCCTTCTCGCCCTCGGCTCCGGCGACATCTACTTTCTCGGCCACGTCTTTCGCAAAAATGAACGGGGACGCCTTCACAACCCCGAGTTCACAATGGCCGAGTGGTATCGGCTTCATTTCACCCTTCTCCAAATGATCGAGGAGACCGCTGCATTTCTCTCTCTCTTCTTAGGCTCTCTTCCTGTCCGCATCCTCTCTTACCGCGCAGCTTTCTCCCAAGTTGGCATCAACTACACCGAGGATCCTCTCTTAAAACTCCAAGAGCTCACGGGCCGCGATTGGCCGAGAGAAACGTGTCTTCACTTCCTCCTCACCCATCTCATCGAGCCCGAGCTCGGCCAAAATGAGCTCACCGTTCTCACTGACTATCCTCCCCATGAGGCAGCTCTTGCTTCCGTCACCGAAAAAAATGGGGAGCTTGTAGCCAATCGCTTTGAAATTTACTACCAGGGCGTCGAGCTCTCCAACGGCTATCACGAGCTTTGCAATGCATCCGAACTAAGACGCCGCTTTCACAAGGAAAACAACATTCGAAAGTCAGCAAATAAAGAGACCTACGCACTCGACGAGCGCTTTTTATCC
The DNA here is from genome assembly GCA_001794935.1 of Chlamydiae bacterium RIFCSPHIGHO2_12_FULL_49_9. Taxonomy (GTDB): domain Bacteria; phylum Chlamydiota; class Chlamydiia; order Chlamydiales; family SM23-39; genus O2-12-FULL-49-9. Next base: position 538 of record MGLY01000055.1, on the reverse strand, counting down.
GCAATGCAAAAAGGAATGCCCGATTGCTGTGGCGTCTCTGTCGGCGTCGATCGCGCCCTCATGCTTCGCCAAAAGTGCAAATCAATTGGCGAAGTGCTTCCTTTTTGTTGGGGAAAATAATATCGTTTTTTCTTCAACAAGGAGTCCTCCCATGTTCAAGCGCCTGCTCGCCCTCATCCTACTCACCTCATCCATCTTCTCTGGAGAGCCTAAAAAACAAACTCGCGTCTACGTCGATGTCGTGGGCGATCTTTTCCATTCAGGTCATGTGGAGTTTTTCAAAAAAGCAAAAGCCATGGGCGACTACCTCATCGTAGGCGTTCTTAGCGACGAAACGGTCGAATCGTACAAAAGACGCCCTGTCTACCATCTCGATGAGAGAGCAGCGGTCATCGCCGCATGCCGCTATGTCGATGAAATCGTCATCGACTGCCCCCTCGGCGTCACAGAAGAACTCCTCGATGCCTACAAGATCGACCTCGTCGTCCACGGCGACGATTTTGATGAAAAAATGGCCCGCGAGCAGTATGGCCCCGCT
>MGLY01000054.1:9716-12452 GCA_001794935.1 Chlamydiae bacterium RIFCSPHIGHO2_12_FULL_49_9 | reverse complement strand
GAGGCCGTCCTCGATCGCTTTTAAGAAGGGATAGGCCGGTTGGTGTTCGATGTATTTTTCAGCGACGATCGCTTGCCTTGCAGGATGAGAAAGGCCGGGGAAATCGTGCTTGAACGGCTCTCTTGAGATCCAATCTTTTGCGCTGAGCGCTTTCATCTGCGTTCCTTTGACAATGAAAACGGCGGAGAGAGTCTCTTTGGATTCCGGCGCTGTTGCAAAGGCATCAAAGAGGCTCTTGGGGTCTTCGAGAGCGGCGATGAGTTGGTCGCGGTCGGAGAAAAAGACGTGTTCCCGGTGCGGCTCAAGAGTGAAAAACTCGAGAGGGATGTCATCCAGAACCTGGTTGCTGTTGCCGAAGAGTTCATAAACGTCGCCCGATGCGTGGGTATCGGGCTGAAGGACGTTGGCAGTTGTGTGATGGATCCCTTGCGGGAGGAGATCGACGATGACGCGCGCGTAGACGGTTCGGATGTGAAGCGGCGCCGTTCTTACGAGAAGAATCTCATCGTCGCGGACAAGGCAGGGTTGATTTTTGATAAAGTTGTGATGGAGGTGTAGCATCTGGCGTGTATGGGCCATATTTTTGCAAAGAGCTTTGGCAAGCGTTGGCAAAAAGCCATAGACGGAGGCGTCATAAGTGATAACGCCCTCTTTTAGGCCCAAAAAGGCGACTGTGCGCCCCTCATTTTTCTCTAAAATGAGATCGCCGCTCCCTTCAAGACCACCGAGGGATAAAAGGGGGCGCCCTTTGGCATCCGAGCGGTGGAACATCCGCATTAAATAATCGGGATCGCGCACGCGCCGCCTGTCGTCTGCGGCAAAGAGTTTGCCGATATAGGCGCCGGGCGTAATGAGATCGAGCATGGCGGAGGCGAGGGGACCGATGGCGATCAGTTCCACTTTAATGCGCGCTTGGGCTTTGCGAGGATCGAGATGATATTCTCTGCCGATCCCATTGATCCCGAGTTGCGCGAGAGTGCTTTTTAAATTGAAGGAGACGAGTTCCATGGGGAGATGATAGCCAACAAAGGCGGGGGAGATGTGTTCGATCAAAACGTCTATCAGACATCGTTTTGGGTCGAGTCTGCGAATCTGAGTGATGTGTCCGTCTGGCGTGACGAGATCGTAATGATGCGGCGTTAGATAGCTTTCCATCTACCGATTCGTATATCAGGTTTTCTTTTTTTCATATCTCCCAATTAAAATAGAAGAGGCGAGGATGTGTCCTTCCATGGCCTTTTCCACCTCTTTTTTGGATGCTCCCGCAGCGAGTTGAAGGAGCGTATCGAGGGCGTAGAGCTTGAAGAAATAGCGGTGCTCCCGATCAGGTGGGCAAGGGCCGGTGTAGCCGGTTTTACCCGAGGTGTTTTTTCCCTCAATACCCGGCGGTTTTGTGTTTTCTTCCAGTTTGCGCGTCGTGGGTGGGATATTGAAAACGACCCAGTGGTCATACATTTGGTCTTTGCGGATAAAAACGGGGACGTCCGGATCGTCCATGATCAGCACTAGGTTTTTTGCATTCGTTGGGACATCTGAGAAAGAGAGGGGAGGGTTGATGTTTTTTCCTTCGCAGGTATAAAGAGAGGGGATTTTTTCTCCCTCTTGGAAAGCGGGACTTTTAAGCAACATACGGCCACCTTGAGACAAATTCGTAAAAATTCTAAACTTACAAGATTCTAGAAAATTTGAGTATATGAAACCGCGCAGCTTTGGCACTCACGACGGCTCTTTTCATGCAGATGAGGTGACCGCCTGCTCGTTGTTTTTGGTTTTTGGGAAAATCGATCGGGATCAAATCCATCGGACGAGAAATCCAAAAACGCTCTCTCAGTGCCATTATGTCTGCGATGTGGGGGGCGTTTATGACCCTTCCATTTGCAGGTTCGACCACCACCAGGCAGACTACAAGGGATCTATGAGCAGCGCTGGCATGGTTTTGCTCTATCTAAAAGAGGAAAAAATCATCGATGCGCATCTTTACGATTTTTACAATAAGAGCCTTATTTTGGGCGTCGATGCGCACGACAATGGCGTGTCGAAGACAGAGCCTGGAACCGCCTCTTTTTCTCAGGTCGTGAGCAATTTTTTGCCGATCCGCTATGATGTTGCCGCCGCTGAGATGGAAAGGGCCTTTTTTGAAGCTCTCGATTTCGTGGTAGGCCATTTGGAAAGGCTCAAAATGCGCTACGAATACACGGTCGAGTGCAGAGCTTCCGTCAAGCGGGCGATGGAAGGGGGCGGCTACGCGATGATGTTTGAAGAGTCAATTCCCTGGATTGAGAATTTCTTCGATCTCGGCGGCGAATTTCATCCGGCGCAATTTGTCCTCATGCCGGCGGGCGGCCACTGGAAACTTCGAGGGATTCCTCCCTCTTTAAGCGAGAGAATGAAGGTGAGGCGGCCGTTTCCGGAGAAATGGGCAGGTCTTCACGAAGAGGATTTAAAAAAAGCGTGCGGGATTGAGGGGGCGATTTTTTGCCATAAAGGGCGCTTCATCTCCATTTGGGAGACGAAAGAAGCTGCATTAAAAGCTCTTTCCATCGCATTGAAAAAAGAGGATTAGAAGTGTCTACTGTTTTTGGGTTGATCATCGAGGGAAAAATTCCCTCTAGAAAAGTGTTTGAAAACGAGCGGATTTTAGCAATTGAAGACATCCATCCGGTGGCGCCCATTCACATTCTCATCATGCCAAAAAAGGAGATCGCCAATTTGCAGAGTTTGGAGCCGGAAGATGTG
>MGLY01000054.1:4658-9688 GCA_001794935.1 Chlamydiae bacterium RIFCSPHIGHO2_12_FULL_49_9 | reverse complement strand
ATCGGAGAAATTATAGAAGTTGCCCAAAAGATTGCCGAAGAAAAGGGAATTGAAGAGGGGTACCGCCTTTTGACAAACAATGGGGCTGATGCGGGACAGACAATTTTTCATCTCCACTTTCATCTTATAGGCGGGCGCGTTTTGGGGAAAATGGCTTGAGAGGCAATTGCCTCTTGAACCTATCTGCCGGCGTGCTATAAGGAAAAAAAGAGGTTCCCGATGCAGCGCTTTTGTGTGATTGCAGCCCTTATTCCTTTAACGCTTGGCGGCCTGGAGTCTGAAAAAGAGGGCGTTCGGCGCGTTCAGGCGCATCTTTTAATCGAAGACTCTAAATCGGCTCTCGATGAGGCGAAAAGATTGGCCTCTCTCTACCCAGATTCAGCAATAGTCGGCGGGGCGCTTTTAGAGGCGCTTGCTGCCAATGGAATGGAGGAGCAGGCGCTCGATCTCTGGAACCTTCTAGCCCAAAAAAATCCGGACTTTCTCAATAACCGGCGTCTTTTAGAGGAGCTCTCTTGGGGCGTTTTGAAAAAGGGAGTCGATTCGACGCAGTATGGCGTTCGGATCGCAGCGCTTGTCGGAACATATCTCACTCAAGATGTGCGCGCGGTTCCGATCCTTCGGAAAATGATGCGCGATTCCAACGCCATCATCCGCTCGATTGCCGTTCAAATGGCGGCCGCTTTTCAAGACGCGGCTTTGAAAGATGAAGTGGCGCTGCTCATGGATCTTGAAAAAGTGTGGATGGTTCGTCTTGAAGTGATTAAGGCGATCGGCGCTTTGAGGATGAAAGAGCAGGCTCCAAAACTTCAAAGTCTCATCCAGTCGGAAAAGACGACCTATGAAGAGAGACAAGCTGCAACACAGGCTCTTTTGCACATCTATGAGAAGATCTCAATGGAGGAGCTCAAAATCCTCGCTCAGAGCAATCGAGCGGGCCTCCGCTATCTCGCCTGTATGGTGGCGATCCATTTCGATATGTTGGAAGCAAAAAAAGAGATTTTAAAACTCATTCAAGACACAAACGGCGATGTTCGCATCGCAGCTCTCAACGCGTTTGGACTTCTTTATCGGGAAGGAACCTCCGAAAAAGAGGCCAAAGAGATTTTAGCGGCTCCGATGGAAGATACCGATCCGGCAGTTGCAATTACCGCAAGCTGGGCAGCCATCCTCGTAAACCCGAGCTTCGGCGAGCCGAAAATGAAGGAATGGCTGGAGTCGCCTCTTGCAGAAAATAGGCGCCTTGCAGCGGCAGCTTTAGCTGCATCGGGAGAAAAAGGGGTCGGGCTTGCCGTGAAAACTTTAAATAAAAGCAAAGACCCCTATGTTTTAGTCAATCTCGCTTGCGGTCTTTTGGGGCAAAGAGTGGAAGTGAAGCAATCGTGCGATCTCATCCACAACTTCTTGCAAACGGAAAAAAGGATGTGGATGTGGGATAACAGGCCCAATCCGCTTTTTCAGATCCTGGCTCCAAGCCAGGTGCGCCACAACGACCAGATCCCGAATTATCCGGAGGCAATCGATCAGATGACAAGGCTCAATCTCGTCTCGCTGCTCGCCCTGGTTGAAGACCCAAGAGCGCTTGAGGCGCTTAAACACTTTTTGGAGAGAAAAAGTTGGGGCATTACAGGAGTTGCTGCAGCAACGCTTCTTCAAGAAGGGGATGATCTTGCCCTCGAAATGATCCGAAAATTGCTCTCTGATCCCGATCCGGATATTCGGATTCAGGCGTCTCTTGCGCTCGCTCTTTTTGGGAGAGACGAGACGGTTCTTCGGACTCTCCAGGAAGCCTATGTGAGCTCAGGGCATGAAAAAAAACTTCATATCCTGGAGGCGATGGGGCGGATTGGAAGCGTTGAGTCGTATCCCTTTTTAGTCGGGGTGTTGAGAGAGCCATTTCCCATTTTGCGAGTGGCCGGAGCGGCGGCTTTGATACAAAGCTTAAACCACTGATCGAGCGGTATATACCGCTCATGATTCAAGAATCGGTTCTGGCGTCGTCGGGCAGCCGTCCAATTTGAGACCCGTCTCCATCACCCAACCTTTTAGGTTGGGTTGCTTCGACGCCGGCTACGCCTGGCTCAAATTGGAGGCGCCTCCTTGCCATTTCCCGATTCTTGAATCACTCCCGGTATAAATCCTGAAAAACACAAGAATCGAGAACACTAGAGCAACTAAGCGATTCGTCTCTTCGCCGGGCTCATGATTGAGGCGATGCAGAAGGTATCCTTTAAAAATTTCTTTTGCGCCTGTTTTGAAATCTGAAAAAGCCCGCTTCGGCAAGTAGTAGCAATAGTAGGCGACTGCCTGAAGAATCTTTAAGGCGACATCTCGGATCTTTTCAGCGATCTTACAAAGGCCATCTCGAATCAATCCGGGAGAGGGCAGACTGGGGCAGCTGCACTCTTCATCAGGGGGAAGCGCGTACGGATCTAGGGTTGGTTTTTCTATTGCCATAAGGATAAATATCTTATCAAAGTAAGCATTAAAAGTAAATCATAGATTCATTTTTAATCAAGGATTTAGAAGCTTCTTGTTTCATCTTTAAATGTATGTGGGCCAATCCATTAGACCTTCCCGGCGAGAGGCTGGCAAAAAGATCCAGGTCTAAGAGGAAGGTTGGGGGACATTCAAGAAGGGTTTCAGGAGGCTCTCCGCTATAGGCTGAGATGAGCAAGGCAGCCAGGCCTGCTGAGATCAGAGCGTCTGAGAAACATTCAAAAAATATTTTACCATCTCTGAGAGACGCGTGGAGATAGAGGTCGCTCTGGCAGCCCCGGACGAGGTTTTGGGAGGTTTTGAGGGAAGGGGAGAATGAAGGGAGGCTGCGGCCCAGCTCCATGAGCGCGCGGTAGCGTTCATCGGGAGTTTTGAGAGATGAGAAAAAATTTTTTATTTTCTCTACTTTTTTAAGGAACGATTCATGCATGATAGGAGAGATTTTACATCAAAGGCGGATTTTGAGCAGGGATAAAAAATTCTCCTCGAAAATTCGTTGACATAAATCGCCCCTATATAGTTTCATTAGAAGCATTTTCCGAGCTATACCGAGAATGATTCAGGGATCGGGAAATGGCAAGGAGGCGCCTTCAATTTGAGCCAGGCGCAGCCGACGTCGAAGCAGCTCAACCTGAAAGGTTGGGCGATGGAGACGGGCTCAAATTGAATGGCTGCCCGACGCAGCCAGAACCGATTCTTGAATCATGAGCGGTATTAAACCCCTATGTCGAAAGAAGAAACGATAAAAATGGACGGCAAGGTTGAAGAACTTTTGCCGAATATGAGCTTCAGCGTGGTCCTGGAAAACGGGATGCGGGTGATTGCTCATTTGAGCGGTAAAATGAGGATGCGGAATATCCGCGTCTATGCCGGAGATACGGTGACAGTAGAGATGTCCCCCTATGATTTAACGAAAGCGAGAATTGTCTACCGCCAAAAATAATTTTAGGCCCCACCGATTGGGGTTGATTTTATTGGCTCAAGGCCTTAAGCTTTCAAGCTTTTGAACTACCGAATTAAGCAAATGCCCAGGTAGCTCAGTGGTAGAGCACTTGCATGGTAAGCAAGTGGTCGTAGGTTCAATTCCTATCTTGGGCAAAGTGAAATTTCTAGAGCCTATACGGAGGATAGAGATGGCAAAAGAAACATATCAGAGAACGAAACCGCACGTCAACATCGGTACGATCGGCCACGTTGACCATGGCAAAACGACTCTTACTGCAGCGATCACGAAAGTGCTGGCTCAAAAAGGGCAAGCCAAATTTCGCGACTACGGCTCAATCGACAACACGCCTGAAGAGAAAGCGCGTGGAATCACCATCAACGCTTCTCACGTCGAATACCAGACAGACAAGCGCCACTATGCGCACGTGGACTGCCCGGGCCACGCTGACTACGTGAAGAACATGATCACCGGCGCCGCTCAAATGGATGGCGCGATCCTGGTGGTTGCTGCGACGGACGGACCGATGCCGCAAACAAAAGAACACATCCTCTTGGCTCGCCAGGTAGGTGTTCCTGCGATCGTCGTCTTCCTCAACAAGATGGACATGATCGGCAAGGGAGACGAAGAACTCGTCGAACTCGTCGAAATGGAACTCACCGAGCTCTTGGAAGCAAAAGGATACAAAAACGTTCCGATCATCCGCGGATCAGCTCTGAAAGCTCTCGAAGGGGATGCAGAGTATGTGAAGTCGATCGAGAAGTTGATGCAGACTGTTGACGAGAAGATCCCCACTCCAACTCGTGAAACGGACAAGCCGTTCCTGATGCCGATCGAAGACGTGTTCTCGATCTCGGGCCGCGGTACTGTAGTAACAGGCCGAGTTGAGCGCGGTAAGATTAAAGTGAACGACAAGATCGAACTCGTCGGTATCAAAGCGACTCGCGATACCGTTGCGACAGGCCTTGAGATGTTCCAAAAGACGCTTGAGCACGCAGAAGCGGGCGAAAACGTCGGCGTGCTCTTGAGAAGTATTGAGAAAAACGATGTAGAGCGCGGAATGGTTCTCGCAGCTCCCGGCACATGTAAGCCACACACGAAGTTCAAGGGAACTATCTACGTTCTGAACAAAGATGAAGGCGGACGCCATAAACCGTTCTTCACCGGATATAGACCCCAGTTCTATTTCCGTACGACAGACGTAACAGGTACCGTTGAGCTTCCACAAGGAACCGAGATGGTGATGCCGGGCGATAACGTAGAACTTACCGCTGAGCTGATCCACCCGATTGCTATGGAAGAGGGAATGCGCTTCGCGATTCGCGAAGGCGGCCGAACCATTGGCGCGGGTACTGTTTCCAAAATCCTGAAGTAATTTGGGATCAGGCGGGGGGTAACCCCCTCCTTGCCAATTCACATAAGCGAATTGGTGTTGTGGGTGTGTAGCTCAGTTGGTAGAGCAGCGATCTCCAAAGTCGCCGGTCGGGGGTTCGAGTCCCTCCGCACTCGATTGTAGAGGCTGTAAAAACTCCTGAGAGATCAGGAGAACTAAGAGGAATGCAGATGTCGGCGATTACAGAGAAGAAGA
>MGLY01000054.1:4393-4625 GCA_001794935.1 Chlamydiae bacterium RIFCSPHIGHO2_12_FULL_49_9 | reverse complement strand
AGCTCAAAAAGGTGACCTGGACCTCGAAAGAGGAGCTCATCTTTTGCACGAAGGCCGTAATTATTGCGACCTTTGTATTCGGATTTGCCATCTATTTTATCGATGTGGCGATCCACGGAGCGCTCAATCTGGCCGGTGCGTTAGTTCGAATGATCTTTGGATAGGTTTATATGCATAAATGGTATGTCCTTCAAGTGATGTCGAGCCATGAGAAGAAAGTGAAGAAGGCTCT
>MGLY01000054.1:0-4322 GCA_001794935.1 Chlamydiae bacterium RIFCSPHIGHO2_12_FULL_49_9 | reverse complement strand
TGAAAATGACGTTGAATGACGAATCCTGGGCATATGTCAAGGACACCCCCGGCGTGATCGATTTCCTCGGCGGCGAAAAGCCGACTCCTCTCTCTGAGAAGGAAGTGAATGACATCATGCAGGAGCTCCAAGATAGGCAGAAGGGCATCGTACAGAAGCACAAGGTCGACGTGGGCGATCGGGTCAAGATTACGGATGGAGTCTTTGTAAACTTCGTCGGTACTGTGACTGAAGTGAATCACGAAAAAGGAAGACTCAGCGTTATGGTTTCGATCTTCGGACGAGACACGCGGGTCGACGATCTCGAATTCTGGCAAGTGGAACAAGCCACTGCAGAGAATACGGGCTAATTAAACAGATTGGGGAGAGAGGGGAAACCTTCTCGCCAGGCATCTCCGCGGAGATGCGAACTCAAAGGGTTAAAAGAATGGCAAAAAAGCTAGTAAAGACAATCAAGCTCCAGATCCCTGCGGGCAAGGCCAACCCGGCGCCGCCGATTGGGCCTGCTCTCGGTTCTGCGGGTATCAATATCATGGCGTTTTGCAAAGAATTCAATGCAAAAACGCAAGATAAGGCAGGGGACGTCCTCCCTGTTGTGATTAGTGTCTATTCAGACAAATCATTTACGTTTATCACTCGCCAACCTCCGGTCTCCAGAATGATTTTGAAGGAACTGGGAATCGAGTCGGGATCCAAAGTTCCGAACCGGGATAAGGTCGGCAAGTTGACTCCTGCGCAAGTAAAAAAAATCGCCAAGGCGAAGGTTCAAGATATGCGCATTTGCTCAGAGGCAGCTGCCGAGCAAATGGTCATGGGAACAGCTCGCTCAATGGGCGTTTTGGTGGGAGAATAACGATGGCGCATAGATCAAAAAGAATGAAGCAGATCGACGAAATTGCCGATCGCTCAAAAATATACAAACTGGATGAAGCAGTAGATCTTTTAAAGAAATGTCCCGCTGTGAAATTCGATCAATCGCTCAACATGTCTCTTGTAGTTGGCGTCGATGTGAAAAAATCGGACCAACAGGTTCGAGGAACGGTATCTCTTCCAAACGGAACGGGTAAAACGCTCAAAGTCGTTGTCATTGCAAAAGGGGACAAAGCGAAAGAGGCATTGGATGCGGGCGCAGACTTCGCAGGCGCAGATGAGCTTTTAGAGAAGATCAAGGGCGGCTGGACCGATTTCGATGTTCTCGTCTCCACTCCGGACATGATGAGAGAGCTCGGCAAATTGGGCAAAGTGCTCGGCCCCAGAGGGCTGATGCCAACTCCGAAAGCTGGAACCGTGACAGCAGATGTCGCGAAAGCGGTGAAAGAGGCCAAAGCTGGTAAGATCGAGTTTAAAGTGGACAAAACAGGCAGCGTGAATAACGCCGTCGGCAAAATATCCTTTAAGACAGAGCAGTTAGTTGAGAACATGAATGCGCTATTGCAGGCAATTTCACGCGCGAAACCAGCTAGCTCAAAAGGTGTTTTCCTTCGCTCCATGTATCTATCGACCACCATGGGCCCCGGGTTGAAAATCGATATGCAATCTTTGGCGCTGTAAGGGAGAACTAGCAATGAGAAAAGAAAAACATCTCTTCTTAGACGAAATTAAACAGAAGATCGATGCATCGACCGCGATGATCGTAACCCGCTATGAGCGCCTCGAGCCGAACGTCTCTTGGCAGTTTCGCGAAGAACTTGCAAAATCGGGAAGCCATTTTGAAGTTGTGCGCAAACGGGTCTTTTTGAAGGCAGCTATGAAGTCGGGCATTCAGATCGACGAGACGCTCCTCAAAGGGCATATCGGCATCGTTTTCGTGACCCAGCCAGATGCGATGGTTCCTGCGAAAGCAGTGTTTAAATTCTCTGAGGAGAATACGGATCTTCTCGAAGTGGTCTTGGGCCAAATCGAGGGAAAAATCATCCCAGGCGCGGAAGTGAAGATGCTTTCCAAGCTGCCAGGAATAAACGATATGAGAGCGGCCTTGCTCGGCCTATTTACTTCGCCGATGTCACATGTGCTTTCCGTAATGGAAGCAGCCATTGCCGGTCCGCTGTCTGTCATGGAACAAAAAAATTAAATATTGAAAGATCTAGGAGATACCCAAATGAGTCAACAATTAGAAGACCTCGTCGAGAAACTAAGCCAGCTCTCTGTGCTTGATATGGCGAAGCTCAAAGAAATGTTAGAAAACAAGTGGGGCGTTAAAGCCGCCGTTGCCGCTGCCGCTGCGCCTACAGGCGGAGCCGCTGCTGCAGCTCCTGCCGCTGCTGCAAGCGAAGCGACTGAGTTCAAAGTCACCCTCGAAGGACCAGTACCCGATGATAAGAAAATTTCTGTCATCAAAGCAGTTCGCGAAGTGACAGGACTTGGATTGAAAGAAGCGAAGGACCTGGTTGAAGGCGCTCCGAAAGATTTGAAAGCGAGCTGCCCAAAGGCCGAAGCCGAGTCAATTCAACAGAAAGTTCAGGCAGCTGGTGCAAAAGTTACCCTTAAAGGGCTTTAATAACTTTGTAATATCTGCTAAGATTCCGAGTGCAGAAGCCATTTGCGTGGCTTCTGCTCAATTATTTTATTGCTGGAAATCATTGAGGAGCGAGTACCCATGCTAAAGAAGCCGCCTAAAAGGGTGAGTTTTCGTGAACGAGAAGAGATCATTGATCTCCCAAACTTGATCGAAATTCAAATTAAGTCTTACAACCAGTTTCTCCAGTCCCATCTTCTGCCACACGAGAGGGAGAACATAGGTCTTCAAGAGGTTTTCAACGAAATTTTTCCGATCAAGTCGTATGATGAGAAGACCGTTTTGGAGTTTTTGTCCTACAACTTGGGCGTCCCCAAATATTCTCCCGAAGAGTGCATCCGCCGCGGGATCACCTATAACGTCACCCTGAAAGTCAAATTCCGCCTGACGGACGAGACGGGGATTAAAGAAGAAGAAGTCTACATGGGCACAATCCCTGTAATGACTGACAAAGGAACTTTCATCATCAACGGCGCTGAAAGGGTCATCGTATCCCAGCTCCACCGCTCTCCCGGCATTGCATTCGAACAAGAGCGCCACCCGAAAGGAATCACTCTCTATTCCTTCCGCATTATCCCTTATCGAGGAAGCTGGCTGGAGGCCTCCTTTGACAGCAATGATCTGATCTACGTCTATATCGACCGCAAGAAAAGACGCCGCAAGATTTTGGCCTCCACGTTTATCCGAACGCTCGGCTATTCGACAGATGCTGATATCATCGAAGAGTTCTTCGAGACAGTGAAAGTCAAAATCAAATCGGAAAAAGACTTCGTTAAACTCGTCGGAAAAATCCTCGCAGAGGATGTCGTCGATGAGCAGACGGGACTTGTATTCGGCAAAGCCGGTGAGAAACTCACAACTGCCATGCTCAAGCGCATGGTCGATGAGGGGATCCAGGCCGTCCGCATCTCTGAAGAGGCAGATGAGACCCATCCGGTCATCAAAATGCTCTCCAAAGATACGACTGATTCTTATGAATCGGCTCTCAAAGACTTCTACCGCAAGATCAGACCCGGCGAACCTCCCACACTCTCAAACGCCCGATCTGCGATCATGCGCCTTTTCTTCGATCCGAAGAGATACAACCTTGGCAGAGTGGGCCGTTATAAGCTCAACCGCAAGATGAATCTCGGCACCACCGAAGAAGAGCTCAATGTCGTAACGCTTCGCAAAGAAGATGTCGTAGAGGCTCTCAAATACTTGATCAGACTCAAGCTTGGCGATGAGAATGCTCACGTGGACGATATCGACCACCTCGGCAACCGCCGCGTAAGATCGGTTGGCGAGTTGATCCAGAACCAGTGCCGCATCGGCCTTGCCCGCATGGAGAAAATCATCAAAGAGAGGATGAACCTCTTTGACTTCTCTTCCGATACAATGACGCCGGGAAAAATTGTCTCTGCGAAAGGGCTTGCCGGCGTGTTGAAGGACTTCTTCGGAAGATCTCAGCTCTCTCAGTTCATGGATCAGACAAACCCGATTTCCGAGCTCACTCACAAACGAAGACTGTCGTGCCTTGGGCCCGGCGGCTTGAATCGAGAAAGAGCCGGTTTCGAAGTGCGCGACGTTCACGCGTCCCACTACGGAAGGATCTGCCCGATTGAGACTCCGGAAGGTCCAAACATCGGTTTGATCACCTCTCTTTCTACGTTTGCCAAAATCAACGAGTTCGGATTTATCGAGACCCCGTACCGGATTGTCCGCGACGGCGTTGTCACCGATGAGATCGAGTACATGACGGCAGACCAAGAGACCGATTATATCATCACCCAGGCCTCTACAACGCTCGACAAATACAACATGTTCA
>MGLY01000053.1 GCA_001794935.1 Chlamydiae bacterium RIFCSPHIGHO2_12_FULL_49_9 | reverse complement strand
CTCTTCCAATGCCAACCATGATGGACATAGGGGTTGCCAGCCCCAGGGCACATGGGCAGGCGATAATCAAGACGGCAACAGCGTTGATGAGTCCCAAGCCAAAACTGGGCGCCGGGCCAAAAAATCCCCAGATCAGGAATGTAAAAGCCGCGACAACCACAACAGCAGGGACAAAATACGAAGAAACAACATCGGCGAGTTTTTGAATGGGCGCCCGGCTTCTCTGTGCTTCGCTTACCATATGGACGATGCGGGCGAGAAGAGTTTTGCTCCCTACGCGCTCTGCTCTCATGAGAAAGCTGCCGCTGCCATTTAAAGTAGCCCCTGTGACTTTATCTTCAGCGCTCTTCATGACTGGGAAGGGTTCGCCCGTGATCATTGATTCGTCTACAGAGCTGCTCCCTTCCAGAACAACGCCGTCGGTCGGAACTTTTTCTCCGGGCCTGACTCGCAGGACATCTCCTTTCTTCACTTCTTCGAGAGGAATATTTTTTTCGGTTTGATCCTCCAGAACCAATCTGGCTGTAGCGGGGGCTAATCCCAGCAATTTTTTGATAGCCTGGCCTGTTTTTATTCTGGCCTTAAGTTCGAGGACTTGCCCCAAAATAACGAGAACAGTGATGACGCTCGCCGCTTCAAAATAGAGATCGACTTGATTGCTTTCGTTTCGGAAAGAGGCGGGGAAAATCGACGGCCAAAAGACTGCAGCCAGACTGTACGCATAAGCGGCGCCGACACCCAGGCTAATCAAAGTAAACATATTCAAATGTCTGGTAACAATCGAATGCCATCCTTTAACGAAAAAAGGCAAGCCGCCCCAAAGCACTATTGGAGAGGCCAATGCGAATTGCAGCCAAGAACTATATCCGCCAAGAGACAGATGAGAAGTAACGAGAACAAAAATTGGAATGGTTAAAAATAAACCCACCCAAAACCGGCGATTCATGTCTTTGAGTTCCTCATCGTCCTCATCATCGCCAGCGCCTTTTGTTCGCAATTCCAGCCGCATTCCACAAATCGGGCACGATCCAGGGTTTGGCTGAACAATTTGTGGATGCATAGGGCATGTATATTCTTTCAGCATCAAAAACTCGTTTACGGAGATTTCTTCTTATCTTTTAGCTCGATTCTTAGAAATGCCATGTAAGAAAGAGGCACTCCTCCATATGCCAGTTGGATGGCGCTTGGAACAAAAGAAGCGCTTCCTACAAACCCGAGCCCCCAAAGAGTATAGGGAATCAGGGGAAATTCAAAAATGTAGCCCAGGTCTACCTTTCCTACGTTAAATACTTTATCGGCATTTGGATTTGGAGGGAGGAACAATTCATCTTTTGCAACATATTCTGCACGGCCAAAGATGACGTGCTTACTGTCGATTTCTACGGCCGATTCCAGAAGACAGCCATTTAAGTTATGACCGGGGCTATTGCAATTGAGTCCCCAGGCAGCAGTGACTTGCCAGTTGTTGGCTGCCCATGCTTTGTTATAGCTGATTGACGCTGTCGTTCGTTGAGTATTTACGTTTGGTTCCAGCTGCTCGGGGCTTTTTAGAAAGCCATAGCTGACTTGAGCGGCTATATTTGCGGTGGGATTCATGGAAAGGCGGGCAGAATATGAATCGAATCGGGGGGGATCAAAATTCCACCGATGCTGATCGGGTTCTCTGCCGGTAAAAATGGACGCGTCAATTTTCACCCAATCGTAAATGTATCCAATGGTCGCCACCCCAAAGATGATGTGTGTTGAATCGAGCCAGTGATGGGTGATAGGGGCTTCAGGGTTGAAAAAAGCAGAAAACCGGTGAATATAGGCAGGCGGGCCAAGCGCAGGCTCTCCCGGATAGCCAAAATAAGCGAACAGAGAATTTTCTTTTGAAAAACGATAGGTATAGACAGCAGCCAATTCCATCAGAAAATCATGTGGGTGTTGGCGATTGATGAGTGGAGTGATTCCATTGCAAGTTTCTCCCGTTTGTAAGAGAAGGGGGTAACCATTACAGCCAATAGTCGCCGGCTCAAGACTGATCATATTGCGCAAAGCAAAAGTGCTGTTTCCAAAGTCTTTTTGCGCAGTAAACATGAACATGTTTTCACTGAAAAACTTGTCTTTGCCTCGAGGGCCCCCCTGATCGTCATAAATCGCCATGAGGAACCCATGAACCATCAAAACCCACTCAGCAGGAAAGCGATGAATGCCTGGCATTTGTGTGGAAGCGGGCATCCAGCTGGTGCCTGTCGCGTCTTGTCCCATTGGGTAAGTGCCGTACATCCCATGCATCATCCTACTTTTTTCATGAGGGTGGGTCGCGCTCGATATAGCCCAACACGAAGTGGCAATGATTATTAATCCGCTGATCAAAATTGAAAGAGGCAAGTCGATTGCTTTGAGTTTAAAACGCTTAGTTTCTTTCAGGTATTTTATTCCTTCACCTCGACAGGTTCTCCCTCTTCTGCATTTAAATCTAGTTGGTTTGAAAGAAAATTAGATGGGCTTACAACACGCTTATGACTTCTCTCTTCAAGCTCTTTTCTTGCGTTGCCTGCAACAGTTCCTCCCTCGCGCGCCGCACTTTTATTTTCTTGGAACCCATGAGCATCCTGCTGTACAGCTATTTCTGTGGTGGACGCTTCTCCTAACATTGTGAAAATC
Source organism: Chlamydiae bacterium RIFCSPHIGHO2_12_FULL_49_9 (assembly GCA_001794935.1). Taxonomy (GTDB): domain Bacteria; phylum Chlamydiota; class Chlamydiia; order Chlamydiales; family SM23-39; genus O2-12-FULL-49-9. Next base: position 2,755 of record MGLY01000053.1, on the reverse strand, counting down.
AGTTCTAAATCCGTCATATGATCTCGAAGATTTTCTTTTTTGAGACTTTTTAACTTTTTATGTTCTGAAGGCCTAATTCCAAAGGTGGCCTTTGATATCTCAGCAGTCAAAATTGCGTACTCTTGTTGTTCTTTTACTCCTCTTTTCTCCCATTCATTCGTGAGCTTTTCCCGGACGGCAATTCCACGCATCCGTTTTTCAATCCAATCATCCGGATATCCTTTTGCTTTGTAAATAGCTCTCATTCGCTTTGACGCGAGTTCTGGATCTTCGATTTCCTGAATGCGCTCATAGCCCACCTTGGCTAGCCACCGCTTGAAAGGTTCGGCCCTTGGAGAAGGGATCGACTGAATAATCCTAAAGATACCCTCCGTATTCGCACAATTTAACCTTTGCTTGCCTCCAGGGGTTCCAATAGAAAGGGGGGTGACAATTTGTCCCCACCCTTCAGAAAGGGAGGAATCTCGAGACCTCATTTTTTTAATGTAATCAGTAGAATTGGATGTATCTGTCAAAGCATCAACAACATCTTTGATGACAAACCACCATTCATTACTATGAAAAATTCTTCTAATATTCTTTCCTTTAAAAACGATCATACGACGGCTGGTGTCGATCTCTTCCATACGTCTTCCTGGCGCCCCTTTCTTAACAGTTTTGTAGGTCAAAAGTCGAATTTTCGTCATGTTCTCCCACAACTGCATAAACAACCCAGGAATCATTAACGTCTTTTTTCAGCCAGACATCGTATTCCCCTTCCAATCCGACGTCTTCTTCCATGGGAATGTCTTTGAGTCCGGGTAGATCCTTCAACGTAAGCTTTCCATTATTGATGACTCCTCGAACTTTAATATGATTCTTTGCCTGTTTCTCTTTAATCATGGAGATTCTGTCCCAGCTTCAAAATGCATCACCTGGGTTTTCTAGTGAAGAATTGTATAGCAAGATGCTGTTGCCAGGAAATTGATTTTTTTCTGTATCAAAAAATTCTTGTTCCGATCCGGCAGATTCCTTAGAATCCCCCGCCGATGAAATTCCTGTTTTACTTTTTTATCCTGTGTGGCTTGAGCTCCGGGACGGCCAAGACCATTTGTTTAAATATGATCGTCAAGGACGAAAGTCCTGTCATTGAGAGATGTTTGGGATCGGTGAAACCCTTCATCGACTATTGGGTCATTGTCGATACGGGATCGAAGGATGGAACGCAGGAAAAGATCAGAGAATTCATGAAGGATATCCCGGGAGAGCTGCATGAGAGTCCCTGGGTGAATTTTGCCCATAATCGAAATGAGGCTTTGAGGCTTGCCAAAGGCAAGGCCGATTATGTTCTTTTTTTAGATGCAGACGAGAGGCTTGTGTTTGAAAAAGGATTTGAGAAACCTGCTCTGGATAAGGACTATTATTTGGTCATGTCCGATTGCATGGGGGTGAAGTATGGGAGGATCCAGCTCATCAATAACCATCTGGAATGGTTTTGGGAAGGAGCCGTCCACGAGTGTATCGGCAATAACGATCCCTTTGAGAGAAGCTGCGATCTGCTCGCCGGCGTCAACAATGTGATTTCCTGGGACGGAAACCGCTCGCGCGATCCGAATAAGTACTTGAAGGATGCAGAGCTTTTAGAAAAAGAGCTCTTGGAAAAGCCGAATCACAAACGGACTCTTTTTTATCTGGCTAGAAGCTATCAAGACGCCAAAATGCCCGCCAAGGCCCTCGAAGTATTTGAAAGAAGGGCTGCTCTTGAGGGGTGGGACGCGGAGGTGCACTGGTCTTTGTATCAGATCGGGATTCTGCAAGAATGGCTCAATATGCCTCGCGAAACGATTGTGAATAGCTACCAGAGAGCTTATCAGAGCCTGCCCTCGAGGTCTGAGCCACTCTTTCGGCTTGCCTCCTATTACAACCGGCGCGGAGAGCACCTGATGGGATATCTCACCTCTCGATTTGCTATGACAATAGAGAAGCCGCAAGAGGGGATGTTCATTGAGGCCTGGATCTATGACTTTGGCTTATTATTTGAGTTTGCGACAAGCGCCTATCTTTTGAAAAAATACGACGAGGCGAGAGATGCCTGTTTAAAAATGCTCTCGAAACCCTCCCTTCCTCCCGAGCTAAGGAAAATCGTGGAGGGCAATTTAGCGAGCCTCCAGCATCAGTCCTCAGCGAATACAGTTGCCAAGTGAAAAGAGAGGCTCTTTGTGTATAGAATAGACTGCCTCTTCAACGCTCTCATTTCTCAAGAAAAGGCGAGCGCTGACCTCCTGCGGTTTTAAATAAAAGCGGAGCGCTTCGTCAAATTTTTCAGCTGAGCACCGATCGCCGCAGGTAAAAAGATCGACAAAACAGGCGCCGTGCTCCGGGTAAGTGTGAAGACTTGCATGGCTCTCTGAAAGGAGATAAACAATGGTGAGTCCATTGGGAGGAAACGTGTAGTGGGCCTCGTCGAGCACAGTGGCCCCGGATGCTTTCACTGCCGCGTCCATCGCATGGATCATCCCCTCCACATCTCCGATTGCTTTGAGATCGCAGCCCATGTAGCTTGCGAGAAAGTGTCTTCCGGCAAACTTATAGTCGCTCTCCTCAGCACATAAAAGAGAAGAAAAAGCGCAGAGGAAAAGCGCGATCAGGTGAACCATCTTAAGATCCCTCCATAGATTTTTGAGCTGCAGTCAGTCTAAAAAATACAAGCTAAAGAGGCAATTGCAAAACTGCTTTGCCCAGAAAAATCGATGATTTTGAGGCCATTTGCGAGTGG
>MGLY01000052.1 GCA_001794935.1 Chlamydiae bacterium RIFCSPHIGHO2_12_FULL_49_9 | reverse complement strand
TTGAGATGCGCCGATGCCGATTGGAGGATTGCCTCTCCCGCCTCGATCAGCTCTTCGGCATATTTTCCGGTTACAGCCTCGATGCGGCGCACTCCGGCTGCGATGCTGCTCTCTTTGGCAATTTTAAAAAGCCCAAGATCGCCCGCTCTCAGTGCATGCGTGCCCCCGCAGAGCTCTTTGGAAAATTCGATGTCGACAACGCGGACTCTGTCTCCATATTTCTCGCCGAAGAACTGTTTGATCTCCGAGCGCTTTTGGGCTTCCTCAAAAGAGAGCTCATAGGTTTGAACGGGGAGGTTCTCGCGGATTTTTTCATTGACGAGCCGCTCGATCTCTTTCAGCTCGGCAGGAGAGAGGGGTTTATGGTGGCTAAAGTCAAAGCGGAGCCTTTTTTCATCTACGAGCGAGCCCGCCTGTTTGATGTGAGGGCCGAGCACCTTCTGTAGTGCCCAGTGAAGCAGGTGGGTCGCCGTGTGGTTGTTTCTGATTTCGACGCGCCGCTTCACATCAATCGAGGCTACGACCTGATCGTTTTTTTTCAGCGTTCCCGATCCCATCTTGCCGAGATGCGCGATCACGCCGGGAAAAGGCGCCGTTGTGTCATACACTTGGAATGCATTTGTTCCTTTTTGGATCTCGCCGGTATCTCCGACTTGTCCTCCCATCTCGGGATAAAAAGGCGTTTTGTCGAGAAGGAGGATCCCCTCTTGTCCCGATTCAATGTGGCTGACAAACTGGCCCCCCATAACAATGCCGAGCAGCTTTGATTCTGTGCTCGTGTGCTGGTAGCCGTCGAAATGCGTCTTGGTAAAGTCGGCAAAGAAATTGGGGTCGAACTTTTGCGCCTCTGTCTTGTGCGCTTTTCTCGACTTATTCTTAGCCTCATCCTCTAGCTCTTGGAACCGCTTGAGATCGACATCGAGGTTTTCATCTTTTGCAATGAGCTGGATCTCCTCTAAGGGAAAGCCATAGGTGTCTTTTAACTTGAACGCATCTTCGCCCGTGATTTTTTGCGCCTCTTTTTGAGAGCGCTCGATCACCTGGCCTAAAAGCTGACCGCCTCTTTGCAGAGTGCGGATAAAAGCTTCTTCTTCCAGTGTCAAAATCTCGGTGATTCTATTTTCAGCTCCTTTCAGCTCGGGGAAATCTTCTCCCATTGAGCTAATAAGGCGCGGCAGCAATCCCGCAAGAAACGGCCTCTGCAGCCCAAGCGTCCTTCCGTAGCGGACAGCTCTTCTTAAAATTTTTCGAAGAACATAGCCTCTATCCGTATTGCTCGGCTGCACGCCGTCGGCGATTGCAAAAGAGAGGCTCCGAATGTGATCTGCGATCACATGGAATGCGGGAGCAAGCGTTGTATTTTGCAGATCATAGGTCTTGCCCGAGATCGTCTCCACTTCAGCGATGAGCCCTCTCAAAATATCTGTCTGGAAGACCGAGTCGACCTCCAACTTCAAGGACGCCACCCTCTCAAGACCCGAGCCAGTGTCGATCGATTTTTTCGGAAGCGGCTCCATTTTGCCACTGGCGTCTTTAGAAAACTGCATGAAAACCAAATTCCAGAACTCCAAATATCTCTCTCCGGAAAAGTCCTCTTTCGGGTTCTTCGCCGGGCCATACTTTTCGCCCCGATCGTACAGAAGCTCTGAGCAAGGGCCGCAAGGGCCGGTTTCACCCATCGCCCAAAAATTTTCTTTCTCTCCAAAGCGGACGATCCTGTTTACCGGAATGTGCTTTTCCCAAAGGGCGTGTGCCTCATCGTCGTCTTTGTAGACAGAGACCCAGATCTTCTCTGCCTCCAGAGCAAATACCTGCGTCGCTACTTCCCAGGCAAAAGCGATCGCCTCTTTTTTAAAGTAGTCGCCAAAAGAGAAGTTGCCGAGCATCTCAAAAAACGTCAGGTGGCGCGATGTATGTCCCACATTGTCCAAGTCGTTGTGCTTGCCGCCGACGCGGATGCACTTTTGGGTCGTCACTGCTCTCACATAGTCGCGCTTGGACTTGCCCAAGAAGACGTCTTTAAACTGGTTCATCCCCGCGTTGATAAAAAGCAGCGTGGGATCGTCATGGGGGATGACGGGGGATGACGGCACGATCGTGTGCCCTTTGGATTTAAAATAGTTTAAAAACGAGCGGCGAATCTCTTGCGAGAGCATAAAAAACCTTTGAATAGAGACTCCCAGTCTACTTCAACGGCATGGGATAAGTCAATTTCCTCTCACCATCGCCCTCCTTCTTTGGTTTGAAAATGATCGATACTTGACCAAAAATGATCGTTTTTCGATAATGTTGTTTTTGCTAACAACTTGGAGATTTCGATGAAAAAAATCGTTCGTATTAGCCGCCTTCTTAAGTGGGCCTCACTCAGCGCTTGCTGCGCGCTCCCTTTAATTGAAGCTGGATATTGGATCACAAATGGATACCCTTTTTTAGAGCCTTTTTTCCATTCTGATATGCTGCCTACTTTCGGAGGTGTTTCCCTAGGATGGGCTGGCCTTAATGAGACCCAAAAACTCTTGTGCTTTTTAATCAACATGGTGCCTACGGCTTTTTACATGATTTCTCTCGGTTGTCTTTCCCAACTTTTCGCCGCTTTTGAAAGGCTGGAATTTTTTGAGAAAAGCAATGTGCAAACTTTAAAACGCGCAGGCTGGGCCCTAGTTTGGGGACAAATTGCCCACCCTCTCTACACGATGTGCTTGAGTCTTGCGCTGACCTATCGCAACCCTGTCGGAGAGAGGATGATCTCAATCGCTTTAGGGAGCGATCAGGTGAAAATTCTGGCCATTGGGCTCAGCATTCTCCTTGTATCTTGGGTGTTTGAGGAAGCTGTGAAAATCCAAGAAGAACAAACGGGGACAATCTAATGCCTATTGAAATTCATCTGGATCTTTTTTTGCTCAAAAGGAAGAAGCGCTCGAAAGAGCTTGCGGAGGAAATTGGAATTACTGAGCAAAACCTCTCTATTCTCAAAACGGGGAAGGCAAAAGCGCTCCGATTTAGCACGCTGGAGGCGATTTGCAAAGCTCTGCAATGCCAACCCGGCGACATCTTGAGATTTGAAGAGGAAAAAAGCCAACAGGTTTTTTTTACAAGCAAGCTCAGATCGTAGAGATGTTTCGCTGTCTTTGTCTTTCTAGACCGAGAGCGAAGAGGAACTTGTCGTCGGGCGCGCCCATTCCAATCACGCCGTGTTCGTAAAGATTGACGGTGAGCCGGAAGTGCTTATCCAGTAAGTCTTCATAGGAGTCTTTTAATAGTTCTTTCACGGCGTCTTGAATCATTTCTAGCGCTTCTTTTCTGGTTTTCCCTTGAGTCATGACGTCCAAAAAAGAAATTTCTACAAGCCACCATGAACTATCAGGGTCTCTCCACACTCTGCCCTTCAGTTCCATTGCTTTGCATCTTCTTTTCATAAACAGGCGTGAACGAGTTTTGCTAGAGTTTTGATGGTGGGATTTTTACTTCTAAAGCTGTGATAGAGAGTTGTTTTAGGAAGGTCTGCTTCTTTAGCTAGCTGCGTTTTATTGACAGCTTCCAAATGGATTTGAATGATCTCTATAACTCCTTCTGAATCGCCCTCTTTTAGGCATTCCCAAATCGCGCGGCCGATCCGATCTTCGTCAAGCAGGGCGTGAGTTGGGTCATATGCCTCTACTCCCATGCCGTGTTTGATTGTACGAGGCCTTCTACGCTGTATATTTCTTGAAGAGGCGCTTCGCCTTGCGGATATCTTGATCTTGCGCATTTTTGTTGCCTCCCAGCAAAAGTAAGATCTTGCTCTCAGGAATGTATGCAAAGTATAGGCGGCGCCCACTTTTCCATCTCAATTCCCAAACCCCATCGGGGTTTTCGCTTACACATTTCTGATCCCCGAAATAGCCCTCGTCCTGGATCTTAGATAGGCGGCCATCGATTTGCACCTTGGCCTTTTCTGTTTGCCTTTCGTACCAAGTGATAAACTCAGGGATGCGGCATATTTTGTAAGCTCGAGCTCTCATTGGAGATGGTACAATATATTGAACTGTTTTGCTAGGGTTTTCATCGATCTCTGGCTGATTGATGAGAAAAAATTTTACTATGACATTCGATCAAAAGTCAATTTCCTTGCGGGGATAAGGGCCTCTGGATCAAAATAGATCCTTTGCAAATCAAGGAGCTATATTGTCATGGAAGAAGATCTCAGAAAGCAGCTAGGCAAGATTGCCGGAACCATCCGCCAGCTCTCGATAGAGGCTGTGCAGAAGGCAAACTCGGGCCACCCGGGGATGCCGATGGGGTGTGCGGAGCTGGGAGCTTTTCTCTATGGCGTATTTTTGAGACATAACCCAAAAAACTCCAAATGGGCAAACCGCGACAGGATTGTTTTGTCGGCGGGGCACGGCTCGATGTGGCTCTATTCGTGTCTTCATCTGGCAGGCTTTGATCTCTCGATGGATGAGATCAAGAGGTTTCGGCAGCTCCATTCCAAAACTCCGGGCCATCCCGAGTATGGATTGACGGACGGCGTCGAGGCGACGACGGGTCCTTTGGGACAAGGCGTTGCGAACGCAGTCGGGATGGCGCTTGGCAATAAATTCTTGGGCGCTAAATTCAATCGGGATGGATTTCCCCTTTTCAACAGCAAAATAGTGACCATCGCAGGCGATGGGTGCATCATGGAGGGGATCTCTTCAGAGGCATCTTCCTTAGCCGGCCATTTGAATTTAGACAATCTCATCTTGGTCTACGATGCTAATAACATCAGTCTGGATGGGCCTCTTTCCCAGTCATGCTCCGAAGATACGAAGATGCGCTACAAGTCGTATGGCTGGGATGTCTTCGATATCGACGGTTATGATTTGGATCGGATGGAGATCGTCTTTAGCGAGCTGAGGAAAAAACAGGAACGGCCTGTCTTGATCGTTCTTCGCACGGTAATCGGCAAGGGCTCTCCTCATAAAGCGGGCACTCACAAAGTGCACGGCTCTCCCTTGGGACCTGAAGAGGTTGCAGCGACGAAGGCTGCTTTGGGACTGCCCAATGAAGAGTTTTTTGTCCCCCACTCGACCTGCGCCTTTTTTGAAATGAAGCTGGAAAAAGATCGGAAGGCAGAGGCCGAGTGGAACGAGATGTTCCGAAGATGGGCCGCTCAGTATCCGGAGCTCGCCTCCGACTACGAGAAAATGAGAGTCCACTATCTCCCGGAAAATCTCGAAGAGATTTTAAATCAGCTCCCGATCAAATCCCCGATGGCGAGCAGGTCATCATCGCAAGTTTGCCTAGAGACTCTTGGCAAACTCTTGCCGCAGCTCTACGGCGGTTCGGCGGACCTCTCTGGCTCTGATATGACGATGATGAAGGATTATCCCCTCGTGTCAGCTGGCCATTTTGAAGGGCGCAACATCAAGTATGGCGTTCGGGAATTTGCAATGGGAGCGATGGCCAGCGGCTTGTCGCTCACCGGCATGATCCAGCCCTTTTGCGGCA
>MGLY01000051.1 GCA_001794935.1 Chlamydiae bacterium RIFCSPHIGHO2_12_FULL_49_9 | reverse complement strand
TAAGCGGGCACAGTATAGCAGTCAGCCCATAAGGGGGGGCTATATGAAATCAGAGCTGTGAGAACTTTTAAAGCGATTCACTAGGCCGAAAAAAAAACCTTGATCATTTCCAAAAAGGTCTTTTTTCTGGGATAGTTTTGAGGTGCCTCTAAATCTTCAAAAGAGCGAAGCAGCAGCTTTTGCTTTTCAGAGAGTTTGACAGGGGTTTCGACGGAGATTTTGATGATCAGATCGCCATGTCCTTGCCCATGCACGTTGGGAAAGCCTTTGGAGCTCACTCGCAGGAGTTTGCCATTTTGAGTTCCCTCGGGAATCTGAATGCGGCACGACTCGCCAAGGGGAGTCGGAACTTCTTTTTTGCATCCGAGGGCAGCTTCGGTAAAGGAAATCGGAAGATCGAGATAGACATCGTCTCCTTCGCGCTTAAAGGCGTTGTGGGGAGCCACTTCGATGTAGACGTAGAGATCGCCGGCTGGGCCGCCCGCCTCTCCCGCGTCGCCGTAGCCGCTCATTTTGAGCCGCATGCCGGTATCCACGCCCGCCGGAATGCGGATCTTGATGCGCTGCTTCTCCTTTGTCCTGCCGGCGCCGCCGCACTTTTTGCAAGGATCTGTGATCACGTGACCGGTGCCGCCGCAATGGGGACAGCCGCTCGACATGCTGAAAAATCCGCGGCTCTGATAGACCTGCCCCTTGCCTTGGCAAGTGGAGCAGGTTCTGATGCCGCTTCTCGATTTGGCGCCGAGCCCGTTGCAGGCTTCGCAAGTCGCGAAGTTGTTGATGGCGAGCTCTTTTTCAGTGCCCTTGGCAGCCTCTTCAAAAGTGATCTGAACGGTCGCTTTCTTGCTCGTCCCTTTGCGAGGGCCTGCATCCGCCTCTTCAAATCCGCCGCCGCCGAAGAAAGAATCGAAGATCGACTCTCCTCTGCCGCCATGGCCGGCGCCGCCGAAGGCGCCCATGAAGGTGCGAAGCGCCTCTTCCATCGATGAAAAACCACCGGGGAACCCGCCTTGTCCTCCGCCGCCCATCGAGCTCCCCCGAAGACCCTCTTCTCCATATTGGTCATAGACGCGGCGTCGATTCTCGTCGCTGAGAACTTCGTAGGCTTCAGAGACCCGTTTGAAGAGAGCCTCTGCCTTCGGATCGCCCGGATTGCGATCGGGATGGCACTCGAGCGCCTTCTTTCGGTAGGCTTTCTTGATCTCGTCGGCGCTTGCCTCTCGGGAAACGCCTAGGGTGGCATAGTAATCTTTCATAGGAGGAGATGTTTAGTAGCCGCGTCGAAGAGCGGTTTTTGTCCGTTTTGTGGCAGCTTTTGACTTCAGTCTGCTCTTTACGGAAGGTTTGTCATAAAAGCGGTGCGCTTTTGCGGCTTTCATGATCCCTTCTTTGTCTAGTTTTTTCTTAAGAGCGCGAAGAGCTTTGTCAATCGGCTCGCCGATACGTACTTTTACACTGGGCATTTTCCTGGTTCCCTTTCAGTTAGTTTTAAAAGATGGACTCTATCTTAGTGCAATAAATGGTTTTGATCAAGGTAATCGAGGATAAGGGGGGTGGCGCCTTCTTCAAGAAATTTCTTATAAACAAGGGAGGCGAGGAGATGTGGATCAAGGGGAGCGCTTGGATAGCCGATGAAGGGGATCTGCCAGCCGAAAGCAAGGGCCTTAGCGAGGGCGGCTCCGACGCGGATTCCGGTATAGGAACCGGGGCCCGTCGCGATGGCGATGAGCTCGGGGAGAAAGGCGTGGGCTTTGAGGAGGGCGTGAGTCTCACTCGCCAGCCTTTTTGAGAGCTCGGGGCCTCCCGGCAGCGGGAGGAAAGCGATCGGCGTCCCCCCGTCGGCGAGGAGAATCCCGTTTTTTTCGCCGCTTGTTTCAAAAATTAGGGTTTTCATGGAGGAGCAGTATCTCAACTTTGCAATTTTTTTAAAAGGGTGATAAGCTTGAGTTTTTTACCTATTTCTTGAGGTCTATTTGAACGACGAACTGCTCCAGAATAAAGATGTTCCTCCCGAGGAACCCGAGATCGAGCCGATCGAGGTCTCCAAGCAAGAAAAAAAAACTCTTTTGCCTGGTCTTCCCTACCCCGATCAGCTCTATCTTTTGCCGCTCAATAGGCGCCCTTTTTTCCCTGGAATGGCAGCCCCCATTGTCATTGAGCCCGGCATGTACTACGAGGTGCTCAAAATCATCGCCAAAACCGATCACAAATGCGTCGGCCTGTTCCTCACGCACCAAGAGGACATCAACATCTATAAAATCGGCATCGACGATTTGCACAACGTCGGCGTTGTCGCCCGCATTTTGCGGATCATTCCGATGGAGCAGGGGGGCGCCCAAGTCGTCCTCAACATGGAAAAGCGGGTGATCATCGATAAGCCTGTGAAAAACAAATATCTCGCAGCGAAAGTCAAATACCACAACGACACACCAACAGAACATTTATCGAGAGAACTCAAAGCCTATTCGATCAGCATCATCACGACGATCAAAGAGCTCCTCAAGCTCAATCCTCTTTTCAAAGAGGAATTGCAGATCTTTTTGGGCCACTCCGATTTTACCGAGCCGGGAAGACTCGCCGACTTTGCCGTTGCGCTCACAACTGCGACAAGAGAAGAGCTGCAGGATGTGTTGGAGACCTTTGACATTGAAAAGAGGATCGATAAAGCGCTCCTTCTTTTGAAAAAAGAGCTCGATATCAGCAAGCTGCAGAGCACGATCAACCAGAGGATCGAGGCGACTATTTCGAAAACGCAGCGCGAATTTTTCCTCCGCGAGCAGCTCAAAGCGATTAAAAAAGAGCTCGGGATGGAAAAAGACGACAAGACGCTCGAGATCGAAAAATTTGAGGAGCGGCTGAAAAAGAGAAAGGTCCCCGAGTCTGTCATGAAGGTGATCCGCGAAGAGATGGACAAGCTCAGCACGCTCGAAATGCAATCCGCAGAATACGGCGTTTGCCGCAACTACGTCGATTGGCTTACTATCATTCCTTGGGGCATTTACTCAAAAGAGACGCACGATTTGAAAAAAGCTGAAGAGATTTTGGAGCACGATCACTACGGTCTTAAAGACATCAAAGAGCGGATTTTGGAATTCATCGGCGTCGGCAAATTGACCGGTGGCGTCAAAGGGAGCATCATCTGCTTGGTGGGGCCTCCCGGCGTTGGTAAGACGAGCATCGGCAAAAGCGTCGCGCGCGCGCTCAACCGGAAATTCTACCGCTTTTCTGTCGGCGGCATGAGAGACGAAGCGGAAATCAAGGGGCATCGGCGCACTTACATTGGCGCAATGCCCGGCAAGCTCGTTCAGGCGCTCAAATACACCCAGACGGCCAATCCGGTCATCATGCTCGACGAGGTGGATAAAATGGGAGCGAGCTATCATGGAGATCCGGCATCGGCTCTTTTAGAGGTGCTCGATCCGGAGCAAAACAAAGACTTTCTCGATCATTATCTGGACGTTCCTTGCGATCTGTCGAACGTCCTTTTCATTGTGACCGCAAACGTTTTGGACACGATCCCGGAGCCGCTCAAAGACCGAATGGAGATGCTCCGCCTTTCCGGATACATCCAGGCGGAAAAGATCGAAATCGCTTCCAAGTATCTCGTCCCGAGAAACAGAAAATTGATGGGACTTAGGGCGGGAGATGTCTCCTTCACGAAAGGGGCGCTCGCCGAGATCATCAATGGCTACGCAAGAGAAGCGGGCGTCAGAACGCTCGAGAACAACATCAAGAAAATTCTTCGAAAAGTGGCGGTGAAAATCGCGCGGCTGCCAAAAGATAAAAAATTGGGACAGGCAGTGATCTCCGAGAAGAACCTGACCGAGTTTTTGGGCAAACCGATCTTTACAAGCGATCGATACTATAACGTCAATCCGGTGGGTGTTGCGACGGGACTTGCCTGGACGTCGATGGGAGGGGCTACCCTGTACATCGAGACGACAAAATATCCGGCTGAAAAAACGGATTTCAAGCTGACGGGTCAAGCGGGCGATGTGATGAAGGAGTCGGCGCAGATCGCTTGGACTTATGCGCAGAGCAACATCGCAAAATTTTCGGATGCTCCTTTCTTTGAAAAATCGCAAGTGCACATTCACATTCCGGAAGGGGCGACTCCCAAAGACGGTCCGTCCGCCGGGATCACGATGGTGACGGCTCTTTTTTCTCTTCTTCTGGGCAAGCCGATCCGAGAAAACCTCGGGATGACGGGAGAGTTGACCTTGACGGGGAAGGTGCTTCCGATTGGAGGCCTCAAAGAAAAGCTCATTGCAGCGAGAAGATCTAAAGTGGACACTTTGGTTTTTCCGAAAGAGAATTTGAGAGATTACGATGAGCTTCCCGATTACCTCAAAAAGGGGATCGAAGTTCATTTTGTCGATTACTACGACGAAGTATTTAAAATAGCATTTCCGAAAGAGAAAGAACATGGCGCCAGAGTGGCTCGAAAAAAAACTCGTAGAGCCAGAGCGCCTTGAGGAAAAAGTAGCCTTTTTGCGCTCGCAGGGACTCACACTCGCGACGCTGAACGGCTCTTTTGATCTTTTGCACGCAGGACACCTCTTCATGATCCACGAGGCTTCCAAGCAGGCGGATGTGCTTCTCGTTGCCCTGAATTCCGACGCGTCGATCCGGACTTTTAAAAGCCCCAAGCGTCCAATTGTCCCTTTATGCTATAGGCTCGAGATGATGGCGGCTTTAGAATTTGTCGACTATGTGACCTGGTTTGAAGAAACCGATCCGAGGGCTTTGTTATCAAAGATCAAGCCCGACGTCCATGTAAATGGCGCCGAATACGGGGAAAATTGCATTGAGGCGGAAACAGTGAAATCTTACGGGGGAAAACTCCATTTAGTGAGGAGAATTCCGGGGCTTGCGACCTCGTTGATTGTGGAAAAGATCATTAACGCGAGAGATAAAAAGGGGATAATATGCGTCAGCGAGGCAAAATCAGATCAAAGCGCTAGCGGTTCGAATGAGGAGCCCCATAGTAGCACTATGGGCGACGAGGGAGAATTGATATGATGAAGCCGCAGCAAGCAGATTGTCATCTTTTTACCTCTCGGGTTAATGAATGCGTTTAATCGGCACACTATCCAATGAAAATGACGCGAGACGACTCGCCTCTTATCTGAAGCGGCAAGGGGTTACAAGCAGCTGCGAGGTGTCATTTGATTCTGCGTCCGGCCACATGTCCTATCAACTCTGGGTTCACGACGAAGATCGCATCACAGATGCTATAGCCTCTTTTCAAAAGTTTTTGGCAAGCCCCTCGAGCGCAGAATTCAACGCCCCAGTCATCGAAGAAAAAGAAGAAGCGCCTTTGCCCAATCCGGAAGAGCCGGCTGCCATTGATATTTTAGAGAGAAAAAAATCGGCCAGGCTCACGACAACCGATGAAAAAACAATAGCGGCCCATGGTCTGCGCTTGGGAAGCGCCGACGAAGAGACGGTGGGCGAGGTGAGTTTTG
>MGLY01000050.1 GCA_001794935.1 Chlamydiae bacterium RIFCSPHIGHO2_12_FULL_49_9 | reverse complement strand
ATGAAATTTGACAATTAGACAGTATTTGCTATTCGGAAGTCAAGAAATTTTTGATGAAAAAGCCCTGGTGGGATAGGCTCATTAACCACCAAAACTTTTGTTTATTAATTTCCTTGCCATTAGATTTAACGGATCGATAATTGTCTTCTTGCATGCAAGAAATTCATTTGCGTACAGCGACAGTTCCGTGCAACCCAATAGAATAGTGTCGGCATTCTGCGCTTTTATGAGAGTTCGCAGTTCTTCCACGACCTTGTCCGGCTCCTTTCCCTTGAGAATCTGGGCGATAATTTTGTCCACTTCTGCTTGCGCGACGGCATCGGGGTAGGTACAAGGAAAGCACTTCTGATAGAGTTCAAACTGCATCGACGTCGATGTGCCCAAGACCAAGGGGATTTCAGAAAGAGGGATCGCTTCAGCCGCGATCTGGGGCAACCGAACAAGATCGGAACGATGATCTTCATCCTCATCCAAGAAGGCATGCAAAGTATTGCAGGCTATCCCGATTACCGAGGCGCCATCATCGCGAAGTTTCTTGAGGCACTCTCGCAACTCATTGCGAATCTGAAGCACGTCAATTTCCTTGGAGAGCATGTCCGAAAAGGGAAAGCTGATGAGCATGACTTTGGGAAAGTCTCTATCATTCCAACAGCAATATAAATCTCTCGCGAGGCAAAAAATCTGTTTAAGCAGGAAAACGCCCGCAAGAGGGCCTGCCCCACCTATAATTCCAATAGGTTTAGGTATCATAAAAATCCTAAAAAATAATTTACAAACAAAGCCGTTCGCTGGGAGCGAATGGGACAAAGAACTTAAGTCGTAAAAAGAGAGATTAGTGGGCCGAATGGCCAGGATGATGATGGAAAGAAAGAGTATTGAGAGAAAGGATAAAGGTAAGAGACTTTGGCAGTCTTTGTGGGTATGGGCTAGTGGTCTTCATATTTTGACTCTCAATTAACAGGTAGAATGCGTGTTATTGTAACAAATCCACTAATATATTGAACAGTTGTTTTTTTGGTATAAAAAGGCGATGTAGCTCAGGCGCAGGCGACGAGAACTCCCATGGTCATGATCGCCGGGGCTTACAAGGGATATAGATTTATTGAATTTCTTACCGCCCCTTAAACCGTCGCCCCACTTCAGGCGCAACTGCCATCCCCATAATCCCCAATACAACCCCTAGGCTCGTTAGGAGGGGGAGGGAAGTAGTTTCGGGCTCGTGGGCGAGCTGGAAGACGTTGATGGCGGTCGATAGGCCCCAGGCCAGGAAATACCCCACCTGCTGGGCTGGGCTGGGGGTCTTGCCCGAGTACTTGACGATCAGGAAGGCAAACGTCAGGACAAGACAGAAATTGACGAGGGCGGCATCTGAGGTGTGGAGCAGGTAGAGGGGGGAAAAGATCCCCGAAAAGAAGATAAAGAGGATCGTGAGGGTAAGGCCGAGGAGGAGGTACTCTTTGCGGCCAACTAACGATTTGGGGGCGATGACCTCCCAGCCGACGGAGGCGGAGTAGACGTTTGCGACGTTTGCGCAGATGGCTGAGACAAAGACAAAAATAATCAAAGAGCTTCTCAGGATCGATCCTGCTTCATGAAGGAGAAAACTCTCGTTGATCTCAAAGAGCCCGTTGACAAAAGAGCCCAGATACAGACTCAAGAGTCCAAATATGAGACTGACAAGCTGGGTGATCGTAAGGCCCTTGATCGAGTCGAGCCAAGAGTGGCTGTGTCTAAAGAATGTGGGCATATCGGGGGTGATCCCCAGATTGGTTGCTAGCACTAAAGATAGGCCTGATAAAGAGAGAGCATTGGTATTTTGAGCTAAGCCATGAGGTGCATCGTAGAGGATCATAAAGAAGCTCAAGAGCAAAATCGGAAAGCAGATCGTAGAGAGTCTTCTTAGCCAAACGATCCCCTCCATGCACAGCAGGGTGCTCATCAGTCCCAAAACAACGCTGACCTGCACAAACTGGTCGATATCGGGACTCTCGTGGATCAAGATCAAGTGAGTAAGCGTGCTGCTCGCAGCGCTCGTCTGCGCAATGAACCAAGCAAAGGTCGAAAGGAGCAGCAATATTGCGATGCAGTAGCCTCCGAACTTCCCTAAATACTCTCTTGCTAGATCCAACGTGCTCTGGCGCTTCTTATAGCTCATCGACACGATCCCCAATCTGATGAACCACAAGATGGCATTGCCCACGACAATGGTGAAAGCAGCTCCTAGCAGACTGTTAGTCTGAAGAACCAAGATGCTCGTCGCCAAAATGGGCAGGCTCGTCCAGCCCACGAGCTGGATCACAGCCAGTTGCCAATACGATTGGTTGGTGTCGACAATGGGTTGTAGTTCTCTCTCAGCCTTCATCGAATAGTTCTCGATAAGATCTTTTTCGTAGCCCAAACGGTCTCTTCCAGAAAAATGATCGACAAGAAGAGAACGCAAGATGCGCTTATCGACATGATCAGAGCGCTTGTGGGGTCTGTATGCACCTGTGCGATCGTCCCAATTGTTCCCCCAAAAAACCAAGAGGAGATATTGACAATCTTTTCTAAAGGTCTAGGTCTATGCTTCACAATGATGGTCACTAAAAACGCCAGCAATAATACAGCACCCAAGCTCGCGATGAAGTTATTGGCCATGTTCTCCAAGAACAGCATCGGAGAAGAGATCTGCAAGAACGTGTAAGCCATCGTCCCCAAAAGCCCGACGATGATGTATTCCTTGCTCGACACCCGGTGGGGGAAGATCATCTCCCATCCTGCAGAGGCAAAGTAGATGTTTACGAGGTTTATACCAACCAACGAGAGAATGGTGAAAGCAATCAAAATAAAGTTGCTGAAAGCACTGATAGATTTGAAGGATGCCAAATCTGTATATCCACACAATACGGGGAATATCTGGAAAAAGATAGAGAATATCGTCATCAAGCTCAGGCCAAGATAAGAATCAGCTTTTGACTTAGAGTGTCGAAAAAAAGTCGGAAGATTGATCATGCCCGCTAATGCGCCTGAAAAAATTGCTAAGGTTCCGCTAAAAGAAACAACCCACGGCTGGCTAAAATCTATTGGTGAGTCGGATATGATGAAGAGATAAACAAGCATTGAACAAAGAATGGGAAATGATATCAGACTGAATTTCTTTATAAAGTAAATCCCGCCCGATGACAGTAATGCAGTTAGGAAACCAAATGCGGCACCGATCCGAAGAGCTGTTGGAATAGAGGTATATGCATTTTGTATGATGGAAACCGTTGTGTTGATTTGAAGGATATACCAAGACAGAAAAGCGACAATTAATAAGCAGGCAGCTGCCATCCCACCAACTTTGCCTATATATCGCTGTACGTTCTGAATGGCGTTATCCCTATTCGGAGCAGCCATCGAGATGATCGTAAACCCAACCATCCATAGAATTAAATTCCCAAATAGAATTGAGGAAATTGCCCCCAAGGGACCAATTGTGGATGTTAATTGGGCGCCAAGCAGCACGCCTGGTATGCCTACTGATGCAGATTGAATAGAGGTTATCTGCCAATAATTTTGGCTATGATCTTCAAATGAAAGGATTGGCTTGCCAGGTTGACTCATACAACCTGGAGCCTACCTGATCAAAGAATTTATTTGACACTAGCGCATTTAAAATATGAGAGAATGCCTGGAGAAGTAGTAAGCGGATTTGTAGAAACAAGAGCTTCTACGCTGGATAGATATATGTGGCAACATGCCCAAAGCGAGGGGTCTTTACAATGAACACCAGGAACAGATTTGTGGGCATCGAGTATATTCTGGAGGAGTTGTTCGTCTGGCGTTATTGGTTTATTATCATAATCTGCGCTATATCCTCCGGGAAATTGAGGATAACGGGTTTCATGCGCTAGGACCAGGGAGGGGAAATCTTTTGTCCATGTTTCAAGTGATTGGATAACTTGTTCTGGGTTGGACGTAAAAGCGTAGCCATCAAATACTGTTACGGGGGCATCAATCTGTTTGATTTCATCGTCAGTTAGATCAAGAGGAAGAAAATTATCTTTTCCATCACCCTTCAAAATTTTTACAACCCGCTTCGTAAGAAGCTTAGAATCGTCATATATGTAATCCACTAGGGCTACTAGGGATCTTGTAGAAATCAGGCGAGCAAGGACTACCTGTGTTGAGAATAAACTAGATGCAAGGTAAGTATTTCTGGGATTGGTCCTAAGATGATCAGAAGCGACGTATTTTCCCCAGACTGAAATAGGAACTTGGTTGATTGACGTTTGTTGTGGCAATTGCTTTGAGATGCTCTGATAACGAAGGGCTACCAAATTGGAGTATTTTTTTTGCAAGGCTGGGGTGAATTGCTTGAAAAACTTTTGGTTACAATTGAAAATGTCGCTTAGCCGTGTATAATCTGTGATCATACCTTTGGCGGGGTCGTCCCTACGCACATAGTTGAGAACGTAGAGCTGCGCTAAATCGATAAGAGAGCGGGGGGCCTGGTAGCCTTGGTTTCTGTGGCTAGCGATCAATTCTTGTCTTAACCCGTTCAGATCAATGTGTTGAATCGAATGAATAAGATCTGCGCCAAGAAGTGCAACTCCATGGCAGCAATTAGAAGCTGTTTGGGCGTCGAAGTCTGAATAGCGGCGGTTGATGAGGGAGTCTAGGGTTCTTTGGAAAACTAGGAAAGTAAAGTGGACTTTGTCGGCAGTGGGCTTTAAACTCTCGAGAAAATCGCCGATCGGCGCGGTTCGCGAGCCATCGATGATGTAGGGCGTGTGCTGACGGACTGATGAGACTGCGCTAGTCATTGGCTTTTAGGGTAATCTTAATTAATTTTCGGTGTTAACTAAATATTTAGAACATGTTTTGTCGAAAACTGTTCCTGTAATTAGGCCGATTAGGGACCCAAATAATAGCGCAACCGGGCCACTCATTACAAGGCCAATGATTCCCCCGGCCAAAGTAAACAGTACCTTGCCGATGAGGGTGTAAAATTTAAGGCTTTTAGCTTCCATTTTCATAATTCCTTTTTTAAGGTGTTAAAATCGCAGTTTTAGTGCGTTTTAAAGCTAATATTATAACTTATTTTTTTAATAAAAATCAACGATAGATTTTTTTTAAAAATGTTGTGGTTTGTAACGGCCTTGTTATTAGTGAGTTAGGAAAAACGCTGTCGGGGGATTCGCTAGTTATGGGAGAAGCTGGATGACGTCGCTGTCTTGGGCGGGGGGATTCGCGCCCCTTGAATGGTCAGGTTTTGAAACTGGAAGAGGGGTTTCAATCTGAGAAAGGCAGTCCGAGGGGTCGATCCTTGGAGGGTATCTGCAAAGTCTAATTTTTAATATAATGTCTGGCTTTTAGCAAGACATTGTCAACTTAATGTGTGGTTGTACAATTTTTCTAAAAGACCTTTCTCATTATCAATTAATTTTTCAGCAAGTATTAAGAGTTCTTCTTTAGAATATTCGAACTCAGGCCCAAATGACATTGGTGAAAGAGAGGTAACAATATCGTACAATTCTTGAGGCAGTTCTAGACAGTGGTT
>MGLY01000049.1:3210-5584 GCA_001794935.1 Chlamydiae bacterium RIFCSPHIGHO2_12_FULL_49_9 | reverse complement strand
CACCGTTTTTAGCAGGCCCTGCTATACCCCCTGAACAAATACAGCTGTTCTACTTTGCGCGCTTTTTCTGATGCGCCTTCTTATTGCTCAATTCCGCTTCAATTTCTGCAATTGTTGGCAACTTGCCTTTGAGTTCTCGCGGCAATTGCTCCATGAACTGAGTCGTGTAGCTGGAGATTCCAATCGGACTCTTTAAATTATTCAAGGCATATTCGGCTGTAATTTTGTTTTTTTCCTTGCACAAGATAATTCCAATCGTTGGGTTGTCCTCTGGCTGTTTAAGCAAGCGATCTACTGCTGTCAGATAAAAATTGACCTGGCCTGCATCGGTAGCTTTGAACGGACCTGCTTTCAGTTCGATTACAACAAAACATTTAAGCTTGAAGTGATAGAAAAGCAAGTCGATATATGAATCCTCGCCGCCAATCTCAAGGTGATACTGTCTTGCAATAAAAGCAAAACCTTGCCCCAACTCCAAAAGGAATTTCTGGAGGTGGTCGATTAACCCCTGTTCAATCTCCTTTTCCTGGGCTTTCTCTGACAACGTAAGGAAATCTAAGCAATAAGGATCTTTCAAAGATTCGACAGCTAAGTCCGAATGGGACTCTGGCAGTGTTGAGGCAAAATTATTGACTGCTTTCCCCTTCCGCTTATGCAGCTCTGACTCAATTCTGATGACCAGCACATTTCGGGACCATCCATTTTTGATTGTCTGTTCAGCATACCAAAGGCGCTCTTCATAAGAATCAAGCCGCTGCATAAGAACGATATTGTGACCCCAAGGAATTTGCGAAACAGCTGTTTCGCAAATTCCTTCAGGGTAGCTTTCAGCAAACTGACGCATCAGCTCTAGATTTCTTTTTGAAAAGCCCGCTACGCCTGGAAAGGCGCCCCCAAGATCTCCCGCAAGGCGTTCCAACGTCTTAGAACCCCATCCCTCTAAACTAGCCTTCTCCGAAAGCCCCTGTCCAAGGTCCCAATAAAAAGAAGCTAATTCAAGATTCACCAAGGCAGCAGCCTTAAGTTGAGCAGTTTGAATCTTCAACTTTACGTCTTTCAAAAAATCAAAATAGCCCGACGGAACTGGCAACATCGAAATGGGATCAGCAATTTGAGTCTTTATGTTCAAGCCTGTGGGAAAATTGAAAAAAATTTTTCCACTTAGCCCGAGAAAAGTCAACGCCTTTTAAAAAATAATTTTTACAGGCTGGGAGATTCTCCCAAGTTCTGTGATGCGGCAGGCGCCCAACGAAGTGGAGCGCGCACTGCAACCCTTATTCTATTTCCCCAGAATTTCGATTCTGGGTTGTCTGCATGTCGAAGCTGTCGAAGGTATAGGCCGGCGGGGTCGTCTGCTTGATCCGCTTAGATATGACTTGGCCGTCTTTTAGAACAAAATAGTAGTGGCGCGTCTCCATATTGCGAGAGCCGGCAGTGATCCGCTCAATATACTCATATTCGACGGTGCCGTCTGATTTTTGGTGGACCGCGTAGGGCTCACCGACAAGGGCAATCACCTCAGAAGGAGTGGCCCCAATGGGAACTTCCTGATAGGCGCCCATTTTATTGACAGAACCGCCCGTAGAACAGGCAGATAAAATCAGTAGGAATAGGATCGATTTTTTCAAGGCTCTTCCTCGTTTTCATGGGGTTCATCGGCCTGGGGGGGAGTTTCTTTGCCATGAGGCCAAATGCGCGCCTCAATCTGCGTGCGAAACTGATCGCTCGTCACATATTCTCCCTTCATCGCATAGCTGCCGTCAGGCTGGAGGATATAGGTCTCATACCCTTCAAAATTCATGTCGTTGTTGCGGAATTCCCAGGCAATTGTGTGCTCGTCGTAGACGCCGGTGCCCACGATCCGGCCGATATTTTGGTTCTCCATGTCGACAGAAAACGTCTTGGCCTGAAAATCGTAGAAGGTGAGCTCATTGCGCATATTTTCAGAGAGCCCCTGGATCTGGATATCTTGGGCGGAGAGAACTTTGCCGGCAAAATCGCGGTTCTGAACAGCCCAGTTCGTGTTGAAGATGAGTTCTTCCTCAACCATGTTCAAAAGGATCTTCCCCTCGCCTTGCCAGGTTCCCGGAGAAAAGATAAAGCTGTGATTGAACATAAAAACCCATTGTAAAGTTTAGAACATAAAACGCCTAGCGTAAATGCTCTGCAAGAGCCCCAAGGCAGCCATCGTCGTGAGCAGCGAGCTGCCTCCGTAGGTAACGAAAATCAGCGGCACTCCCGATATGGGCAGAAGAGCGCACATCATTCCGATGTTTACCAGCACATGCATAGCCAGATAGATCGCAAGGCCGGAAGCGAGCAGCCTGCCGAAGGGGTCTTTCGCCACCACCGCCACCTGAAAACTAAAATAGAT
>MGLY01000049.1:0-3187 GCA_001794935.1 Chlamydiae bacterium RIFCSPHIGHO2_12_FULL_49_9 | reverse complement strand
GGAAGAGAAGTCCGAGGAGGCCAAACTCCTCGCCAAAGGCGGCAAACACCGAATCGGTATGAGCGGCCGGAAGCCATTTGCGGCCCGAAAATTCTGACTTGTGCCACCCCGTTCCGGTCAGCCCCCCGATTGCAATCGCCGTCTGAGCGGCCCTTTGGTGGTAGGTGTTGGGGTTGAGCCTTTCATATTGGTATTCTTTCAATACTTTTGTAAAGACAGGCCGCATCTCCTCATGGTCGAGAAAGCCGATGAACATCACTCCGACCAAGACCAAAGAGATAATGCCGCTTGTCGCCATAAACCGCATGACGCCCCGGTGAATCCCCCCAAAATAGCCCATGACGAGAGAAATTGGATAGAGAACAAGAGCCGTTCCCAAATCGGGCTGCTTTAAAATCAAAAAAAATGGGATGCCCGCAATGAGCGCCACCTGAAAGGCAGCCCCAAGGCTGCCCACTTGATTCCCTCTCCTCTCCAAAAACCAGCCGAGAACAATGACAACAATCAACTTGGCCTGCTCGGAGGGCTGAAAGCTCGCTACCCCCGGGATCCTATACCATCTATGGACGTTTTGAATGGGGTCGGCAAAAAAAAGGCCGATCAATAGAAGAACCATCGCAACGTAAAGAAATACGCTCCAGCCGCGGAGTTTTCGGTAGTCGAAAGAAGACGCTAGAAAAAAGACGACCCAGCCGAGGCAAAACCAACGCACCTGGCTCTTAACGAGAGGCGTCCAAAAAACGTGCGCTTCCAACTCCATCGCTTCTGCTGTCATCGAAGAGATGACGAGAAGGCTTACAGCCATGAGCCCTAAAATGAGGGGCAAAATCCGAAAGTCGAGGCGTGATAAAACCCGATGATCCCACATTGAGGCTATCCCACTACTAGGATTTTAAATGTTTCAGGGTATCCCTTTCTAACCCTTTGTGAAAGCACACGGGTGAGAAAGGGCATTTGAAATCTGCCAAAAAGATCGAAAACAGGAAAATCGGAATAGTGGGATAGCCTCATAATCTCGCATCATATTATCCTTTTTGGTTACTATGCAACCTGTGAAACACATCCACTTCGACACGATCGATTCGACAAACTCCTACGCAAAAAGGGAACACTTCACTTTTGCCCCCGATGAAATCACCTGCATTACGGCAGATCAGCAAACAGCCGGCAGGGGAAGATTTCTTCGGCATTGGATCTCCCCCAAAGACGTCAACCTGTATGTCACTTTTTATTTTCGCCTTCTCTCCGGCACGCCCGATCTGACGAGCATCGCCCAAATGCTCGCCTGCACCCTCTCCCGCATCCTTTCCCACGAAGGACTTAAAACTAAAATCAAATGGCCCAACGATATCCTCCTCAACCAAAAAAAAATCTCAGGAGTTCTTTGCGAAACCTCTTTCAGCGCCGACTTTGCCGAGGTGTTCCTCGGCATCGGGATCAACGTGAATATGAGCCTGGACATGGCATCTCAAATTGATCAGCCGGCAACCTCTTTAAAAATCGAAACCGGCAAAACGTGGGACCGGCAAGAGCTTTTGGAAAAACTTCAGGAAGCGTTTGAAGAAGACCTCGAGATTTTTAAAACGGAAGGATTTGCCCCCTTCCACGACTACTTTGAAGACCATCTCGCCTTTAAAGGGCAAGAGGTGCGCTGCTTCGACGGAAAAAAAGAATGGATGGGCATCTGCGAGTCGATCGCTCCCGACGGAAGACTTTGCCTTCGCCTCCCCGACGGCAAGCTCCACACCCTCTCTTCAGGAGATCTCTTCTCGATCTAATTAATCAAAAAGTTGCAAAAAGATCCCCGTTCAGGATAAACTCCCCCTCTTTTTCAACCCAGGAGGAGTCCATGAGCGCACCTGTCAGAGCATCTGACAACATCCCCGCTGCCCCAGGGGGGTGGGCTGATGCCGATTGGAGAAGTTGTGTTAAAACGCTTCGACAAGTTTCTTTGATTAGCACGGTCTTTCAGAACTTTCTCCAGCCGATTCTCTTCTATCCCTCTTTTCAAAAAGCATATCCCACACTAACTGAAGCCTTTCAGGGGTCGATCGCTCCTTACTCTCCTAAGGCGGAGCTTTTCTCAGCTGTGAAATTCTCTGACCGTCTTGACTCCGAGGAAATCAATAAATCTTATAAGCTCATTAAAGCCACTTTTAAGCCCTTATGTGACGGCAACTCTCTTTCTATCGGGGATGCCGACTGCTGGATTGCAGTTTCATTTTGCAGGAGCCTCCTCGACCATCTAGGTAAAAACCCGGATCCAAGTAGCTGCTTTACTGCAAAGCGAGAAGAGCTAGAAGATTTGATTAAAAAAATAGACGAGGCCCATCTCGCTACGAAGCTAACTACAATCATCGACTTTGAACACTATATCTCAGTCGCTCAGAAGACGATTCTCTGTGCCGCAGAATTCCTTGCCCGCGCTCGTAAGCCACGTCTAGATGAAACCGCACGCCGCAAAGCGTTCGACACACTATTACCTGGTCTGTTAGGCCAAATGAAAGGCTGTCTTCTCCCCTTGGAACGGGATATTAAAGCACTTCCCCTCATTGGAGAAACCTGTATCCTTGAACTACTCCGTCCTCAACCTGGGGCGATCGAAGAGATCGGCGCAAGGGCAAAACTGAAAGCACTTCTTCTCCTCTCTCAACAAGGAGATCCGTCAACAAAGTGTGCTTTGAGAACTAAGGCAAAAGAATTTTGCAGCACGCTCCAAACTCTCTCTGAACGGCTTAATCGGAAAGCCCGAGAAAAAGATCTAGAGGCTCAGAGGACCGGAGTAACAAAAAGGGTCGGGTGAACTCTCGACTTCAAAATCTGCTGGATGGCAGTGAGCGTCGAGCCGGTAGATGAATGGCAGCTTGTGCAAGAACCCTCGTAAGAGATAAGCACCTCTTTCTCTTCGATCAGATCGAGGATCTTTACTCCGCCGGCATCGAGCTCGATGTAGGGGCGGATCTCTTTGTCGACGACTTCCTCGATGATTTTGAGCTTTTGCGGTTTGGTGTAATTTTCCCAATCGGGGATCCCTCCGGGAAGCTCGCCGAAGTCGGCTTCAATAGGGGTTACATCGTGCGCCGCTTCAAATGGGATGTCGGTGCACTGCTGCACGGCATTGTCGATTGCGCTGAGGACTTGATTGAGGTATTTGTGGCACTGCATCGGAAAAGAGGGCGTTTCTTTT
>MGLY01000048.1 GCA_001794935.1 Chlamydiae bacterium RIFCSPHIGHO2_12_FULL_49_9 | reverse complement strand
GGGTTCAAGGAATGGGATGTAGCTGACTCGAACAGCTGACCTCTACGATGTCAACGTAGCGCTCTAACCAACTGAGCTAACACCCCATAATATACAAAATAAATTTCTAAAGTGCTGCCAAGAATATACAAGATCGCCAAATAGAGATCAAGAAATGCGATAATGGCTTCCGAGAGACTTCTTATTCTTCCAGGCGCCCTGGGCGATGAGGAGTGCTGTCAGGACTCCATTTCGAAGGCCGATCAGATCGCTCGTCAGCTCCGCTTTTTCATAAAAAGAGTCGATCTCCCACTGGAGCTCGCGGAGCATTTTGAGGGCGCGGACGAGGCGATCTTTATCTCTGACAAGTCCCACGTAGTTCCACATCGTCTGTTTGAGCTGGGTCCAGTCTTGGCGAATGAGCGCCGCGTCCACTTTTTGATCGCTCATCTGCCACTCTTCGACCGGCGGGAAGAGATCGATTCGCGTTTTCCAGTTGGAGAGGATATCGGAGGCAGACTTTTGTCCCCAGACGAGCCCCTCGAGAAGCGAGGTGGAGGCGAGCCGATTCGCCCCATGGACCCCTGTGCAAGAGACTTCCCCTATTGCCCGCAAGCGGCAGATGGAGGTTTTCCCTTCGAGGTCCGCCGCCACGCCCCCGCAGCTATAATGGGCTGCGGGGACGATGGGAACCGGCTCGAGGGCCATATCAAGCCCCTTCTCAAGACAGTACCCATAAATGGCGGGGAACCGCTCTTGAAGCCATTTTTTGGGCTTTGAGGTGATATCGAGCCAGACGTGGTCGGTGGACGATTCGATCATCTCGTTGAACATCGCCCGAGAGACGACATCTCTTGGCGCGAGTTCTTCTTTTTCGTGGTATTTATGCATGAAGGGGCGCAAATTGGCATTGAGGAGTTTCGCTCCTTCGCCGCGAAGAGCTTCTGTCAGAAGAAATCTCCTCTCTCCCGGAATGTAGAGAGTTGTCGGATGGAACTGAACATA
The DNA here is from genome assembly GCA_001794935.1 of Chlamydiae bacterium RIFCSPHIGHO2_12_FULL_49_9. GTDB lineage: Bacteria > Chlamydiota > Chlamydiia > Chlamydiales > SM23-39 > O2-12-FULL-49-9. The sequence goes on along the minus strand of MGLY01000048.1, from coordinate 7,025 downwards.
TTCCATGTTCATGATGCGGGCGCCCGCTCGATAGGCCATCGCGATCCCGTCGCCTCTGGCCTCCATTGGATTTGTCGTGTGGAGAAAGAGCTCTCCAAGACCGCCTGTTGCGAGGATCGTCTCTTTGGCAAGGACAAGTTCCACAGAGCGGGTCCGCGATTGGAATACATAAGCGCCAATGCAGGTCGATGGCAAATAAATATCGGTCGGGTGTTTTGAGTGGTGGGATAAAGTGACAAGATCGATTGCGGTTGAGCCCATTTTCATTTCGATATTGGAAAACGTTTTTAGCTTGGCTAAGAGCGCCTCCATGATGGCCTTTCCCGTCTGATCTTTGTGATGCAAAATCCTCGGGATCGAGTGGGCCCCCTCTTCTGTGAGTGAGAGGCTCCCGTCTTCTTTCCGATCGAAGTCTACTTGTGTCTCCTGAAGGAGCACCTTTTCAACAAGGGTTGGACCCAGACGGACGAGCTGATCGACTGCAGGCTGAAAGCAAAGGCCCGCTCCCGCATCGCAGATATCGCTGGCGAGAAGCTTTTGAGAGTCGCTCTCTCCGCTATAGACGATTCCCCCCTGCGCCCAGGCGGAATTCGATTGCCAGGGGCTCTCCCCTGCGCTCAATATGACGACGTCGAGCCCTCGTTTCGCAAGCTCCAAAGCGGCAGACGCCCCCGCAATCCCGCACCCGAGAATCAACACATCGCATTTTCGCATCGAAATAAACCTAAAAGTCAGTTACTATAGCTGTATGTCTCCTCACTTGGCAATTTCGAAAAAATACTGGATGGCTCTTTTAAAAGAGGGCGATACGGCAATCGATGCGACAGCCGGCAACGGCAACGACACGCTCTTTCTCTGTCAGCTTTTACTAAAACATCCGATGAGCGCAGTGGCTGCCCTCGATATCCAGTCAGAGGCAATCCAAAGAACAGATGCTCTCATCAAGAGCCATTTGACACCGGAACAATATAAAAGAGTTCTTCTCCATCGCCTCTCACATGAAAAGATTGACACGATCGCTTTTCAGCCCAAACTCATCGTCTACAATCTGGGCTATCTTCCGAAAGGAGACAAATCGATTACGACGCTAACAAGTTCAACTCTAAAGAGCCTTGAGAGCGCGCTCAAGATGCTCAAAGAGGGCGGCGCGATTTCCATCACTTGTTATCCGGGACACCTGGAGGGAGAAAAGGAGGAGCGGGCAATCCTCTCTTCCTTAGAAAAGCTGCCGAGTGAAAAGTGGTCTATTTGCTATCACAAGTGGCTGAATAGATCGCCTACATTCCTATGGATTGAGAAGCTTGTCGAAAATAGTTCGGTTCACCCAGGATGAGCCAAGCGCAATGTGGGGCTTTAAAGCGCCATGGTAATCGGAGCCTCCAGTTGCGATCCAATTTCTTTCTTTTGCCAGCTGAAGCCAGGGAAGCTCTTGCGCTTTCGGCAATTTTGCGTAGTAACATTCGATCCCATCTAAAGGAAGTGAGAGAAGGCTTTTTAAAAAGTGGCGCCTTTTGATGAAGTGAGGGTGGGCCAAGACGGCCTTTCCTTTAGCCAAGTGGATTTTGTCGATGACATCTCTTGGAGTGTACCTGATCCCCGACGAATAGCAACACGCTCCTTCTTTGAGATATTTTTCAAACGCCTCTTGCGTAGTCGCTACATACCCTTTTTGCACCATCAGCTCTGCGATGTGGGGGCGGCCGATCGTCTTTTTATAGGGCAATTGATCGGCGAGCGCCTGGAGTTCTTTTTCTAAAACCGGCACTTTGAATTTGGCCAGCTTTTCTAAAATCGCCCGATTTCTCTCGGTGCGCCTCGTCTGCATTTCCTCTAAAAATGTTCGAAATGCTCGATCTTCCAAATCAAAACCGTAGCCAAGGATGTGGACGGAGGCCCTTTCCCACTCTGAAGAGATTTCAATGCCGGGCAAGATCTCGATCCCGAGCTCTTTTGCCATCTCAAAGAGTTTTGGCGCATAGGCCGCGATTGTGTCGTGATCTGTGATGGAGAGGCCTTGCAGATCTACCTCTTTGGCCAAATGGAGAAGCGCGATCGGATCGTCAGAGCCGTCCGAGCAATTGGTGTGGCAGTGGATGTCGGCTCGAAATTCAGGATGCATCAAAACCTATCAGTCGAATTTCAGGTTCTATGTGTTCACCCGTTTTCTCAAACACTTTTTTCTGCACGTGTTCTATCAAATCCAAAACGTCTTGAGCTTTTGCATTGCCCGTGTTGACTATGAAGTTGGCGTGCATTTCAGAGACTTTTGCTCCCCCAATGGAAAAGCCTTTGAGTCCCGACTGATCAATGAGCGCGCCGGAAGAGAGACCTTTTCCCGGGTTCCTAAAGACGCACCCTGCGCTTTTATCTTTGTAGGGCTGGGTTTTCATCCGATAGTCGATAATTTCAAGCTGCGATTTTCTAGCCGTTTCTTTTGAAATGAGCGCAAATGCGGCGGAGAGAATGGCCCCTCTCATCTTCTGGAAAGGAGAGGTGCGGTAGCTAAATGAGAGATCTTCTCGTCTCATCTCTTCTTTTCTTCCATCTTCATGCAAAAAGAGAACCGATTTTAAGACCTCGCAAGTTTCCTTGCCGTTTGCGCCGGCGTTCATAAAGACAGCGCCGCCAACTGTTGCCGGGATGCCGGAGGCAAACTCGAGTCCGGAGAGCCCTTTTCTCGCCGTTTGCACTCCTAAAAGAGAAAAATTGTATCCGGAGCCAAAGGTCAATGTGTCCCAACTGGAAAAATCGATTTTATTTAAAATGACAAGTCCTGAAAAACCCCGATCGCTAAAGAGGCAGTTCGAGCCTTTGCCCAAGACAAGATAGGGTATCCTCTTTCCATTTGCAAAATGAAAAGCCTCTTCCATCTCAACAATTGTAGACACCTGGACAAAATAGCGGATCGATCCGCCGATGCCAAAGGTAGAAAATTCACTGAGCGATCGGTTGCTCTCTATCTGCAGGGGCATGTTTCTTCAAAACTCCATCGAGAACCGCGTTGACAAAGCCCGCGCTTTCCGGAGTGCCGAATTTTCGGCAAAGGCGGATCGCCTCGGCGATTGCCACTTTGGGCGGCACTGAAGAGTCATAAAGCATTTCAAAAAAAGCGAGAAGAAGAATCGTCCTCTCTACCCGAGAAATCCGCTCCACTGCATACTCGGTAGAGGCCTCGCCCATCAGCTTATAAATTTCTGTCTCTTTGGCTAAAATCCGATGCATCCGGGTAAAGGCATCCGCTACATAACGCCTGGAGACTTTGAGCTCTTGCATCATGAAGGAAACCATCTCTTTTTCGTCATTGGGCTCAAAGCCGTGACTATAGAGGATCTGGAAGACCATCTCGCGGAATTTTTCTGGAGGCAGAGACATAAAAAACTTTTTATTGGTTCTCGAAGAAGGATACCAGAATGGACCCTATTTGGCTAGGTGGGATCTCAACATCCAGGCAGCCTTCTCGTGGAAAGTCAGCCGCTTGATGACCATATCGGCTGTGATATCCTCGTGAAGGGCCTGGGACTTGGTGATCAAAGGGCGGCCCATTCTGGAAATGGCCTCGTGACCCTTGATGAGCTCTATAATCATTTTTTTAAAAGAGACCTTCCCGTGAGGCTCAGAAACGGATGAGCGCTTTTTAAACGAGCTAAAAGAGGCGTCGACAAAGAACCCAAGAGCTCGGATCCGCTCTGCGATCTCATCCACTGCTTCTGCCATGTTCTCATAGTGCTTCTCAAAGAGCACGTGCAGAGAAAAGAATTCAGGGCCAACAACATTCCAGTGGAAGTTTTGGGTCTTCAAATAGAGGGCATAAGTGCTCGCCAAAAAGTCTTGCAGATCGTCTGCTACCTTCTTTCTCGCCGCCTCGCTGATCCCGATATCCATAGACACCCTCTCTTTTCCTCAGGCTAGCAAAACCCATAATTACTGTATAAAAATTATTTCAAATCCCCCACACACTCTTAAATAAATTTTATTATTTAATAAAACTAATTAATTGTATATAATTAACAATAATATGGAACAAATGACTATTATATCCCAAAAAGATAGATGCAATCTCTTCCTGGAGCATTCTTTGCAGGCGTCCAAATACAAGCTTTCTCGCTTATGCCCTGTAAGAGACTTCCTCTGGACTATTGATAAAACCAACTATATGTGGAATGCCGGCGGCATTCCGGATAGTTTATTGGGAATCTTTGGGTGGATAAAAGACACTATTATGCACGCCCGAAACGAAAGGATATTATTTCCGAAATTTAAGCATCAATATAACCTCGGGAAATTTATTCACATCAGAGCCTCAGTGAATCTACAAGACTCTATCGAAGAATGTACAAATGGCTATAACGCATGCAGCTCGTCTGTTCCAAGAGTTCGCAGCGTTTTAAGCGCCATGTATCTCTTAAGCCAAAAGTATGAATGGGTTCCAGAGGCCATATTGGTCGATGCCGAAACCGATATGAGCCGAGTGCGCCTACTCATTCTTATCCCGGACCATTTCCGTCTTGAACCCTATTTTGAATCTTCTTAGCGCTCTGAAAATGTGACTCTATTTTCTTGCAATTGCTTTTATCAATTGTTATGTTCGGGAAGTTGAACCTATCCGCAATGTCGGAGCAAAAAGGCGGGGAGAGATTTCGAGATGATTTTTCCATTTTCCGACGAGGGGAATATTGCCTCAATATTTCCGAGGAGAAAAAGGGAAAAAGCGCTCGAAAGATCCCCCGGATTTTTGTTCCCACATTGCGGATAGGTTCTTGGAGCACTTTATGATCGGCGTTTTCTTAGATACCGAAACAAATGGCCTAAATTCTCAAGTTCATAAAATCCTTGAGATTGCCTTTCAGGTCATTGACCTATCCACGGGAGAAGTGAAAGACTCCTACCAAACGGTGGTCCACCAACCGCTCAATGTGTGGGAGAGAAGCGATCGGGAAAGCCTCCGCATCAACGGCTTCAGCTGGGAAGAGGTCTCAAAGGGAAAACCGGCCGATCTTGCAGCATCTGAAATCATCGCCTGCTTTACAAAGTGGGATATCCTTCGCAAAAAGGCTGTCTTCATCTGCCAAAATCCTTCTTTTGACAGAATCTTTTTTTCCCAGCTCATCGATTCAGATACCCAAGAGGGCTACAAATGGCCCTATCACTGGCTCGATCTCGCCTCAATGTACTGGGCGCTTGCGATGAACCAAGCCAAGCAAAAAAGAGGCCCCCTCCCCTGGGAGACAGGCTTTTCCAAAGACCTAATCGCAGCTTCCTATAAACTACCCACTGAAGCCAAGCCTCACCGCGCCATGAACGGCGTCAGCCACCTCGTCCTCTGCTATGAGGCTGTTGTGGGATTTCCGAATGGGGCCACTCAGCCAGTCTAAGAACCAATGCTCAACAGTGCTCATCATGCCCAACATTTTGAACATCAAGCCCAATTTTATAAGTCATTTTTTCACTTGTTACACCAGCTCTTGTCCACGATAGATGCATAGCCTTAAAAATCTACGGAATAATATAGCAACCCTCATCGTCCGAGTAGACGCAAGAGAGTCTTACGAGATCGAATTGATTGATCCGCAGAAAAACCCCTTCCCTGCTCGGATAAATTTGATCTGGCTTAAGATAGATTCGACCACCGATCATTTTATCTGTGCAGTATTCATTGTTTTCTGTGATCAACTCAATGAGCTGCTTCTGATCAATATCATCGATCGATTCTCCAAAAGAGAAACTGGTTGAAAATCCCTTGGCAGCTGCAAGCAGCATGATTATTCCAAAAATTTTTGAATTCATTTTTCACCTTTCGTTGTAGCGATTACTTTTCTAGTGATTCGATCTAATTCAGCAATACGAGCAATTCTTTTCTCATGATCCTCAATCATTGCGCTAATCGAATTATACATGTAGTTACATCCACCCATGACGAGAGTGGTTCCAAATTTTCCGGAGAGAGGAGTAGATACAGTAAGACAAAAGACGCCACTCACTATACATCCAACGCCATAGAGGAAATCTCTTATGATCTTTTGTTGCTGTGGATCTAATTTTTTCAGCTGCACATACCCCGTAGAAGACCTGTACTCCCCGGCACAAGCGGCAGGTTCTTTCATAACTCCGGAATCAAACCCATAGGTTCTGTACCACACAAACAGCTCTTCAAGCGGCGCCAATTTGGCTGGAGATTCTCCACTTTTGATTGCAGCTTGATATGCGTCTCTAAAAGTGTAAAAAGCCAGCCTGGTTTTTCCTTGTGACTGCAACTCGAATGCTTTTTGAATTCTATCAGAATAATTCTTTCGCGCTTCCTCAGAGGGCTGCGCCCAAAGAATGAGTGGAAGCGCAAAGACTAGAGCTTGGACTAAATTTCTTAAAAGAAAAACCATCTTATTTTCCTAAGAACTGACACTCTTAATCAACAGGTAAACTAAAAGGAACACTCCCCCCGTGCAGAAGGTAATGCTCGATCCCAATATGCCAAATTTCCGCTTCTGCTTCCAATCGAGATAGAACAAGATCCCTTTAGGTATCAGATAGGATGTTGAAAACAAAAATATCCCAATGAAAAGTCCTGTCCTAATCAATTGCAAGGCCAAATAGTCATCCAAAAGACTTTCCCAACTCATAAGCCTAATCTCCTACCCCAAAATCATGATTGGGATCGATCTTAGGCGATTTTGCATTTTTTTAATAACTGGATTTTCCGATCACTACTTTGCCGCGGAAGATTCGGTATACCCAAAAACCATAGGCAAGCACAAGTGGCACGCCGATAGCGACAACGGTGAGCAAGATGCCGAGCGTTTTTTGGCTCGATGCAGTGTTGTAGATGGTGAGGCTGTTTGTCTCAGGATTGATCGTCGATGAGACGAGCGTCGGGAAGGTCCCGATTCCAAAAAGAGCGAGTAGAAGACCGATACTGATCGAAGAAGAGATAAAGGCCCAGCCCGCATTGCCCTTGTGAACCTGATACGGGATATTTAGAATCGCAAGGAGAGTCAGAAGCGGAATGATCATCAAGGCAGGTGTTTCTTTAA
>MGLY01000047.1:25832-27730 GCA_001794935.1 Chlamydiae bacterium RIFCSPHIGHO2_12_FULL_49_9 | reverse complement strand
CTGGATAAGGCAGCCGACTCTTTCAACAGCGATGGCACCCAGACTCTTCGCAATCTCAACCAGATCTCCAAAGATATCGTCAGCGGATCGGGAACTGTCGGCAGGATGATCGCAGGGGATGATTTTTATTTAAGACTCACCTCCCTTCTGACCAAGGGAGAGACATTGATGAACGACATCAATCATTATGGGTTCCTTTTCCAGTACGACAAAAGCTGGCAGAGAAGCCGCACAAAGAAAGCCAATTTCCTAAAAGCTCTCAACACGCCGCAGGAGTTCCGCACCTACTTTGAGGGGGAGATCGACACGATGACGACTTCTCTCGGCAGACTGACTGAACTCATCGGAAGGGCGGAAGATCCCGAAGCGAGAAACCAGATCTTGCAAAGCGATGCGTTTAAGAGGGACTTTGCCGTGCTGATGCGCCAGGTGCAGGGACTCTCCGATTCCATCAAGCTCTACAATGAAGGCCTCATCGCTCAAACAGAGATGATGGAGTCCGAATAAAGAAAAAATAACAGGATTGCAGCTAAAGCTGCGGCAAGATCCCGCGAAGCGCGAGGCAAGATAAGAAATACCTCATCCTGCCCGCTCGTCTCGAGCGGATCCTGTTATTCGCTAATTTCTAAAGATTTGAACATCTGCGGATGGAATAGATCTTTGAAGGTTTGTTTGATCTCTTTCTTCTCTTTGTCGATCTGCTCGAGGAGGGAAAGAGCGCGGGCGACTCTCTCCGGATCGGTAGGTCTTTCGCGGGCGCAGAGCGCAGGAGCATAGGTCAGCCAGCGGAAAAATTCGTGCTCTTCTCTCTTTGTAAATTCCGCTAAAAGCAGCTTGAGAAAGGCGTAGAACGCCCCCATTTGGACCGATCCCGTATCGATGGCGTCTTTACAGGTAAAGCTAATGGCGCCGGGCTCGAGGAAGTCGATGCACTTGAGGATGAGAAACTGATAAAAAATCTCGATGAAATCCTCTCTTTGTTTTCGGCCTAAAGTCCCCTTCTTCGCAAAAAAGTGGACGTGGATGGCGTGGAGCGCTCTTTCAAAAAAGGCGTTTCTCTCAGACTCTTTCCAATGGTGAGGGAAGAAAAAGCCCCCCTCTTCTTTTTTGGAAAGCTCCGCTTTAAAGGCATGGATGAAATCTTCTGCTTGATTGAGCTCAAGGTATTCGCCGATCTGATAGTAAAAGTCAGAGTCTTTCGGAAGAGTGAGGATCAAGATGTCAGAGACAAATTCGGCATTTTTCTGCAAAGACTCCAAAGCGTTGGATCTTGCGATCTCTTTCCATGAGTTTCTGTCTTGGAGGTTCACGAGCAGCAGTTTCCGGGGCGGTTTTTCTGAGTCAAGAGCGTGAAGAAAGCCTTTAAATTCATCGATGATCTCCGCTTTATTGATGAGCCCTTGCCGAGTGGGGCATGGGAGGCGAAGAACATCTGTCTTGAGCCCCTTTCTTTCAATCCGAAACGTCATGCAAGGGAGATTTTCCTGTCCGATCGGATCGAATGGGACAATTGCCTCCTCTTCTTGAGACTCTCGGATGATATCGAGCGTTTTGAAAAGGGGGCCGCTCGGGAATTTGGAGAGGAATTCGCGGAATTTTTCATCGTCGATGAGAAGTTGGTTCCAAAGGGTATCCCCCTTAACAATGTGCTTTTTTTTCTTCTGCTTGATCTCATCTCCATGGCGCATGCAGCGGTGGATGAGGCCAATCGTCTCTTGCTTGATGCCGCCTCTCGACTCAAAAAGTCCCTGACAGAGCGAGTGGGCAAGATGGAGGAGAAGGAGATCTACTCGATCGCTTTTTTCAGGGGGATAGGCGATGAGTTTTTGATACTCGGGGGTGGAAAGAGAAGCTCTTAAGAAATGGTGGAAGTCCTCGAAGTATTGGAGGCAGCTTTT
>MGLY01000047.1:513-25824 GCA_001794935.1 Chlamydiae bacterium RIFCSPHIGHO2_12_FULL_49_9 | reverse complement strand
ACTCGGAGATTAAAGATTCGCTGCCGGCTAGAATCTGGCTCGCCGATGCATGGAGATCTTTATCTCTCAGGGCGCGCACTTTGAGAAGCGGATCCTCTTCAAAAAGCTCAGCCTCTCCTGAAAAGTCGAGAGCGACCTTGATATTTCTTAAAAGCTCGGGGCTAAAGTAAGGCTCTCCCTCTTCATTGCGGATGTAGAAGAGCTCATACTCTTTATCTTGCTTTACCGACTGGAAATCTTTATCGAGGTGGGGGGCTTGAGAGATCGCCTCTTCTTCCCACTCTTCACCCTCCTCAGTTTTAAATGCGCTCTTGTAGAACCGCTCGATCGCCTTATAATCTGGGCGGCTGATGATTTTTTTTAGGAGGGGTTCTCCGAGGCGGTAGGCGAGATAAGCTTCCAACTTGGCGGCCGATTCGCCGACAAGAGCCATAATCGATCTGACGCCCCTGAGGTTTTTTTCTTTAGTCCAGTCGATCTCGGGGCTCTCTTTCAAACGGACCAAGTGATCGTAAATCGCTCTATGAGTAACATCTAAAACATCAAGCAGAGAATCGGGCCCCTCTCCAGCAAGCCACTCTTTTGCATCCAAACCGAAAGCGTCTTTGTCGATTGTGATCTGAACTTTTTTGACGATCGCGATCGATGGAGGATCATCCATGTTGATCTCCATAATTGCCGCTAAATTGCCCATAGCTTCTTGAAAGCTAAGGGCATCAACACCTTTTAATGCCATAGACCAGCCACCCACAACATGATTATCATATATAAAACTAATTTGTTTCAACTTTTTGCAAATTAATTATATAACTATCAAAAACATATTAATTATTAAAGCCTTGTAAAAATAGATGTTTTTGGCAAATATAAGATATATATGTTTACGCTAATCCGATCGCTGACTCCTCCCCTTTTAGGGCTTGTGTTCCTTATGCTCGCGAGCGGGCTGTTCAATACATTCGTGTCGATCCGCCTTGATATTGAAGGATATAGCACAGAAGTGATCGGCCTTCTGACCTCGGTCTTTTACGCGGGGATTTTGATTGGCTCATTGAAAATCGATCGCTGGATCGCAAAGGTAGGCCACACTTACGCATTTATGGTTTTGGCGGGGATTTCAACCGCATCCGTTTTAATGCAAGCGATTTGGATCAACCCTTGGTATTGGGCTTTTTTCCGCTTCATCGGCGGGATCTGTCTTTCTGGGATTTTCATCGTCGTCGAGAGCTGGCTCCTCATGCAAAGCGGTCCCCAAAAAAGGGGCACCGCCCTCTCCATTTATCTCGCCGTTTTCTACGGGGCTCTCTCGGGAGGCCAACTCCTGATCAAAATCTCCGATCCGATGACTCTCTCCCCTTTTTGCATCGCGGCAATCCTTTCCGCTCTTTCGATCTTGCCGCTCACTTTTAAAACAAACGGCGCGCCAAAACTGGAAAAGCACGATGCACTGACTCCAATCCAGCTCTTTAAGGCGTCTCCGTTCGGATTTGTCGGAAGCGTTGTCTCTGGGGCGGTTCTCGGAACGATTTACGGCCTCATTCCGGTCTATGCAAAAGACATCGGGATGAGCGTCTCCCAAATTGGCACACTGATGGCAGTTGTGGTCTTTGGGGGCTTAAGTCTTCAATGGCCTCTTGGCCTTTGGGGAGATAAAGGCAATCGGAGACGCGCTCTTTATACGGCGAGTTTTTTAAGCGCGGTTTTCGCAATCGGCATTACATTGACGTCTGCAACCTCTTGGCTTCTTTTGATCCTCGCCTGGTTTTTCGGCGGTTTTTCTTTCACGATCTATCCTCTCAGCATGGCGTACGCTTGCCAAAAGTTTCAGGAGAGCGAAATCGTCGCTGCGACAGGAGGATTCGTCCTCTCTTATAGCATCGGCGCTGTGGTAGGGCCCTTTCTAGCCTCGGTGGCAATGGGCCATTTCGGACATTTGAGCCTGTTTTATTTTCTTGCGGGAGTCTCTTTAGCTTTGGGCGCAATTGGGGTATTCGGAAGAGAGGAGAAGAAAGAACTTACCAGAGAGAATACAGAGAAAGACGGTTAACTATTGCGTCCCTGCTGCCACTCGAGAAAGTTCGTGAAGTAAGCGACCGCCCAAACAACAGTTCCTCCTACTAAAAATCCGAGAAAGCTCACCACCCTGACTCCGAAGGGAATAAGGGCGATGATTCCAAAAGCCCCAAAGCTGATGATCAGCGTATAGAGAGCGAGCTTTTGCTTGGAGACTTTCAGCTCCAAAATGGTCAAGAAGGGAAAAACCGAGGCGTTGAGAAATCCGACGATGAGGGAAAAGAGAATATCCGCGCCGATATTGGGCACCTGCTCGAAGTAGGTGATTTCCAGCCCCGGTGCTGCCCGATCGACGAAAAAGACGACGAGGAAATTGAGAAAAAGACTTCGGACGTAATTCATCAAGGCTCTGGGTTTATACCGAAACAACCTGAAGGATCGGCTTTTGTCTGCGTCGGCTTCGCCTCACAATTTGGACTTTCTTGCTTTATTATGGGAACAGCCGCCTGCTCCAAATCCAAATTCTGAGGGGACTGCTGTTTCATTTCCAGATAATTCGTCAAAAACCCCCCTCCCGATACAACGACAGAGACGAAGAGATATCCTTCCACCGTCGAGATCTGAATACCCACCGGAATGAACTTCACTAGAGCGTAAGAGACAAAGTTGAGAACGAAAGAAGCGGCAGCCAGACGAGACAAGCTGTGATTCGGCTCGATGAGCTTGACTATCGGATAAACAACGGCGTTTAGGAGGGCCAATCCGATGGCAAAAAGAAGATCTCCCCCGATGAAAGGCAATTTTGTGCGGCTCACCGCATCGACCCCCGGAAGAAGATAGTTGGCAAAGAAAATCGTCAAGAACAAGACAAAAAAATGCTTTAAATATCTCACATTCCCTCTCTTTCTTTTTCCTTTAACAGAAAAGGCTCTTGTCCGCAAGATTGTACCCGCATGATCTTTCTAAGGGTAGAGCCAATTGCAAAACTCCACGCCCACGAAAAAACGGGGATTTTGAGGTCAGTTGCGAGGGCGGGAGCTTCCCGCCCGAACCCCGCCGACGGCGGCCTGCCCAAGGGGGCAGGCGAGGAGGTGGGGTCGCAACTGGCGTCAAAAGGACGTTTTTGCGGGGCGAAGAGTTTTGCAATTGGCTCGATATTGATTCCTTTTGTTTTTCTCGCAGCATGCTCGACTCCGAAGGAGAAAAAAGAGCGATGCCTAAATATCTCCTTCCATATCCAGCCGGCCACTTTCGATCCAAGAAAGTCGGGCGATTTCATCTCATCGACTCTGATCTGCCTGGTCTACGAGGGTCTTGCCCGGTGTCTTTCGGACGGCACAGTTGAGCTGGCCTTGGCCGAGAGCGTTGAGATTTCAGAGGACAAGAGAGTCTACACCTTTCGACTGAAAGAGGCTTTTTGGACAGATGGGAGGCGGATATCCGCCTACGACTTCGAATCGTCCTGGAAAACAATTCTCAATCCCAAATTTCCCTCGCTCTGCCCCTATCTTCTCTATCCCATTCAAAATGGGGAAAAATGCGCCAAAGGAGAGATGGATTTAGATCAAGTGGGGGTGCGCGCATTGAATGAAAAGACCCTTCAAATCACCCTTGAAAGGCCCACCCCCTACTTTCTCTCGCTGACTGCATTTCCCGTTTTTCTTCCCGTCCCCTCCGATATTGATCGGGAAAATCCCGAGTGGGAAAAGAAACTCGATCTCATCGCAAGCGGCCCCTTTCGAATTGAAAAAATGATCCCGAATTCAGAGATCGTTCTAGTCAAAAATGAGTCTTATTGGAATGCCAAAAATGTGGCGCTCGATGAGATCCATATCCGGATCATCTCCGATGAGACAACGGCCTTTCAGATGTTCGAAAGGGGAATGATCGATTGGATGGGAGCTCCCCTCTCTCCCCTTCCTCCCGACGCATTGGAGAAATTGAAAAAGCGGCAAGAGCTCCAGTTCCACCCATGCGCCGCAACCACTTTCTGCGCGTTCAATACGGAAACCTTTCCCTTTTCAAATAGGCATATGAGAAAGGCTTTTTCTTACGCGATCAACCGAAAAGAGATCGTGGAAAAAGTCACTCAAATGGGCCAGCTTCCAGCGACAAGGTGTCTTCCCCCCACTCTTTTTAAAAACCAAAACAAAGCTCTCATCCCCTCTTATGCCCCTGAAGTGGCCAGGATCCACTTCGAAAAAGGGCTCGAGGAACTTGGGATCTCAAAAGAGACTCTAAACGAGATCACCCTCTCATTTAAGCCCGGGCAAATCGACAAAAGGGTTGCTCAGACGCTCCAGCGCCACTGGAAAAAGACGCTTGGAGTCAATGTGAAGCTGCAGCTCATCGATTATAAAACTCACATGCATAGACTTCACGGGCGCGACTACCAAATTTCCCTTGCCTGTTGGATCGCCCAGTTCCATGATCCGATCAATATTTTAGAGAGGTTCAAAGATCGGCATAACCCCAAAAATTACCCCGGCTGGGAAAATGAGAGATACTCCAAACTTTTAGATGCAGCCTCTTTCGAAAATGATCTCAAAGCGAGGTTTGAACTTTTAGAAGAAGCGGAGGCTCTTTTGGCAGATGAGATGCCGCTGGCCCCCCTTTACCACTGGAGCAATCCAAGCCTCTCGTCGCCAAGGCTTTTCTCTTTGACGACAACGCCAAGCGGCGGCGTTCTCTTCGAAAAGTGCTTCGTAAAATAAAACAATTGCAAAAAATATCATGAATATTTCATAAATCCTGCATCAAAAATGGATAAACAACCGCAAGCTTAACCGGTTCAGTATGACTCTTCCCAAAAACTTGGCCGAAATCACCCCCCTCTCCTACTACTTCCAGATTAAAGCGCCCAGCGTGCTGAACGGATTTTCCGATCCCGCTTCCCTTTCCTTTCTTAATACAATGCAGCAAATTGTCGATGGGATGATTCCAGATGCCCTCTGGCAGGAAATCAGATCATCCGAGGATCTTCCCTCTCCCGGCTCCCTCTACTACAAGCTGAACCGCCTCCTGCCATTCATCGTTCACTCGAAGCTGGACGATGGAGCGACTTCCGTTTCGATCACCTATCTCTGTCCGGGAGAATATACGCATGGCGTCGGAAGGTACGTCGTGGACTCTTTAAGCCGCTGGCTCATCCCGGGCAAACAGCTCAGCATGGCGGGCAATTTGGGTCTCAACTTTCAGTTTACCCACCCCGAGTCGCCCGAGTATTACGTCTGTAGGGAGATCGTATCGATTGAGACGAAAGAAGATCTCCTTGTCATCCGAAAAAATCTTCCCCGGTTGATCGAGGAGATGAGGATCAATATGATGTCGGTGTATCATGCGAGATACATCACATCGCTGAAAAGCCTCTCTCCCGAACTGAAAAACCTGATCATCCAGGAAAATCTCTCCTCTCTTTTAAACCATCCGATTAGCGGGACAAACCATTCCCTCTACGATCAGATGCAAGGATTTATCACAAAGCTCAGCGCGGAGGAAAAAATCAGCGAGGTGAAAAAAAATATCTCCTATCTCCTCCACACCAGACCAAAGGCTTTCGATCGGGACGTCTACTATGAGATGACCCACTTTACAATCCTTTTCACCGATGCCTTTTCGGCAAAAAGAGAATCGCGCCATATCAGCCGCGTGATCGCATACCAATACCTATTTAAAAAGATCCTTCAGGAAAAGATCCGAAAAGCTCCCTTTGAAAGACACCTCAGCATCAAAGTTCTCAAAAGCGCATTCAACGAAAAAGAGCCAATCGCAGCGATCCTCATCGGAATGAATTTTTTAAAAGAGACTGAAAGATTTGAGATCCGCCATCTCTTGGAAGCGATCCGATCTTGCTTGCCGAACGCCGCCTACGTAGAAGAGTCTCTCATCAATGACCGGCGCCACGATAAAATCCGCTTCTTTTACCTCGAAATCAAACTCCCCAACCAGACGCCATTTACCCAAACCGAAATCAAACAGCTCAGACAAAAACTGCCGACCGAGCTCATCCGCCAGATTGAAAATGTAGTCCACCCCACCTTCATGCCGAGAAATGAAGAGGAGCTGATCCGCAACCTCATTCTCCTCAGCAAGCAAATCAAGTATGTGCGCGATTTGCCCCAGGTGAGCATCCACTACGAGAAGCAAAGCGACGTCTCGCTCACCTTCACGGTAATCGCAGTCCGCCTTCTCCGAGCGGGCAAAGAGCCCCTAAGCCAGCTTTTAAGACGGGTGTCCAGTTCCTTAAAAGTCGATATCGACGATATCCGGATCGTTGGCCATTTAAAACAAAAGTACCCTAAAGAAGCGGCGATTTTTAGAGCGAGCTTAGAAAAGTCCTCCTTCTTCCGCCCGAACTACTCGGTCGATCTTTTGCGCGCAAGGCAAAAAATTGTGTCGGAGCTCACCCAGGCTTTGGGAGAATTTAGGGATTTTAACGGAGGGATGATCGTCAAGCAAGACGAGGCGTTTACCCTTCTTCGAAAAGAAGTAGGCGCACTCTCTCAAACCTTTGAATTTTTACTCGAGAGCTACTTCTATTCCCTCCGCCCGGCCGTCATGCAGACGATCCACGATCCTTCGCTCCTCGCAAAACACTTTGAGCTCCTGACAGAAGTTTTGGACATAGGCCTTAAAGGGAAAACGCACCAACTGATTTCAAAAAGCCATGGGCGCTTTTACATCTGCTTTATTCTCGCGTCCAATTCGAGTTTCAAAGAGGAGGCTGTGGGTCAGATCGGAAGGCTCAAAATCTCTTCCCATAATCTGACGAGCAGCTCGATCCAGGTCGAGGAGGGCTTTTTGCTCGGGTTTGTCTTCCGATCGGAAACAGTGGAGGCCGCCACTTTTGAAGAGGCTCTCCAAACAGCCCTTTCCGAATGGAGCTCTCGGGCGAATAATTGATAAAAACAGGATCGGCGAGGCGCCGATACAAGATCCTCGAGCCCCTAAAAATGAAACATTTTTAGGGCCCCTGTCCCAAGGGCAGGATGATCTTCCTGCCAATCTTTCTTATCCTGCCCCGCGCTTCGCGGGATCCTGCCGACGCGCTAGCGTCGATCCTGTTATTTTTTCTGATAAAAACAGGATCGGCGTTCTCTTTTATCGGATAATGATGGTTCTTTGCACATCGTTGAAGTCGCCGGGCACCACTGCATCGTCTTGGTCGATGAGCTGCAGGCGCACCTTATGGCGCCCCCTGCCAAGCCCGTAGATATAGTAGGGCTGCCACGAAGTGAGGGTTCTCCTGTTTTTCCCGTCAATTGTGACTTTCACTTTATATCCGTCTGAGGAGAGTTCGCAGTTCGTCAGGTAAAAATCGAGAAGAACCGGCTTTCCTGCGCTGAGCGGCAGCTGATCGCTCGGCTCGTTGTAGGTCAGATAGGGCCCATTGATGTTGAGGCCCGGATTTTTCTTTTGACTTCCCACATAAAAGTAGGTGGCAAAAAAAGTATTTTCCCCTTTCAAAGCCTCTCCGAAAGAGCGGGCGGGGAACATCCTGACTACATGCAGCCCCTCGCTCAGCCTATAAGGGATCTCGAACTTATAGCTCGTGTCGTAGTAAAATCCTTCCTCATTGAATGGATCAATCGCAGGTTCATTGACCGGAAAATAGGGCTCGTTATCGATCACTACATGGATTGTCTGCCCCATATCTGTTCCGACAATTTCATCAGCTCTGGCAAATTGAGAGTTTGTCCCCAGCGCGTAGCCGTCGATCCGAAATTGGATCCAAACCGGATTGCTTCTCAATACCGTCCCCTCTGCAGGAATCGCAATCTTTAAAACAACAGTGCTCGACTCTGGAGTTTTCACAACAGGCATGATCCGAAGATCATCTTTTTCGGGCATCGCTGCCTTATTGGCCCCGAAGGACATTGCTAAAATAGCAGCCGCAAAAACCAGATTCATAAGCACTCCAGCTAGAAAGATCCCTCATATCCCGTTCATCTTATTTTTTCAATAAATTCGGGGGCGCTTGAAGAAAATTGAGCGCCCTGATTAGATCCAAGTTATGGACCGGCTCTTCTTCTTTTTATCCCTCCTTGCCTTTGGCGCTCTGACAGCCCAAAATACTTATCTTGGACCCACCTCTCCCGTTCCCGGAAGCCCTAAAACCGTCCGAGTCGAAGTGATCGTCCATGACAGCCCCACTCCTGCGGGCGTTCAGATCGAATCGGTTCAGTTTGACGGCGCTTCCATCCCTCTAAAGCCGAGAGATGTGCACGGATATAGGGCTACTGCGAGCTTTCAAGTCTTTCCCGGGAAGTACAAGCTGCGATGGAAGGTGAAAAGAGATAAGCTCGTCTGGCCAAGAACAGTATCCCATGAAGAAGAAGTCACGGTCGATCCGAGAGACCTTTGGCTCCAAATCTCGATCGAGGGAGAAACTGCTTCTATTCGTTGAACCTGTCCCAATAAAAAGTTTCAGTCGATTTCTGGGTTCTTTTGAGCCGACTTTTCGATTGTTTTCGCGGGGGCCATATCGACAGGCAGTATATTGCCCCCGCGAAAACAATCGAAAATCGGCCAAAATAATCCCAGAAATCGACGAAAAATTTTATTGGGACAGGTTCTTAATCCAATGGGCGATCCTATCAGAGACTCTTTTTGAAAAGATCAACCCTGCGTGCCCGAGATTTCGGATGAGAAAGAGATGTCCTTGAGGAATATCAAAAACCTTTGAGGCATTCGGCTGAACAATCTCGTCGCATTCCGATTCGATGAAATAAAGAGGAGCGTTTTTAAGATGAGGAACCAACTTTCTTAAAAAAGGGGAGCCGGGGCGCATTTCAGCGCCGTTTTTTCCAGGAGCGACCCAAGCCATGAGGGTTCCCTGGAAAGGAGAGCTGATCGCAATCACTTTGGCTACTTTTTCCGGATGCTTTGTCATATAATGGGCGCATGCGAGCCCTCCCATCGAATAGCCGACGAGGATGACCTTGTGAAAGCCTCTTCTTTCGATCTCATCGAAGATTTTCTCCGCATGCTTTTCAATCGAGCTAAAGGGAGAGGCCAAAGGAACGGTGTAAATAGGGCCGAGCCCCATTTGAGAGAGCCTCTTTCTCTGCATGACCCAAACGCCGATGTGGTTGAGATAGCCGTAGGCGAGAAGAATGGGGATGCCCTCTTTTTTGCCAGCAGGTCTGCGGTAAGAGGGAACGAGGATCATCAAAGCTGAAAAAATGACGCCGAGAAGACCAAAAATCTCAAGGATCATTGCATAGATCCAACAAAACAGCCGCTTAAGGCAATCTGATTCTGAGTATTTCACATTTTCCCTTAATCGTAATGGATGGACAAGAGGCGGGGATCAGGTAGGTCATTCCGGGAAGGAGTTTTTCTGTCTCAAAATTTCCCGTGAGCTCCCCTTTTCCCTCGGTGCAAAAAAAGATCTGAAAAGTCTTTGGGATCGCAGGGATTCTCCACTCATTAAACACATCGAACCGGTCGACTGCGAAAAAAGGGCAAATGCCGAGGCAGATAAACTGATGGTAGAGATCGCTCTCCAACCGCTTATGCGTCGTCTTTGTCTCAAAACTGTCATTCCAGTTGACTGCGATGAGCGCCTCTTTGAGGTGCATCTGCCTTTTTTTCCCATCCTCTTGAATCCTTTTCCAGTCGTAGATGAGATAGCTCGTCTGGGAGTTTTGCTGCACTTCGAAAAGCAAACTCCCTCCACAAATCGCATGGATCCTGCCGGCAGGAATAAATACCGTATCCCCTTTTTTTAGATCGATTTTTTCTAAAAATTCGACCGGATCTCCCTTTTCCAAAGCCTTTAGAAACTCCTCTTTTGCGGCTCCCTTTTTGAGACCTGCAAAAACAGCCCCCTCTTCCAAAGCGACCCACATCTCCGTTCTCGGCTCGCCTTTTAAAGTTTTTGCCGATTCCTCATCGGGACCTACCTGAACGCTCAAATGCTCTTTGGCATCCAAAATTTTTAAAAGGAGAGGAAATTTATCATACTTTTGCCCTTTGCCGAGGAGATTTTCTCCCATCTCATCGACGAGCTCTCTCAACTTTTTTCCTTTGAACTGTCCATTGGCGACAACGCTCATCCCTTCAGCTCGATCGGACACCTCCCAGGACTCTGCCACCCTTCCCTGGATATCGAGTCTGAGGTACTTGCGGGCGATCCGATCGCCGCCCCAGCTATAGTCTTTGTAGATCGGATTAAATCGAATCGGATACATGGGCCAGCCGTTTGTTTTGTGGTGAAGATTCAAAAGATGCGCGGAAATGATCTAAGACTTCAGTAAATGGGCGAAGATTTTCCGGATCGATAAACGAAAGCTCAGAAATTCCTATTTGGTCGATGGCCGAGAGCACATCGGAAATGCGCATTGACTTAAGGCTCGGAGCAGATAGATACCCCTCTTTTGTCAAGAAGAGCAGTTTGGCAGCTTCGAGCTCTTTTAAAATAGGAAGGGAAAGAGCTTTGGGAATCATTCGCTCTTTGGCCAAATTCTCTGCGCTCAAAGGCTTTTCGCGCATGAGAGATAATTTCAAAAACCACAAGCTGAGCACCCGTTTATACTGAAGGCTGATGCGCGAGGCGGCAGGCTCGAATTCGTGCTCTTGAAATGTCTGATGCGCATGAGCGATCTCAGCGCCAAAAAGGAGCAAAAACCAGCTCACTTGAAGAGCTATCAAAAATAAAGGAAGCGCAGCCATGCTCCCATAAACAGAGCCGAAGCGGTTGACAACCCCCTGGAAATGGATATAACTCCACTGAGCGCCCACATGCAAACTGCCCGCGAGAAACCCTCCCCAAAGAGCCGAAGAAACTCGCACTTTCGTATTGGGAACAAATAGATAGATGAAGCTATATAAAATCCACGAAATTCCATACGGAAGCAAATGGAGAAAAAACAAAAAGACGGAAAAATTCCAGGATGTTCCAAACAGCAGGCGAATCGTCTCTTCAAGACCCGATATGGCAAAGACGATGAGGCTGCTCGAGGCGATAAATAAAAAAGGACCGAGCAAAATAAGAGCAAAGTAATCGTGCGCCATCTGCTTCCAGGAGCGCATCTTCACATCCCAGATCGCATTAAAACTGCTCTCCATGCTGCTAAATAAAAGCCCTACGCTCCAAAAAAGGACAACGAGTCCAACTCCGGCAACAAGGCCCCTTTTAGACTCTTCAATCAGCTTCTCGGCAAAGCTGAACACCTCGACAAGAACCGCTTTTTGATCCCGAAAGTTCTGTAAAAGCCCCTCTTGCAGCGGGTCGCGATAGCCCAACCCTTGCGCCACTGCAAATGCGATGGCAAAGAGAGGCACAATTGACATCAGTGTATAATACGTTAATGATGAAGCGCTTAAGTTACATCTATGGAGGTAGAAGTTTTTTATGGCGAGCGTCAGGAGACGAAGCCATTTGAACCAAAAATAGCGAAGACCCACCTCCCTTTCGAGAGGGAAATTCCAAAGCCCCTCGCGGAAGAACCGAATTACCCTTTCCATCATACCCCACCCTATATCGGAAAAACGGGGTACTCTGCAACAGGTATTACAATGTTACCAAGCGAGCTTCGATGGAAAAAATTCGGCGACAAGCTCTTTGTAATAAGGCATTAAAGCGTCAATATCGAGTCTCTCTTCCGATTTTGAGTAAAGATCGTATTTACTAAAGAGCTTGAGCCACGGGATCATTCGCTTATCTTGCTCATCCATCAGATATTCATAAGCGCCCTCTCTATGAGCGGAGTAAAAAGAATGGTAGCGGATGATGTAGAGAGCTTCTAAAGGGAGATAGTCTTTGACCACGCGATACAGATACTCATCGTGTCCCCAAGACATGTGGATTTGGTTTAAACCGCAGTGGGGCGAATAGATGCCGTATTGAGTCTGATAGAGGGCATTTTTTAGATCAAAATTCGAGGCAAAATATTCGGGGAAGACAATTTTGTCCGAATAGGCGCATCCCACAGGAAAAGTATCTCCGACGACGGCCCACTGAGGCTCTCCATAAAGGGCTAAAATCTTGCCTAAATCGTGGATAAAGCCCGTGAGGATAAGCCATCTCGGATGCCCATCTCTTCGGATCGCCTCTGCCGTCTGGAAAAGATGATATCTTTGGGGCAGATCGAGATCGGGATCGCTCTCATCGACTAATTTGTCAAAAAAATCGACCGCCTCCCAAATATCCATTTTCGCCCTATTTAAAGAGAGGTACTCTTTCTCTTTTTGCAGGACAAAGTCGAGAGTTTGCCTTTCGTGGTTTTTCCGATAAAACTCCTTGACCCGTTCCGGAGTTGTCTCATCGTACACGCGATAGCTTTCCTCTTCTTTTGCAAAAAGAGAGGAAACCATAACAAAAAAGCAAAGCGCCCGGCTCAAGATTGGCCCCTTTTTTGATCAAAGTAATCTGCCCATTCGGGAGCATTTTTCTCAAGCCATTTTTCAAGCCGGTTGATATAGCGGTGTATTTCAATTTTTCGTCCTTCGGAAGAAGAGAGCCTTGGGTCAGGAAAATAGCTCCCAAAGTCGATCTCGACTGCCCTTTCTCCCAAAAACCCGAAGTTGCGAGAGAGCGTCGGATCCGAGTTGCCAATCCCCTTTTGCACTCTTGAGAGAAGAAGCTCGTAAAACGAATTGAGACACTGCTCCATTTTGTGAGGATTTTGAATTGCCTTCTCGAGAGTTTCTCTAAAGGGATCCGCTTTTTTTTGAAGGACAAATCGGTACTCGTCGAGAGGCAAAAGGTATTTTCTCCCAATCGGGTCTCTCACTCGAAGAATCGGCAAAGTCTCTTTCGTTAAATTGAGATGTGTGTAGACAATTGCCGTCTCATTCGGAAGTTCAGTTGCTGCAATATGACAGGCCGAAAAGAGGCGATAGATTTTTGTATGAAAACTCGTTCTTTTCTTTTTTTTCTTCCAAAATGAGTGAAACGGATTGGGACTTGGGGGGCTTGCCCTAAAGAGTTTGATCACATACTTTTCATCAAAGCTCGAAAATACATAACACTGCGCCCCGCGATCCAAGTAATGAAAAGACTGGTTGAAAATCGAAAGAACTTCCTCGGTCGGTCTCGCCTCAGGAAAAAAGGAAGGCGCTTCGAATTGCATCTTGGCCAGCCGAAACCCTTGAGTGAAATGCTTGAGAGCGGCAGGGATGCAAAAAAGAGATCCTGCAAAACAGATAAAAAAAAAGATCCGCCTCATTTCTCTTTCTCCATCTTTTCCAGCCAGCTTTGAAAGCGGATCTCGAAATGGGCCATCTCTTCTTCCGCTTGATCCGGAAGGTAGACGAGATCGCCGATATCGATGAGAACCGCTTTGCCGTCCAGATAGCCGAAGTTGCGCCCCATTGTGCGATCGAGATGGACGAGTCCGAGAGCTTTCAGTTCCTTTAAAAGAGTCCTGTAAGAGGCAATATCCGCCTCCCTATTTTGAGAATGTAGAAGGGTCTCTCGAAATCCATCCGCCCTCTTTTGAAGAACGAATCGATATCGAGATGGATCGAGCTCAAAAGATCTCCCAAGCCGGTCTTTGATTTTAAGTGTCGGAAGTCCCCCCTCTTCAAGGTTGAGATGAATGAAGACAACTCCTGTCTGCTCTTTTGCTTTATTGTAGGCAAGCGCGCAGGAGCCGAGCGTTTTTAAGACATTTTCTCGGAAAGGCATCTCCTCATCTGCCTTGGCGCCGACCCATTTTTTAACGCGATTCAAAATTTCCGACCCGGTTTTGATCCTGCATGAATCAAAGCGAAAGAGCTTGAGAACGTATTTTTGGTCTTCGCTTAAAAAAACATAGCATTGGCGTCCTCTATCAAAATAGGAAAAAGGCCTCTCTAAAACAGCCAAAATTTCTTTCTCGGGAGAAACCGACTTCCAGTGAACTGGACAATCGACAAGACATTTGGAAGGGCGAAAGGCGTGCGTCCAGCGCTTATAATTTTTAGGGGCCGCGAGAAACACCAGGCAAAGGATCAAACAGCCTACAATTTTGAGGAAATTTCTTCGCATCTCGTCTTAAACCATTTCTGCATCTCCAAATCGACCGATCCGAGCCACTGATCGACATGTTCAGTCGCGTCCCTAAAAGCCAGGAGGGACTCATCTTTTTGAGGCTCCACTTTTTTTCGAAAGAAGCTGCCGACATCAATTTGCGCCGCCCTCTTTCCTTCGATACCGAAATTGCGCAAAAAAGAAGCGTCTTTATTGAAGATCCCCTTTTTTGCTTTCAAAACAGCCAACTCTAAAAAAGCGTTTAGAATTTCCTCCGCTCTCGTCCTGTCGCCAGTTTTTAACGCCTTGAGAAAAGCGGGCATCAAGAGCTCTTTTTTCTCCTGAAGGGCAAAGAGAGTTTGATCTATGTCGATGAAATAAGATCGGCGGATGCGATCGACGAGTTGCATTTTTGTCCCAAAAAAATTTGTCGAACTCAAGTGAAGATATAAAAGGCCCGTCTCCTCTCTCAGCTCGCGAGCCGCGGTCCGGAAACTATTCAGGAGAAATTCCCTGCGGAAAGTGATCTCTGAGAGCCGTTTCTCTTTGTATGTTTTCGAAAAAGGAAAAGCTCTTGTCCAAAGGGGAAGTTCAAAGTGATCGAGCCGGGGGAACTTGAGCACATATTTTCCATCTTTGCTTGCAAATGCATAGCATTGACGCCCCCGTCCGATATAAAAGTAGGGTTGGTCTAAAGCGCGTCGGATTTTCTCTTCCGGAACCTCCGCCTTTTCAGCTCCAACTGGAAAATCTCTGTAAAAACGCTCAAACTTAAGGCCGTCTTTGAGATAGTGCCAACCCTTTCCGCAAACACACAGGAGGCCAAAAAAAAGGACAAAGACACGAACGCGTTTCATGGAGCTGGAGTATAATCTCGATCCTTGTTTGAGACAAGCTTTCAGTCTTTCAAAAAGATGGCATTAAAAATTTCACTACGCTATATAAAGCAGGCAATCTATTTGGAGGTTTCATGTTACTCAGGGGCTTTTTTTGTTTCTCAGCGCTCGTTTTATTTTTTGCAGTGTCTTCGCTCCAGGCGCAGCCGCTGGCATCGATCATTAAAATTCCGCCTGCCTCGAAAGACCTCTCTTACAAAGATCTCATCTGCACCGAAACAGACAAAATGATGATCGCGGAGATCATCACAGCTCTCGGCGAGAATGGAAAACTCTCTCTTCTCATGAAGCAGAGCCACTTAAAAGAGCTCGGCGCGCGCATCAGCCATGTCCATCCATTGAAATTTCTTGGTGTCATTTTTAGTCATCCTCAGCTAAAATCCTACATGATTATCGTTTTTGACGATTATTTTAAACGAACCAACTTTATGGACGATTTAGGCCCTGCGCTGAGTCGAGAAGCTGAGAAAGGAAAGCTCGATTTGTACTGGAAGGATTTTGCAGCCGAAGTGAAAGTGCCTCCTGCAAATATCAAGCCCTTCTTCGACAACCGCGATTGGGAAAACCTCGTCCGCTATTTAATGCATTATGACAACTGAAGTTTTGGCACGCAACCCTGGCGCTTTCCCTCAGGGCTTGGGCGATGATCCTGTCAGCGCCACTGATTCGAAGATCTATTCTCTAGCAATCGATCTACTGAAAATTTGCTCCGGCTTTCTTTTGGGGGTTGGCTTTTCCTGCCTCCTCTCCTCTCGGACAGCTCAGATCTACTCTATCGCGGCTTCATTTTTCGGCTCCTTTTTAGGGTCTCTTGCTGGCTGCGCTCTTCTCTACTGCCTTTTCTCTAAAATGGCGACAAGGCCCCAATCGGAGCCCGCGTCCCCGCCCTCTTTAGACCTGGAGCCTCAAGACATCGGACAACCTGCCGCAGCTCAAAGAACTTTAGAAATCCCCCCTTGCCCCGAAGAATACAAAGAAAAGATTCGAAGATTAATCGACTCTTTTATCTCGATTAAGCCTGCAGATTTATATTCCAGGAAAGCTGAGTTACAAACCTTAGGGATCGATATCGGCCAGCATGTGAACCACTTCCGCTTTTTGCTTTTTATCTACAACACCCCGGATCTCAAATCGAAAATGGAAGAGATTTTCAAAGAGAGATCGGGTTGGGCAGAACCCCTCAATATGACTAAATTTAAATTGATCCGGAGCGAGCTCATTGCAGGCATAAGAATAAGAATGCTGGAAGATGAGAATCGCGATTCTTATCTTCACGCGTTTGCTCGCGAGCTCGGACTTGACGAGGAACTTGTTAGGCGGTCGATTCGATGGTGCGCTCGAAAAAAGGATTTTGAGCCATTTGTGCGGGATCTATTCGCAAAAGACGGCGCCCCTCTGAGGCGAAGGTCTCCGGCGTAGAGATCTTGGCTCCGCGGATCTTTTGAAGATAGGAGGCGTTTGCAGCTTCCCAACCCGGGATCCCGCTGAGAAGTTCTTCTAACGTCAATTCCTCGCCCTCTTTTTTCTTCGCCTCGGAGTGGATCCAGATCTCTCCCCTGCTCACGCACATCAGCTCCATCGCTGTCTGCCCACCGGATCTGGTGCAGGTGAGGTCGCTGCGAAAAAATAGCGGGGCAACCACATCATCATTCTGGAAGGAGAACGGGATGACAGAAAAGTGTTTCGGATACTCCTTCAGTTTCGCTACATAGTCGGACACCTTCATGAAAAGAGAGCTCTTTTGCTCCTTCAAGTGGTCTGCGCAAAAGACAAAAAGATGCGTCTTTGTCTTAATTTCAGATTCTTTAGCGATCTGAAGAAACTTCTTCACATAGTTGAGAGTCGCTTCATTCGCCGGCTGAGAGCCGAGGAGGATTGTGATCACTTTGTCTTTAGGAGGAATGAGAAACTCTACTTCATCCGGGCGAAATGTAGGCTTTAATGCGGTTCGAGCAATTGCATTTTTGATAAGGCCAAGCTCTTCTTCATTTTTGTAGCGGATTTTAAGGGCCATAGTTTCTTCTACGCGCGGCAAGTTTTGGTATTTGCGGAAAGATTGGCGCACATAGACATCCTCATAGGCTATCTCCTCCTCTTTCAAAGAGCAATTCGTCTGCCAAAATTCTTCCGAGGTCTGTCCCTCTTCCAGAAGGGGCGCTACCGTGATCAGCTTTAAGAAAGAGCGGTTTTTTCGAGAGAGCTTCTTGATGGGAGTGAAAAAGTGGGTTGCCAGTTTTGTCGGCAGATCGACAAGCACCTTTTCAAGGCGAACCTCTTTGTTTCTTCTTTGATTGTAGATTCGGATTGCGAGCAAGATGGCAGATGTGCCGATCGGCTGGGTATCGATCACCCGACCCACATCGTACTTAAACAGGGTATAAAGGGTGCAAAAAAAGAAGTTGGGCCAGAAGAGATACTCGGCATAGTTTTGAGCCCATGCACAGAATCTCTGCGCCGCCACATCACCCCTTAGCTGGGCATTGTTCCATCGATTGACGCAATACTGGCCAAAGCGCTTGTGCATCCAGTCTTTCATCACATCGCGTTTGATGATTTCAATGTTCGGATCGCGCGCTTTTTCTTCTTGTTCCTTGGCAACAGCCGCCTGGATAAGTCCTCCGCCCCCGGATGAGGTAATAATGAGCAGTTTTTTTGATTTTGCGGGGCTGGGATCTGAATTCAATGGGTGCCTCATCTATCTAATTGCCTCTCCTTTTCTATCTAATGAGAGAATGAATGTCTGTCAACCGAAAGAAAAGCCGGAAGAGCTCTTCCGGCGGTATATATACTTAGGCGCCGATTAGACCGCCCATAACAAGAAATGAAACCAACTTATGGCCGGTATTGATAAAGAAGAGGCGCAGAGATTCTTTGCACCAAATCACGGATGAAATTTGGGTGGTCGCCACAAATCCAAGCCAAAAACAAAAGCCGACAAACATCCCATCAGAAACAGTGGCCACGCCCAGATACCCTTCAAAAAAGGCCAAGAAGTAGGCGATGACGAGAGAAACCGCCGATCCGTAAAGGATGGCCATTTTGCTGTGATCCATGTCTCTTTCAGAGAGGTGAGAGAGTTTGAGCCAGGTTTTGCCGAAGAGCCATTTTGAATACCAAAAAAAGCCAATAGCCATATTGATGGCCGCAGCGAGACCCACGACAAGCCAGTCAATTTGAATTCCTTCCATGAGAATCTCCTTTAAGAGGGTTTAATACGATTAAAAATTTTAGCATCAGCCGAATTTCAGCGCACCTCAAAATTTTGTAAAATAAATTTTTTAATTTACACAAACGACAGTTTAGTTGATTTTATAAGGCAAGTTAGTTATAATATTATCAATTTAAACATGAATGAAAAACAATGTATAATATTATAAATAACCCGATATCTAAAGACGTTTATAATATCCAGAGATACGTTCAATTATTTTGTAGCGCGGTTCAGCTCTTCGGCAAAATGACCGGCGCAATCAGCGCGCTCGTCATGAAGCCGATTGAGGAAATCGGCTGCTATTTGTTTCCGCAGGTTGGCTCTCTCCTTTTCAAATACGTTCCTATGAAGAGGGAAGAAGATTCCGCCTCAGAGGCTCAAATGCCCCACCAGACAAAAATCCGGGTTCTAGACGAACTCGATGACCTGATCAAAGCCGCCGACCTCGAGCATAAACACATCGTCCCTTACGTCTCTTCAAATGAGGGATTCAGCTATCTGGGAGGCTTCTGCTCTTCGAGCATCGTTTTTCCGAAAGATCAGCTGTTTAGAATCGGCAAGAACTCCTTTGGAGAAGAGACCGAAAAGGATCGCCTGGCAAATGAAACATTCCGTTTTACAGATGGCGAAGTGCGTTTTATGACAGCGCGCCTTTTGTCCCATATCAAGCACAATGACGATCTGATCCGCGTCGCTTTGAAAGTTCTCGCCATCGCAGCTATTTTATTCACTTTATTGACTCCGGTTGGACTTTTTATGGGACTCTCTATTTTCGGAGCGCTTGTAGCTCTCCACATCATCACTCAGCGCCACCTGGAGAAAAAGGCCGATGACCTTGCGGTAAAAATCCTTTCTAAACTCAAAGGACAAGACGAGCGTCAGGCAGCTGAGATTGCCATCAGCGCAATCGAAAAGATCCGCAAACAGAATATCGAGAAAAGAAAAAGCGAGACCTTTGGAAAGATTCTCTACACTAAAAAAGGCGACGAGCGATTTAATTGGACTTCTGTTCCCCTTGCAAGGCGAATTGCGCTTTTACAAAAAAAATTCCTTTCTTCTCAAGCGCCTTGCGCATAACCCAACTTCTCTATATGAAGATGGGTTATTAACCGGAGGGGTAAAAAGGTGACAATCTGCTTGCTGCGACTTTGCCATATCAATTCTCCCTCGTCGCCCATAGTTCTACTATGGGCTCCTCATTCGAACCACTGGCGCTTTGATCTGGCTTCGTCTCGCCAGCGCATATTGTCACCTTTTTACCCCTCCGGTTAATATGTTCCATTTATTTAAACGGGAACTCATCCCGGGCCTCTCCAGCTTTTTCACCATCGCCTATCTCCTTTTGCTCTATCCGCAGATCTTAAGCGAAGGGGGTGTCGATTTTGGCTCTGCATTGACTGCCACTATCCTCACTCTTTTCCTCTCGACTCTTCTTCTAGCCCTTTACGGCAACTTCCCCTTCGTTCTCGCTCCGGGCTTAAGCGTCGTAGTTTACCTCGTCTATTCTCTCCTCATGAAGCAACAAGCTCCCTGGCCGACTGCTCTGGGGATCGTTTTTTGGGCGGGCGTCACCCTTTTTCTCTTGAGCGTTTTCAAAGTGCGCCAAAAGATTCTATTCCATCTTCCCCCTTCGATCCGCTCGGCTGCGATCGGAGGCATTGGCCTCTTCCTCATTTTTGTAGCGTTTAAGGGGCTCGGCGCCATCGTTCAAGATCCCACCTATTTCTTTCGGGTTGGGAACTTTTTCACTCT
Organism: Chlamydiae bacterium RIFCSPHIGHO2_12_FULL_49_9; assembly: GCA_001794935.1. Lineage (GTDB taxonomy): Bacteria > Chlamydiota > Chlamydiia > Chlamydiales > SM23-39 > O2-12-FULL-49-9. Next base: position 5,993 of record MGLY01000047.1, on the reverse strand, counting down.
GCAAAATGGGGTTGCCCTTTTTGGACTTATTTTGCTCCTCTTCCTCTACCGCCTTCAGGTCGGGGCCAGTTTTTTGATCGCGATCCTTTCATGCTGGGGGATCTCCTTAGCCTTAAATCTCTCCTCTTGGCAGGGATTTATAGGCTCTCCCGCTCCGCTCACCTCTTTTTTCCAGATCGATTTTTTAGCTCCCTTTCAATTCAAGTGGATCGGAGGGCTCATCACTGTTTTATTGATCAGCCTCTTCGACACGACAGCTGCGATCACCGTCCTTTCCAAACTCAGCGGAAAACTCGACGCTTCGGGGCGCATTCAGGGAATTGACCGGATGGTATTGCCCGACGGGATTGGAAGTCTCATCGGCGCCGTCTTGGGAACCGGAACGGTGGCCTTTCTTTTAGAATGTTCGACCGGCATTAAAGCGGGAGGGAAAACGGGCTGGACAGCGATGATCGCAGCCACTTTGTCTTTAGTTTGCATCTTCCTTTATCCTCTCATCTCATCCATCCCCTTTTTCGCAGTCGCCCCTGCGCTAATTGCTGTGGGACTTTTGATGGCGCAAGAATTGAAAGAGGTTTTTTGGAAAGACTTTACAGAGGCAATCCCTGCCCTATTCGTTGCAATCACAATTCCACTGACGTTCAGCGTGTACCTTGGATTTGCCTCGGGATTTATTTCGTATGTTTTTTTAAAGACTGTCAGCGGGCGCGCGAAGGAAGTGCACCCGGTTTCCTGGGGGCTCTCCCTTCTCTTCGCGCTGCATAGCCTGTTCACTCGGTTGATTTGACGTAAGCTTTTACGATCTTGATCGGCGTTGCCGGACGATCGCCTGGAAGAGTTTGCGTCCCTTCGATCTTTTTTACAATATCATAGCCCTTAGTCACTTCGCCAAAAATGGTGTGGCGCATGTTGAGCCAAGGGGTGGGAACTGTCGTGATGAAGAACTGGCTTCCATTGGTCGCAGGGCCCCGATTGGCCATCGCGAGAAGACCCGGTTTGTCAAATTTCGCCGTTGCCGAGCACTCATCTCCAAAGCATTTGCCCCAGATCGACTCTCCGCCGGCGCCTGTTCCTGTCGGATCCCCGCCCTGGATCATAAAGTTTTTGATCACGCGGTGAAAGATGATCCCATCATAATAGCGCTTATTGACAAGGCCGACGAAATTTTCGCATGCCTTGGGCGCCACTTCCGGCTTTAAAGTGATCTCGAAATTGCCGAGACTCGTTTCAAATACGACGATAGGGTGATGTTTCACTGAAGACTCCTCTGCTTTCATAAATGTTGGGATAAAAAAGGCCAACGCCACCAAAAGTTTTATCATGTTCTGCCTCCTAAAAACTCACGAGAATACCCAATCAAAGGTTCTCCTTGCAATCTGATTTCACATAGGGTATCAGTTTATCTATGGAAATCGTCGTATTGATTGTCCTTTTGGGCCTTTTCTTCGATTATACGAACGGCTTTCACGATGCGGCCAACGTCGTATCGACCGTCATTGCCACCCGTGTTCTCGCCCCCGTCTCTGCAATCGTCATGGCGGGCGTCTTGAATTTCATCGGCGCCACCCAGATCAGCGGTGTCGCCCAAACCATTGCAACCGGTCTTGTCGACGCCACTCACGCCACCCAAGCTGTGGTTTTAAGCGCTGTTGTCGGAGCGATCTTCTGGAATATCCTCACCTGGTATTGCGGGATCCCGAGTAGTTCCTCCTACGCTTTGATTGGAGGCCTTCTCGGCGCCGCTTGGACGCATCAGGGGATCTCTTCCATCCTTTGGGACGGCGTGATCGGCAAAGTCCTTCTCCCAATGGTTTTCTCCCCTCTTATCGGCTTCCTGATCGCTTTTCTCATCATGAAGCTCCTCTACGTCTATCTCCACTACCATCCGGGCGCCCACGGCAAAGCCATTTTCCGCCACCTGCAGATTGGCTCTGCCTGTTTTGTCGCCCTCGCCCACGGGCTCAACGACGCACAAAAGAGCATGGGGATCATCACACTGGGCCTTTTCACGACAGGCTATATCGCAACGCCGGAGATCCCCCTTTGGGTGATTTTTGCCTGCGCGATCACGATGGGCCTCGGCACAGCGTCTGGCGGCTTTCGGATTATCAAGACGATGGCCTTTTCGATCACAAAAATCGAGCCAGTGCAAGGTTTTGCCGCAGAAACATCGGCCTCTTTCATCATCCTGCTGGCCAGCTTTCTCGGCATGCCGGTCAGCTCAACTCAAATGATTGCAGGAAGCATCACGGGCGTCGGAACGGCAAAAAGCAGGAGCGCCGTCACTTGGAAAACGCCTCAAAAGCTCGTCGTCGCTTGGATGCTCACTCTTCCGGGAGCGGCCTCTTTGGGAGCTCTCGCCTATCTTCTATTGGCGCAAATTCCGGCACTTGTATAAGAGTTCAATCCACTTTCTCAGCTCCACAACGAGGAAAGACACTCCGAACATCCCGACAGGATAAATCCAGTCAGAGCTGCTGAGGGGTACGAGTTTAAACCACTCGGGAAAAAGATAGAACACCCCGAGCTGCAGAGCGACTCCCAATCCCAGCGATGCGAAAATGTAGGGATTGATGCAAAAACTTTTTTTCACGTTTTTGAAAAACGGCTCGCTCTCTTTTTGCGCCTGGATGCCGTTGGCCCACTGAGCGGCGACTACCGACATAAACATGATCGACGCGGTTTTGGCCATATCAAAAGACTTTAAAAGGACGCAGCAATAGAGGGCAAAAAATAAACTCCCCACACCTAAACCAAACACCACGATCCGCCCCAGCTGCGCCCGATCGAAAAATTTTTGGGAGGGCTTTCTCGGATGGCGCTTCATCACATGCCCCTCTTCTTTGGCAAAGGCAAAAATTTTGTCCTGCACTCCGTCGGTTGCGATGTTGATCCAAAGGATCTGAACAGCGCTTAAAGGCAGGGGGAGCCCTGCAAAAATAGAGAGAGAAATCAGACAGATCTCTTGCAATGATGTTGAGACGAGATAATAAATCACCTTCCTGATATTATCCGAGATAACTCTTCCGAGCTGGATCGCATCGATGATCACTTTCAAATTATTATCTGTGATAACCATTTCGGCAACGCTTTTGGCCGCCTCGGAGCCGCTTCCCATAGCAACCCCCAGATCTGCCGCTTTTAAGGCGGGCACATCGTTGACGCCATCTCCGCTGACAGCTACGATCTCCCCATCTTTTTGAAGAGCTTTCACGATCCTGTATTTATGTTCCGGCAAAATGCGAGCCATGACGGTCGCTTTTTTTATCTCCTTGCAAAGCTCTGCCTCTTCCATCTTCTCCACTTCGGCGCCCGTCAAAATCAGATCGCCCTCTTTCCAGATACCCACATCTTGGGCAATCGCGCGCGCAGTCATCGGATGATCGCCGGTGAGCATAATGACTCTAATGTGCGCAGCTTTTGCAAGCCCCACCGCCTCTTTCACTCCCTCTTTAGCAGGGTCTAAAAAGCCAACAAGCCCGTGGATTTCAATCTTCCAAGAGTGCGGGTCTTCATTTCCTTCCCAAACGGCATCTCCAAACGCAAGCACTCGAAGCCCTTTTTCTAAAAGGCGATGAAAGGCTTTTTCCATCTCTTCGTTGTGAACCGCCCTTTTTTTCAGCGCCTCGTAGGCTCCCTTAATTGATAGGATCGCCTTCCCGTCCACCTCGTGCACTGTGGCCATGAGCATGAGCTTTGGGTCGAATGGATAAGACCACTGCCTCGAGTGCTTTTTGCGCATCTCTTCTGCCTCTTCAACCCAGCGCCAAAGGGCCAAATCGATCGGATCTCCCCCCTCGTGATGGGCGTCATTGCAAAGAACTGCGGTCCTCTGAAGCCGCAGCAGATCCTCTGCCACCCATTCTTTGATGATCAACTTTCCTTCCGTAATCGTTCCCGTCTTATCGCTTGCAATCACAGTCGCGCTCCCAAGCGTCTCCACGGAGCCCAGCACTCGAACGAGCGTTTTTTTCTTATGCAGGCTGATCGCGCCGATGATAACGACAAGCGTAACGACAAGAGGCAGCCCCTCGGGAACGGCGGACACGATGCCCGCAACTAAAATATAGGCGAGATCGGCGAGCTCTCTTTTTTGAAAAAAACCAACGATGAAAAATAGGGAAAAAATCACTCCCGTCGCAATGACGTAGCGCCATGCAAAGACTTTCATCGCCTTCACCAGGGGCGTTTCAGGGGCAGCTTCTTTCGCCTTCTCTGCAATCGATGCAAAATAGGAAAGTCTTCCCGTCTTTGCCGCAATGCCCTTCCCCTCTCCCCTCACTACTGTCGTGCCGGTGAGGAGCATATTTTTTCGATCATAGGGCGGGGTCTGCGCATCCAGCGCCGAATCGAAGTCCTTTGATATCGGCATCGACTCTCCTGTCAAAGACGACTCGTCGATGAGCAAAGAAAACGATTCGATCAGCCGAATATCTGCCGTAACAATCTCTCCCTCCCTCACTAAAACCAGATCTCCGGGAACGATTTCGGAAGAGGGAATTTCTTCGGGCTTGCCGTCCCTTAAAACGCGCGATCGGCTCTCGGTTAACTTCTTGAGTTCCCGAATGGAGCTCTCTGCTTTCAGCTCTTGCCAAAAGCCGATAAAAGTATTGATGAACACGATTGTCAAAATAACAAAGAAATCGACAACCTCTCCGATCAAGACGCTTAAAAGAGAGGCCCCGAACAAAATGTAGATGAGAATATTTTTAAACTGCCGAAGAAAAATGGCCCAGGCGCTCACCACCTCTTCCTCAAGCTGATTTTTCCCAAAGGCTTTTAGCCTCTTAGCCGCTTCTTTTGACCCGATCCCCTCTTTGCTTGTGTGAAGAGCGCTGAAAATCTGCTCAACACTCAAAGCATGCGGGGCATCCGGAATGGGAAAAAGAGGAGTATCCATATTCGGATACTAGAGTGAGGAGGGGAAAAGTTTCAAGCTTCGGCGAGTTAAATTTGCCACTTAGAGATGATTTTCAAGAAAACGATGTAATTAGCGGAGAGGAAGAAAAATGCACCGACAAAAAACATGATAAATGCGGAAAACTCCACAGACTTTCCGCTTTTCTGCCACTTTTTAAGGTAATCATGTCCCTTTGGAATAAAAATCAAAAAAGCGCATAGAGACATAAATATCGAAAGAAAAGACCTGATCGTATCTGCATACTCTCCGATAAAATTCATAAAAGTTCTCGCCTTATTATTTTGTGAGAGACTTATACAGAATCAACGTTTTTCTTGCATCGAATTTTGGAGAAGCAAGAGCGGGGGAGGCGCTCCGCTCCTCCCCCACACCCCCACCTGCAAACGCAAACTTCGTTGCGTTTGGGATGCCCTCACGGCATAGCAGCAAAGCTGCTTTGCCTCCGGGCCGGCGGTCCGGACTAAAGTCCGGACTCGAATCCTACCCGTAAGCCACATTTAGTGGCTTACTTCTTCCGAAACAAAAAAACCCTGGCCGAGGCCAGGGCTTTTTGTTTCGG
>MGLY01000047.1:0-493 GCA_001794935.1 Chlamydiae bacterium RIFCSPHIGHO2_12_FULL_49_9 | reverse complement strand
AGAGCACAAATGCTAAAAGATAGGCTGGTTATACCTCAAGGAAATTGTTCGAGAAAACGGAGATCGTTTTCGGTGAAGAGACGGATATCCCGGATGTCGCCGAGCAGCATGGTGAGGCGCTCGATTCCCATTCCCCACGCATAGCCGGAGTAGATCTCGGGATCGATGCGCCCTTTTTTAAGTACTTCAGGATGGATGAGGCCTGCTCCGAGAATCTCGAGCCAGCCCGTATGTTTGCAAATGCGGCAGCCGGAGCCCTTGCAGGATGTGCACCGAACGTCTACTTCAAGGCCCGGCTCCACGAAGGGAAAGTAACTCGGGCGATAGCGCGTTTCCACTTTCTCTCCGAGAAATTTGGAGAGAAACTCATCCATGGTGGAAAGGAGATCCGAAAAGGTGATGTTTTTATCGATGTAAAAGCCTTCGATCTGATGGAAGAAGACGTGAGAGCGGGCTGAGATGTCCTCGTTGCGGAAGCAGCGCCCGGGCGCGA
>MGLY01000046.1 GCA_001794935.1 Chlamydiae bacterium RIFCSPHIGHO2_12_FULL_49_9 | reverse complement strand
AGGTTCTCTGAGTCCGCAGTTGATGTGGACGGGGCCGGGTGGGTTTTGGAGCGAGTGAAAGTGGGCGGAGGCAGCAGTGGAGCGGAGGAAGGAGGGGGAGCTTTCCGGGGGGAGGTCGATTTGAAGGCGGACGAAGGGGGAGAAGATGTTTGATTGGTGGGTGGTTTGATTGGCGGAGGTGTTGAGGAGCTCTGGAGGGCGATCTGCAGTGAGGAGAATGAGGGGAGTGCAGCTGTGATGCGCTTCCATGACGGCAGGGAGGAGGTTGCCGACGGCGGTTCCTGAGGTGACGATGAGGGCTGTGGGCGCTTTGAGGGCTTTGGCAAGGCCGAGGGCGAAGAAGGCGAGACCTCTTTCATCGTAGTGGACGTGGATGTGCGCTTTGGGATGAGAGGCCGCTGCGAGGACGAGAGGCGTTGATCTTGAGCCGGGAGCGATGCAGAAGTGGGTGATGTTTTGGCAGATGAGTTGGTCGATGAATTCATTCATAGAATATGTGGTCGTAGAGTTTGAGTTTTTGATCGAGCTCATCCCACTCTTTTTCCGGATCGGAGCCTTCGACGATGCCGGCTGCTGAAAAGAGGGTGGCGGTGTTTTTTTCGAGAAGACACGATCTGATGGCGACGATCCAATCTGATGAGTCTTTGGCGATCCAGCCGATGGCCCCGCCATAAAATCCTCTGGAGATGGGCTCGATTTTTTGAAGCCAGAGAGAGGCTTTTTCTGTGGGCGTGCCCAAGAGGGCGGGGGTGGGATGGAGTTTTTCCAGGATGTCGAGATCGGAAAGGGGTTTTTCTAAGCACGCGGAAACTACGGAGTGGAGGTGTTGAAGATTTGCGGTTTCATGAATAGAGGTTGGAGAGGCAGTGATGGAGGAGCAAAAAGGGGAGAGGGTTTCTTGAATATAAGTTCTAACGAGGGAAAATTCATGGAGATCTTTAGGGGAGTAAAGAAGACCTTCTTCGCCCCTTTTTTTTGTCCCGGCAAGAGCGTCGCTTTGGATAGCTGACTTTTCTCTGAGGAAAAGTCTTTCGGGGGTAGCTCCCAAAAAAGAGAAGGAGGGATCGGAGAGACAAAAGAGAAACGCCCCTTCGCTTTTTTGTTTTAGAGCGGAGGTGACCCTAAAAGGATCGGGAGCGGTCTCGAACTCGAGCGTTACGGTGCGGGCCAGGACGACTTTTTTCAGGTGGTTTTTTTTGATTTGCAGAAGAGTTTTCTCGACGTTTTGGATCCACTCATCTTTTGTGGGAAAAAATTTCTTTGAGAGGATTTTAATCGGGGAGGCTGGAGGAGGAAGAGTATCTATGCGGGTGATTTTTTTTGCGATGAGAGGAGATGAGAAGGGGCGGACATAAAATTTTGCGTCGGGGGGAGGGGATTTTCCGTTTTTATCTAACCAAAAAATTTTCACTTTTCTGCAACGTAAAGGGTGACTGCGCCAAAGGCCATCGGGTAGGCCGCTTTCTTTGTAAATTCAGCTTTTTCCAAAAGGTCTAAAAAAGCATTTCCTGAGGGGAATGTCTCGATTGTTTGATTGAGATAGCGATAGGCGTTTTTGGATTTTGAAAAGAGGGCGCCGATGTAGGGAAGAATGTGGCGAAGATAGAAGAGATAAAAAGGGCGGATCGGTTTTGGCGGAAGAGAAAATTCCAAGATGAGACATTTGCCCCCTTTTTTTAAGACCCGATGGATCTCTTTCATAGAGGTGAGAGGATCGATCACATTTCGGATGCCAAAAGAGAGACTCACTGCATGGAAAGAGGCGTCTTTGAAAGGGATTTTTTCTGCGTCGCCTCTTTGAAGAGAGACCTTTTCTTTGTAGGGCTTCTGATCGATTTTCTTTTTTCCGATAGAGAGCATTTCAGAGGATAGATCGATGCCGATGGCTGACTTGATGGATGCTTTACTATCAAAAAGGGCAATCAGCTGATCGGCGGTGCCAGTTGCGAGATCTAGAAGGGCGAGATTTTCCTTAGTGGGGAGGTGTTCGGCCGCTTTGCTTCTCCACGATCGATCCATCCCGAGAGAAAGGATCCGGTTGATCCGATCGTAGGTTGGAGAGATCGCATCGAACATTTTCCAAACTTCAGTTCTAGACGGCTCTTTCACGTTTTCTCCACTCGACATTCGCTGCGAGAAGTCCTGCTATAGAGAAGAAGAGGAGGCGCCCTTGCTGGGCGAAGATGAGATAAAAGTCGCATCCGCCGATGAAAAGAAAAGCGACGAAGATGGCTATCAGCGATGCCGTATACGAGCTTATTTGCGCTTTTTTTGCAGCGAGGAGCAAGCTTCCGATAAAGAGAAGAAAGGCGCTGAGGGAAAAAAGGCCTGTTTCAGAGGCCAGGAATAAGTAGATGTTGTGAGTCGTCGTATTTCTGTCTTTTGCCATTTCTGGCGGCAGGTAGTCTGGCGAGTGGATGGAGAATTGGGTAAAGCCCACGCCGAGTGCGGGGTTGCGGGCGATCATTTTGTAGGCGACATCGCAATACACATGGCGCACTGTATCCGCTCCTTTGGCAGTTGCGTTGTAATTCACAACGCCCCCTCGCTCCGTATATTGCTGGAAGAGGAGGGCGGCGCTGAGCATGAATGAGAAGATAATGAGATAAGTGAGCTTTCGAATGAGGGGATCGAAGAGGAGTCTTTTCCCTTTGTCCTTAAATTGGAGGGCATACCAGAGAACCGTGCCGAGGCCCCAGGCAAAGAGAGCAGCTCTTGAATAGGTGACAGCCATCGCAAAGAAAAAAACGGGGATGAGCAGAGAGAAGAGGGGGCGCCATTTTTTCCACTCGATAAAGGCGGCATAAGAGGCGATCAGGGAGGCCATCAAAAAGCCTCCCAAAATGTTTGGATGCGGCAGAGTGCCGGGCGCCCTCATTAAAATCGGAAGCGGCGCGACTCGATCGGTCAGTCGATCGATCATCCAGCGGCTTCCGTCTGACATTCCAAAACAGGGACAGCGGATGTTGCCATAAGAGAACTGCATTTCGCTTAAAAAGTGAAGCCCAAGAGAGTTTTGGGTGAAGTACTGGGTAATCGCGATCATTGACTGGAGAGATGCGGCAGCGATAAGCGCGCCAAAGAGAAGCCGGGTGATCGCCTCCTTATTTGTATAGACATCCGCATTTGCCAAAAAAGAATAGAGGAGAATTGGCGAAAGGAGCTGGAAGAGGCGAATATAGGGGATGGCATAAAAGGCAAAAGAGGAGACGGGAATCGAAAGAAAAGCGAGAGAAAAAAGGATCCAGAGAAAAAAAGCTCCTCTATCTAAAAAAAGGCGTCTCTTTAGATCTCTCATCCGGATCAAGAGAAAGGAAAAAAGACCGAGGGATAAAAAGTCAGAGATATAAAAGTAGATCTTTTTGTCGTAGTGTTTTGGAAGTGTGAGGCCTGGAGGGATCAGATCCAATGAGAAAAAGCGAAACAGCTTGTCGTACTTGTATTCGGTTGGGACTAAAAAGAGGAGAAGAGCCGCAAATGCAAGAGCTATTTTAGCGCGGTTTTCTGATGCGATGCGAACGATCGAAACTGACATGAATGCCCTTACCTTTCTCTTTGAAAGGGCATTCTAAATAGTCATTAATTTCTCGAGAAGCGCTTTCTTTCGTTCTCTGTCAAATAGGTCTTGCGAAGACGAATGAAATTCGGCGTTACTTCAACAAGTTCATCGTCTGCGATGTAGTCGATCGCTTGTTCGAGCGTGAATTTGCGAGGCGGCGTTAAGATGATGTTCTCATCGCTGCCTGCGGCTCTGACGTTTGTGAGCTGCTTTGCTTTTGTCGCATTCACGACGATGTCGTTATCGCGCGCATGCTCGCCGACGACCATCCCTTCATACACCTCATCGCCCGGCTTCACAAAAAGGGCGCCGCGCTCTTGCAAGTTGAAAAGGCCGTAGCCGTTTGCCTTTCCGCCGCTGTTGGAGATCATCACGCCGCGCAAGCGCCCCGCCATTTCCCCTTTCCAGGGAGCAAAGGTTTCGAAAATGGAGGTGAGAACGCCAAGACCCGATGTGCGGGTGAGAAAGTCATTTCTGTAGCCCATAAGACCTCTCGTCGGGACGAGAAACTGCATCGTCGTCAGGCCGTGCTCGGAGGTCTCTAAAGAGCGCATTTCGCCTTTTCTCTTCGAGAGATCTTCAATGACCGTCCCTGAAAATTGCTCAGGCACTTCGACGTGGACGCGCTCCATCGGCTCCATTACAACGCCATTTTCTGTTTTTGTGATCACTTTCGGTTTTGAAAGAGCAAGCTCAAAGCTCTCTCTTCTCATCGCCTCGATGAGAACGGCGAGGTGAAGCTCGCCCCTTCCGCAGACGCGGATTGCGTCATCGCGCCCTGCGACCTCTTCGATTTTAAGCGAGATGTTGGCCCGTTTTTCTTTTTGAAGGCGCTCGCGGAGTTTATTCATCGTAACGTGCTTGCCGTCTTTTCCGACAAAGGGGCTCGTGTTGACGAGAAACTCAATTGAAACGGTGGGCTCTGCAAGAGTGATCGGGGGGAGTTGAACAATGTTGTCTTGCGCGCAGAGAGTGTCTCCGATCTCCACTTCGGGAATTCCTGAAAGGCTGACGATGTCGCCGGCGCCGGCGCTTTCCACTTCGATCTTTTTCAGGCCGAGGTGTCCCTCGATGCGGACGATTTTGTGGTTTGTGTGGTTCCCGTTTCGGTCGACGCGGGTGATGATATCGCCCTTGGAGATTTTTCCCTCGAGGATCCGGCCGCAAGCCTGTCTTCCGACGTAGTCGTCGTAGCTCAGCGTCGCTGCCTGCATGAGGAATGGGAGATCGAGATTGCCCGATGGGGCGGGAGCCGCTTTTAAAATGAGTTCGAAAAGGGGCGTCAGGTCTTTGGGAGTGTCGCCGAGCTTTGCGATTGCGTAGCCGTTAAAGCCGGACGCATAGATGTAGGAGAAATCGAGCTGCTCGTCATTCGCTCTGAGTTCCATGAAGAGATCGAATGTGAGGTTGAGAACTCGATCGGGGTCTGCGTGAGGGCGGTCGATCTTGTTGAGGACGACGATGGGGCGAAGGCCCATTTTCAGCGCTTGAGAGAGGACGAAGCGCGTCTGGGGCATCGGCCCTTCCTGGGCGTCGACGAGGAGAAGGACGCAGTTGACCATCCCTAAAACCCGCTCCACCTCGCCGGAAAAATCGGCGTGGCCCGGGGTGTCGATGATATTGATCTTGTAATCTTTGTAGTTGACGCAGGTGTGCTTGGCGAAGATTGTGATTCCGCGCTCTTTTTCCTGATCGTAGCTGTCCATGACCCGCTCGGGGATCTTTTCGTTTTCGCGGAAGATATTTGACTGTCCGAGAAGACTATCCAGTAGAGTTGTTTTTCCGTGGTCGATGTGGGCGATAATGGCGATGTTTCTAATTTTGTTTGGGTCGTGCACGATTTCTTTCGCAGTTGTTTTCGGTGATAGCCAGGATAATTGACAAAGTCTTTAATTTCTAGAGGTTTTTCCTTGCGCTAAACCTAAAAATTGCTCTATATTTCCTACAGAATCTTCAAGAAGAGTCTGCTAGAGATGTAATCATTTGGCCCCTTAGGACGCCCATGGAAATCCACGCTCAGGAAAACACGGAAGAGAAAACCGATCCTCAAGGATTTCCTCTGTTCGAGTCCAAGATCGGCCGAATCGACGATCTCCTCAAAGAAAAGCTCGAAAGAGCCTTTCATAAACCAACTTCCAAGGTGCGTCTTCACGACATTGCGAA
>MGLY01000045.1:1424-6967 GCA_001794935.1 Chlamydiae bacterium RIFCSPHIGHO2_12_FULL_49_9 | reverse complement strand
GTAGGGAGCGGCAAAAGAAACCAGCGCGTCCAAAGATTTGGGGGATTTGGCATTCAGCTTGAGGAGCTGGCGATGGGCCTCGCTTAAGTCGGAGATGGGCACCCCCCCGGCTATGAGTCTTTTGAGACACTCTTTCAATTTAAACGGGGTCACCGCCCCCGATGTGTCGATCAGGGTGTCGTCTAGGTCAAAGATGATCAACAATTTTCATTAACTCCTGGGCCAGTTTATTTGAATCATGGCGAATCAGGTTCCTCTTCAGCAGGTCGCGCCCTGTCGTCTCTGCAATCGGGCCGAGCAGGTCAGCGGTCACGACGCGCGCCTGGTCGAGGTCGTTCTCCACTGCCTCCCCTTCTTTGGCGTAGACATCGATCAACTCTTTCGGCGCTTTTTGGGAGTTGATCAAAATATGGTCAAAGACATCGCGACCTAAAAAGCGGACAATCTCATTGAGATAATGGCTCGCCTTGAAACCGGTTGTCTGTCCTTTCCGGTTCATCAGATTCAAGACGAAGACTTTTTTCGCGGCGCTCTTGCAAATGGCCTCACTGACCCCTTCTACGAGGAGGTTCGGAATCAGCGATGTGTGGAGTCCTCCAGGCCCTAAGACGACGAGGTCGGCATTGGCGATCTCTTCGATGACGCGCGGATTGACCTTCGGATAGGGCTCGAGGTAAATCGTATCGTACCCCTTTTCGATCTCGTGAGAGAGGTAAATCTCCTTTTCTCCCTCTAAAATTCTCCGATTGTTGAGGACCATCCTGAGACGCACTTGGTGGGTTGTGACGGGGATCACTTTCCCTTTGATATAGAGAATTTTGCCCGCCTCTTCGACCGCCTTTTCAAAGCTGCCCGTCACTTTTTCAAGCGCGGAGAGCAAAAGATTGCCAAACGAATGTCCTCCCAGCCCCCCGTTTTCAAAGCGGTAGTTCATTAAAGAGCGCATGAGTCTGCTGGAATTGGACAGAGCAACCAGACACTGGCGCACATCTCCCGGCGGCAAAACGCCGAGCTCGTCTCGCAAAATACCAGTGCTTCCCCCGTCATCTGCCATCGAGACAATCGCCGTCAGATCGAGCTGGTATTTCTTCAGCCCTTTCAAGACGACAAAGTTGCCCGTGCCGCCACCGATGACAACGACTTTCTTCATAGGCTCTTCAAACTTTTAACGCCGGCTGCTAAATCAGGTAAGCCATATAAATAATTGCCGCTGACAAGCACATTTGCCCCTGCTTTCACGCACTCTTTCCCCGTCTCTAAATTAATGCCTCCATCGACTTGAATATCAAATGGGGGAAGAGAAATCCCCCCCTCGGCCACGATCCCCCCTTGCCGGATCCTTCTTAAATCGCACGCCTCTCTCGTGAGTCTCACCTTCTCCAATACTTCGGGCATAAACTTCTGCCCGCCGAAGCCGGGGCTCACCGTCATGAGCAAAATGAGATCGCACTGGGTCAAATATTTGGGGATCATCGAAAAGGAGGTTTCCGGCCTAAAGGCCAACCCCGCCTTCTTCCCGCATTTTCTAATGAATGCCAAAGTGTCTTCCACATCTTCCGTCGCTTCGAAGTGGAACGTAATCCGATCGGCGCCCGCCTTGACGAGCTCTTCGATATAGTCGAACGGGTTGTAGATCATGATGTGGACGTCTAAAAAGAGATCGGTCGCCCGATTGATCGCGGCAAGCGCCCTTGGCCCCAGAGTCAAATTGGGGACAAAATGGCCGTCCATGATATCGACGTGAATGGCATCCGCCCCCGCCTTCTCAATGCGCCCAGCCTCTTCGGCCAGACGCCCGAAATCAGCGGAGAGGATCGAGGGACATACTTGAATATTTGGCTTTTTCATTGCTTGAGATGTTAGGGTTTGGCCCTAAATTCTAGCAATATCTAAAGGTTTTCAAAAACCTTGAGGAAATCTTCTCTTAAGGGTTCGCTTTCAGAAAAGAGGAGATAACCTGCATAGGAGGAGTCTACTCCGTCTAAGGCGAAAGAGACAAGTTTGTGATTGGGGATAGAGAGGGCTTGTAGCCGCTCGGCGACCCTTTTTTTCTTGTTCGGGTCGCTATAGGGCAAGATGGCAAAGAGCCGTTTCGGGTCTTGCTTGAAGAGCCAGTCCCCATTTTTTCTCTTATGTCTAAAATCGGCCTTCATCGCCTGCGTCAAAAGCAAAAAGAGCTGTTTTAGCGGATCTGTCTCAAGAACGCTTCTCATTTCCATCGGCATCAAGGCGTGGAAGAATTTCTCCAAAAGAAGATCGTTTTGCTCGCCGATTCTGCCCAAAGAAGCCTTGAGCGCGCTCAAGGATTCATTTTGTTTGTAGATCATCCCGCCGTTGTAGTCTCTCACTTCGCCGACAACTTTTGTGAGCTCGGACAAGATGTATTCTCTTGCCTTATAGAGATCGACTGAGTGGTCCGGCCTTAAAAATCGGCTGCCCGGAATCACGGTTCTGAAAACAGAGGCCTCTTTTGCGTATTTACGGCGCATCAACCCCACTTTTCTCACCCGGTCAACGGTAAATTTCAGAGCTGTCTTTTTGGGCGCAAAAAGATCTTGAACACTCTGGCTCTCCTCTGCGTGGACGCGGAGCAAAATGACTGTGAAGCAAAGCTCGCTCCCCTTTTGCTCATCGAATGAGATGATCACCTGGGGAATATCGTGGACAAAGCGGAGCTGGCGAGAGAGCGACATGATGTTGCGCAGCACCTCTTCTTCATTTCTCGGCATGAAAATGGGGTGAGTGAGCTGCTCGATGTGCTCTTTGATCTGATCGGGCATCTCTTTGCGGAGCGTATTGACCTCATCTAAACTGAAATCAACGCGATCGTTTTTCTCAATTTCGAGATAGATCGTCTGGAGCGTTTTCTCCGATCGGTCGACGAATAAAGACCCCTCGACGAGGCGCACGCCGGGCACATGCCTTTGCACGGCCGTGAGCAAATGGCCCGTCTCAAATACTTCGTGCTCTTGCAAGAAATTGAGCCCCGCCAAAATGCCGAGCACCGGCTTTTCTTTCTGCGCCGGGGGCGTGAGCATCGTTTTGAAAAATTTGAGACTCACGTGCCGCTTTGTCGGGAAGACGGCGACGTTTTGCTTTAATACTTTTCTAATGGAATAGAGATTCGAAATGATGCGGCTGATGTGGTGATAGTCGCGCATCGTCTTAAAATCTTCTCTGCAAGTGACTAAGAAGTGCTGCATCTGAGAGAAAATTCCCTGATCGAAATCTTTCGAGTGGCTCTGAATCAATGAGCCGATTTTCTCTTGGATCATCGCCGTCTTTCCGTCAGTGGAAAGACCTTTGAACTCCAAAATCCTCCTCGCATGATAATTTGAAACAACGCCGAGTCTAATTTCCGTCTCCACTGCGTGAAGATTTCTTCTCACCTCTTCCACATCGTGGGCGCTCTTCAGGTGCACGACGACCTCAGCCACGCTCAGCAAATCATCGCTTAAATGGGGCAGTCTCACATCCGATGCGAAAAAAAGTTCCACGTTGACCCTTTTTTGGGGCAGTAGCCAGCGGCTCACCATGTCGTAAAAGAAATTGCAGGCGTTCAATCTATATTTGCAAAGAAGAAGAACCGAAAGGGCGCACGGGGCTTTATTGAGCTCAGACCAGGTAATTAAAGGGAGCATGTCGGCAAAGCGGGCTCTTTGAGAGGCGAGCGCAGAGTTCGACGCCTCGAGAAGCTCATTCGGAACCAACTTTCGGATCAGATCCTGGGCGCCATCCCGGTAGTACTCAGCCTCTATAAAGGGGCAGCTAAACTGGAAATCGAACTCGAGTTGCTCTTCTACCCTTAAGAACATGAATCCACCTCGTAAATCATTTCTGATCGTCTTTTAGCCCCCGCGCCGACAACCGTTCCCTTCATCGCGGGATTGTGAAAGGAGCGAATGGAGAGCGCAACTCCGTTTTTTTGAGCGAGGGCCACACTTCTACTTTGGAGCACCTTTGCTCCGCTTTGAGTCAGTTCAAGCGCTTTGTCGTAATCCATTTCTGAAAAAAGGCTCGCCTTCGGATTTTTCTTCGGATCCGAATCGTAAATACCGGCGACATCCTTATAGAACTCCACTGCGGCCGCATTCAGCGCTACGCCTAGAGCAACCGCGCTCGTATCGGATCCGCCGCGGCCCAGCGTTGTGATCTCGCCGCCCTTGCTTACGCCCTGAAAGCCCGCGACGATTGCGATCTTGCCCTCATTCAATGCTTTCACTAAACGGTGCGGGCGAACGTCGACGATTTTCGCATCCATGTGATTGTTGCAAGTGACGATTCCCGATTGGCTGCCGGTGAAACTCACGGCCTCTTTTCCCTTTAGTGAAAGGGCCATTGCCAAAAGAGCGATGCTGATTCTTTCACCCACCGATACCAACATATCCGTTTCTCTTCTGGGCGGCTCGGGATGCACCTGTTTTGCCATCTCGAGAAGCTGATCTGTGGTATTTGCCATCGCGCTTACAACAACTACAATTTTTGGATGCTGTTTAGATCTTTCAATAATGAGTTCGGCAATTTTTAGAAAGCTTTCTGTATTTACAACACTCGCTCCGCCGAATTTCATCACTAAGATTTCTGTTTCCATTTTCTGCTTTCCTGTTTGAAAAGTGAAGAATCCTAATCGATCGATTCTTCGCCTGGCAAACAATTCCTCGCCCCAAACGCTAGAAATTTTCAATCTAACGAACAAACTTAGAAAAAATAAAGTAAAAATTTTATTTTTTTAAAAGTTTATACAAAATTTTTAACAAAATATCACATTATCAATTCAAAAATAAAACTTCATAAACCGCTTACACACAGAGATAAAAGGCCAGATTCTGTCTATGCAAAGCGCGTTGTAATAATGCGTGAAAAAAATTTCATAAAAAATCGGATCGATTAGAAAAAACATTCTGATTCAAATTTAATGAGAACGATAAAATAAATTTGAACGCGCTTTTCGCGCCCCTTCGAAGAGCTCCGCTCCTTTGCCCTTGCGTTTATTCGAGATCTTTTGTTAATCTTTTTCCTTTAACCAGGTATGTCCGCCGACTGCATTGCAATTTTGCCGAAGGACTCATGCCGTTTTATTAACAGGAGCAACCCCTCAACATGCCACCAAAACACCCTACACACGACTGGAATAGCAGCAACGTTCTCGACGACGTCGACTTTCAAGAACACGAGGCGAGACAATTTCGCGATCTTCTCTACGGAAAACAAAAACCGGATGAAGAAGGCGCCCTCTCCCTCTTAAATGTCGGACAGATCTTAAAGGGGAGAATCGTCGAAGTATCGAAAGATTACGTAGTCGTAGATGTGGGACTCAAATCTGAAGGGCTCGTGCCGATTTCAGAATTTTCTGAACCGGAAGAAGTCGTTTTGGGCAAAGACACGGAAGTGTATCTCGACGCCACAGAAGGCGATGATGGACAAATCGTCCTTTCCAAAGAGAAAGCGCGCAAATTCCGCCAGTGGGAGTACATCGTCAACAATTGCCAGGAAGGCTCGATCGTCAAAGGAAAAGTCATCCGAAAAGTCAAGGGCGGCCTCAT
>MGLY01000045.1:1234-1376 GCA_001794935.1 Chlamydiae bacterium RIFCSPHIGHO2_12_FULL_49_9 | reverse complement strand
CAAAGAAGGCACAAGCCGCAAAGGCGTCGTGAAGAACATCACCGATTTCGGCGTATTCTTAGATCTCGACGGCATCGACGGCCTCCTCCACATCACAGACATGACCTGGAAGCGCATCCGCCATCCGTCCGAAGTGGTTCAC
>MGLY01000045.1:0-1225 GCA_001794935.1 Chlamydiae bacterium RIFCSPHIGHO2_12_FULL_49_9 | reverse complement strand
GAACTCGATGTCGTTATCCTCCATGTCGATCGCGATAAAGGCAGAGTCGCTCTCGGCCTGAAGCAAAAAGAAGACAACCCATGGGAAGAGATCGAGAAGAAATATCCTGCAGGAACGCGTATCCGCGGGAAAATCGTCAACCTCGTCTCCTACGGCGCCTTCATCGAAATCGAACCGGGCATCGAAGGACTCATTCACGTCTCTGAAATGTCTTGGACGAAAAACGTCACAGAGCCAAGCGAAGTTGTACACGTCGGCGATGAAGTGGAAGCGATTGTTCTCTCTGTCCAAAAAGAAGAAGGAAAAATCTCTCTCGGCATCAAGCAGACAGAGCGCAATCCTTGGGAAGACGTCGAGAGAAAGTATCCTGTCGGCAGCAGCGTAGTCGCCGAGATCCGCAACCTGACCAACTACGGCGCATTCGTCGAGTTGGAGCCGGGCGTAGACGGACTGATCCACATCTCAGACTTGAGCTGGATCAAGAAAGTCTCCCACCCATCGGAAGTTCTCAAAAAGGGCGACAAAGTGGAAGCGATCATTCTCTCTGTCGATAAAGAGAGCAAAAAAATCACCCTCGGCGTAAAGCAGCTGAGCGACAATCCTTGGGAGACAATCGAGAAAACTCTTCCCGTAGGATCTTTGGTTCACGGAGTCATCACCAAGATCACCGCCTTCGGTGCATTTGTCCAGTTGGATAACGGCATTGAAGCTCTGATCCACGTGACGGAGCTCTCCGACCAACCTTTCGGCAAAGTCGAAGACGTCGTTGCGAAGGGCGCTGAAGTGACTGCAAAAGTCATCAAGCTCGATCCGGAGCACAAGAAGATTGCTCTTTCGATCAAAGAATATCTGATCGAGAAGAATCAGCAGAACCGCGATGATATCGTCGTCGGCGCCAAGCCTAAAAAGGGAAAAAAGAAAGCATCTCAAGAAGGTGAGGGATGAATAAAGACTTAATCGCTATCTTTGAATACCTCGAGCGCGAAAAAGGGATCAAAAGGGAGATCGTGATTGAAGCGATCGCGGATTCTCTCCGTGCCGCTGCGCGCAAAAGCGTCAAGGGGCTTGGCGAGAAGGTCAGTGTTGAGATCAACTCGAAAACAGGCGAAATCGAGGTCTTCACCCAAAAGAAGATCGTCGAGAAGGTGACAACCCCGACAGAGGAAATTTCGATCGAAGAGGCCAAAGCCATGGAACCGGAGTGCGTCGTCGGACAGTGGCTCGA
>MGLY01000044.1 GCA_001794935.1 Chlamydiae bacterium RIFCSPHIGHO2_12_FULL_49_9 | reverse complement strand
TATTCGGAAGTCAAGAAATTTTTGATGAAAAAGCCCTGGTCTGAGGCAAACAACACAGAACACAAAGACTGGATACTAAAGCGACTGTAACTTTTTGAGGGAGCATCTTAAACCTTCTTATTGTGAAAACAGATAGACGATTAAAATCAGCAAAAAAATTGCAGATGAGAACGCCCACCAAATTTTGGCTCGATTATTTTGATGAACGCCTCTTCGAAAAAGTTCATATATTTTAAGAAAGGCAAACCCATAGCCAAGGGCTGCCACAAACCCAATGAAAATTCTAATGAGTATTTCAGAAAAAGAACCCATGCTGCCTGCTTTTGTATAAGAGACTGCCTAATATGTTTAGTCGGCCTAATTTTTTCCATGAAAATTTTGAATCGCGTTGCATATAGAAAAAAAAGAGTTGATAGAGTAGAAAGGGAGCATGCACCCCCAAAAGCCAAAGGGCCACTCCCCCCTATCTCAAGAAGAGCTCAAGGAGGCCATCCAGGCCGAATCAGAAGAGTTCGCCAAGGCCTACCGATGGCTGGAAAACCACATGCCGCCCAAGTTTTTCAATGAGGTGGATGTAGGGATGCGGATCTTGATCGCCCGCAACCTTCTCAGCTTTGCCCTCCAAGATCGGTTTTGCCCCATCCACCTAAAAGACAGAATCGTCATCTTGTGCAGCGATGCCCCGGACGCCGATCTCAAAATCTTGAAAATGCACAGCCACTTGGCCATCCGCTACTACAGGGCTTTCGTCTCCAACGAGCCGCCGCCCGGCGAAAAGAAGAAAAATCTGAGAATTGCCGTCCTGTACTTTAAGGATTCGGGTGAAGAAGAGACGCTGTCCCAAGAGCAAAAAAAAGAGATCCTCAAGCTCGTCAGAGAAAAAAATCCCGATCTGAAGTCGGAAGAACTCGAACCGCTTCTTCACGGCCTCACGCCCTGCTTTGTCCGCTCGATGACAGATGAGAGGCTTAAAATCGCCATCGATCTTTTTTTAAGGGCCAAAACGAGAGATCAGTGCCAATACGAGTTGAGAAGAAATGAAGACTGGAAAAGCAAAGAAGCCCCTTCGCTTCAGCTCATCATGGCCTGGCGAAACGTGCCGAAAGCGGGCTTTTTGTATCATCTCGCAAAAATCATCAATTCCCATAAACTCGCCCTTCAAAAAGTCGTCGCCACCTACATCAATCCCTATAGCACTGAGAGCATCCTCATCCTCTCTCTCGGCCTCCACGGCATGAAAGGAAAGGCCGCTTGGGAAGAGGCCGACCTTGACGATTTTTTGCGAGAGGTCGTCCTTTTAAAATACTTTGAGACCAACGACCTCATCAACAGCGCTTTTGTCCAAAACCAGACTTTGAGCGGCAATGAGGGGCATCTCGTGAGAAGCATCGCCAGCTTTGTCCACCAGGTTCTCGTCTACGCCGATCCGAATCTCTACTCCCATGAAAATGCGATCGAGGGACTCTCTCGACACCCTGAACTCACCGTTAAACTCTGCAAGGCATTTGAAGCCAAATTCCACCCGGAAAAACACGACCTTTCCAAATTCAATAAAATCCAAAAGGAGTTCTTCTCGCTGGTGGATCGTCTCGACACGGGACAGGCCCTCAACGATCAGAGGAGAAAAAACATCCTCAAACAGGCGATGAATTTCATCCACTTCACGCTAAAAACCAATTTCTATCGCAATAACAAGACGAGCTTTTCATTTAGACTGGAGCCCCAATATCTCGATGCAGTCCCTTTTGAAAGGAAAGAAAAATTCCCGGAGCTTCCATTTGCGATCTTCTTCATCTGCGGCATGCACTTCATCGGCTTCAACATCCGCTTTAAAGATTTGGCAAGAGGCGGCGTCAGAACCGTTATTCCCGAAAGAAGAGAGCAGTTTTTATCCGAGAGAAACAACATCTTTTCCGAAGCGTATAACCTCGCCTACACGCAGCAAAAGAAAAACAAAGACATCCCTGAAGGGGGCGCTAAAACGGCAATCCTCCTCGAGCCCTTTGACACATTCAGCTCGGAAGAAGAAGTTTATAAAAAAGAGATGGAGGCAGATGGAGTCTTGGACGCAATCCAAGAGGAAAAGCTCTCCATTTTTAGACGCGATCACAAACAGGCGTTTATTTTTGCATCGCAACGCTCCTTTATCGACAGTCTCGTCACCCTGGTCAACTGCGAAGATGACGGAAAACTGAGAGCCAAATCGATCGTCGACTATTGGAAAAAGCCCGAATACATCTACCTTGGTCCCGATGAAAATATGTCGAATGACATGATCGTCTGGATTGCAAATTTTGCAGTCAGGAAGGGATATAAGCCGGGAAGATCGTTCATGAGCAGCAAACCCGGCGCCGGCATCAACCATAAAGAATTTGGCGTCACCTCCTATGGCGTCAACGTCTACATGCACGAGGTGCTTCTCTACCTCGGCATCAATCCCGAAAAAGATCGCTTCACCTTAAAAATTTCGGGAGGACCTGATGGCGACGTCGCCGGAAACGAAATCCTCAACCTCTACAAATTCTACCCAAAAACGGCCAAACTCCTCGCCCTGACCGACGTCTCGGGAACAATCTATGATCCGGAAGGACTCGATCTCAAAGAGATGGTGGAGCTCTTTCACAAATCGGTCCCTATCCGCAACTACCCTCCCGAAAAGCTCTCCGAGGGGGGGTTTTTGCTCGATCTCAAAACAAAAAGAGAAGAGAGCTCCTATGCCCAGCAGACGCTTTGCTTTAGAAAAAAAGGGGGCAAGCTCGTCCAAGATTATCTGTCCGGCAACGAGATGAACCATCTCTTCCGCAGCAATATGAACCAAATCAAAACAGATATCTTCATCACCGGCGGAGGACGCCCGAGAACTCTGAATGAGACAAACTGGCAAAACTACCTCGACGAAATGGGCAAACCCACCTCAAAGGCGATCGTCGAAGGGGCGAACCTCTACCTCACTCCCGGAGCCAGAAGAGAGCTTGAAAAGCTCGGCGTGATCATCATTAAAGACAGCTCCTGCAATAAAGGGGGCGTCATCTGCTCTTCTTTGGAAGTGCTCGCGAGCCTTTGCATGTCGGAAGAGGAGTTCATCAAGGAAAAGCCTCAGTATATTAAAGAGGTGCTCGAGTTCATCAAAATGGCAGCGATGAATGAAGCACGCCTCCTTTTAAATACCCATAAAGAAACCGGTGCCTACCTGACGGACGTCTCGGAAAAGATCTCCGAAAAAATCAATCTCTTTAAATATCAGCTCCTCGATTATCTCGAGACGATCGATCTTCCCAAAGATCCAAAAGAGCCGCTGATCCGCTGTTTACTCGCCTATTGTCCGCCTCTTCTCCGAAACAAATATTCAAAAAAAGTTTTAACAATTCCCGAAATTCACAAAAAAGCAGTGATCGCCGCATTTATCGGCGCCCGCCTTGTTTATAAAAGGGGGATCGACTGGTCTGCATCTTTAACCGACCTCCTCCCAACGATCGCATCCTTAGTCCTAGAAGATTAGCTATTTAAAATCAAGATCCAGCAATCTAAACCAATGATTGCTAAAATTTCTTGCGCATCGCGGCGCCTATTTGATATAATCTCCATATGAAATGAGCGAAGGACTATGAAGACTGCCACTCCTAAAAAAATTCCCGCGAGAAGGCTTCCCAAGACCGATCGAGAGCAAGCGGTTCTGATCGGGCTCATCGAGCTTTACTTGAAAAGTGGCAAGCCGATCGGCTCTCATACGCTTCAAGAAAATGGTTTTGACTCCCTTAGTTCCGCTACCATCCGCAATTACTTTGGCAAGATGGAAGAGCAGGGATACCTCAAGCAGCAGCACACCTCCGGCGGCAGAATCCCGACCGAAAAAGCCTTTAGACTTTACGCCGACTCTCTCCACTCTCAAGGAACCGTCGAAAACGCCCAGGAAAAAATGCTTCTCGAGGCAATCGATAGCGAATCGAGGGAGATCGGAACAACTCTCAACAAAGCAGCTGAAGCTTTAAGCGAAATGACCCGCTGCGCTGTCTTTATCTCAGCCCCAAGATTCGATCACGACTTTGTCCAGGATGTCAAAATCATCCCGATCGATCCCCACAAGCTCCTCTCCGTCCTCATCACCGACTTCGGTTTAATCCGCACCGAGACGATCTATCTCGAGCGCCCCGTCGACACCCCTTTCTTCCGCTCTTTGGAAGAGTACTTTCTCTGGCGGATGAATAAGGGAGAAAAGCCCCTCTTCCTCAAAGAGAGCGATGCGAAAACAGCTCAGCGCATCTACAACGAGATCATGGTGCGCCATGTCGTCGGCTATGCGAATTTTTCCCATGAGGATATTTTGCGAACCGGCCTTTCCAAACTTCTCGCCTATCCCGAGTTCAATGATGCGGCGGCCCTCGCAAACAGCCTCTCTTTACTTGAAGATGAGACGCAAATGAGAGCGCTCCTGCAAACATCCGCCAAGAACAACGAACTCACCTCTTGGATCGGCGACGAGCTTTGCCCCTTTGTCCCTCCCGGATCGGAGTGCGCAGTGATCGCAACTCCTTATCGGATCCATCAGACGATTGCGGGAGCAGTCGCCCTTTTAGGGCCGATGCGCCTCCCCTACAAAAATCTCTTTGGCCTGACGCAGCTCTTCGCCGATTGCTTAAGCCAAACACTCACCAAGAGCGTCTATAAACACAAAATCTCGTTTCGCCAACCCTCTCATGCGCCGCAGGTAGACCATACCTCTATCCTGCTCGAGAACAAATCAAGGAACCCTAAATGAAAACAGAAGAAGAAAAGCCTGTAGAAGACATCCAGCCGCAAGCTGAACCCCCGGTTGAAGACTGGAAGGACAAATACCTCCGCGCGCTCGCCGAGCAGGACAACATCCGCAAGCGGATGCAAAGAGAAAAGCAGGAGATGGCGAAATTCGGCATCGAAAACTCGATCTCCGACTTTCTCCCTGCAATCGATAACTTTGAAAACGCTCTCCGCTTTGCCGATAGCGCAACTGGGGACGTGAAGAACTGGGCGATGGGTTTTCAGATGATCCTCTCTCAGTTTAAAGAGGTGCTCCACAACCAGGGAGTCGTCTCTTACCACTCGGTGGGAAACACCTTTGACCCCCAATTTCACGAAGCGGTTGAAATTGTGGAAACCCTCGAGCAGCCGGATGGAATGATCATTCAGGAGTACTCGAAGGGATATAAAAGCTCAAACCGCACGATCCGGCCCGCCCGGGTCAAAGTGGCCAAACATCCAAAACCTGTAGAAGAACCCGTAGCTTCAGAAGAATTAAAGAAGGAAGAAAATATATGAACCAAAAAGCAAAGAAAAAAATCATCGGTATCGACCTCGGTACCACCAACTCCTGCGTCTCCATCATGGAAGGCGGATCCGCAGTAGTCATCGCAAGCGCGGAAGGGGCGAGAACAACTCCCTCTGTGATCGCATATAAAGGAACTGAGCGCCTCGTCGGTATCCCCGCCAAGCGCCAAGCCGTAACCAATCCTGACAAAACCCTCTATTCGACAAAACGGTTTATCGGCCGCAAATTCAGTGAGGTTCAGTCGGAGATTGCCACCGTTCCTTACAAAGTGATAAAAAACGCAAACGGCGACGCCGTCTTCGAAGTAGATGGAAAAATCGTCTCCCCTGAAGAGGCTGCAGCGCAAGTCCTCATCAAAATGAAAGAGACCGCAGAGAGCTATCTCGGCGAAAAAGTAACCGAGGCGGTCATCACCGTTCCCGCTTACTTTAACGACTCTCAAAGACAATCCACCAAAGATGCGGGCCGCATCGCAGGACTCGACGTAAAAAGGATTATCCCCGAGCCGACAGCTGCCGCTCTCGCTTATGGCCTCGACAAGCAAAATACCGACAAGAAGATCGCAGTATACGATCTCGGCGGCGGTACATTTGATATCTCGGTGCTCGAGATCGGCGACGGCGTCTTCGAAGTGCTTGCAACAAATGGCGATACCCACCTCGGCGGCGACGACTTTGATATCGTCATCATCCAGTGGATGCTCGAAGAGTTTAAAAAAGAGACCGGCATTGACCTCTCCAAAGACAAGATGGCCTTGCAGCGCCTTCGCGATGCGGCGGAAAAAGCCAAAATCGAGCTCTCTGGCGTCATGACGACCGAGATCAACCAGCCGTTCATCACGATGGATGCGTCGGGTCCAAAACACCTTGCGCTCACACTCTCCCGAGCCAAACTCGAGAGCCTTTGCCATAACTTGATCGAAAGAACGGTCGGTCCTTGCCAAAAAGCGCTCAAAGACGCAGGCCTCGCTTCAAGCGACATCGGCGAAGTGATCCTCGTCGGCGGTATGACTCGTATGCCATCCGTTCAGCAAAAAGTAAAAGAGATCTTCGGCAGAGAGCCCCATAAGGGCGTCAATCCCGACGAAGCAGTTGCGATCGGCGCTGCGATCCAGGGCGGTATCATCGTTGGAGACGTCAAAGACGTGCTCCTTCTCGACGTTGTGCCCCTCACCCTCGGCATCGAGACGCTCGGCGGCGTATTGACTCCGCTCATCGAGCGCAATACGACAATCCCAACCCAGAAGAAACAGGTCTTTTCGACAGCCGCTGACAACCAGCCTGCCGTAACGATCGTCGTTCTTCAGGGGGAGCGTCCCATGGCTCGCGACAACAAAGAGATCGGCCGTTTCGATCTCACCGACATCCCTCCTGCGCCGCGCGGTATGCCCCAGATCGAGGTCGCTTTTGACGTCGATGCGGACGGCATTCTCCACGTCTCTGCAAAAGATAAGCAGTCGGGCAAAGAGCAAAAGATCCGCATCGAGGCGAAATCGGGCTTAACCGACGCTGAGATCCAGCGCAAGGTCAAAGAAGCCGAGCTCCACTCTGCCGAGGACAAAGAGCGCA
>MGLY01000043.1 GCA_001794935.1 Chlamydiae bacterium RIFCSPHIGHO2_12_FULL_49_9 | reverse complement strand
AGATGAGTCCCGTTTTATTCCCACGGGGCTTTACACGCGACTATCTCGACGGAAAAATCAAAAGATCGGCTCTCACTTCCAAAATCGTCTCTTCCTTTTCTTCCATCTCCAAGAAAAGCGATCTCACCATCGTCGAAGGAACCGGCCACACGGGTGTCGGCTCTATCGTCGACCTCAATAACGCCCAGGTCGCCTCCCTCCTCAACTGCCCCGTCATCCTCGTCGCCTCGGGCGGACTCGGCTCCAGCTTTGACGAGCTGAGTCTCAACCGCACCCAATGCGAAAAGCACGGCGTCAAAGTCGCCGGCGTCATCTTAAATCGCGTTCTTGAAGACAAGCGCTCCATGATTCAAGAATATATGACCAAAGCCCTCAAAAGATGGAATATCCCTCTCCTCGGCTGTATCCCTTTCGATTCGCTTCTCAGCCAGCCCACGATGAAAGATTTTCAGCAGCTCTTCCAGGTAGAGCTCTTGGCCGGCCCGGAATACTGCTTGCGCCACTTCGAACATATCCGCCTCGTCGCCTCCTCCCCTGAAACCTACCGCACCTTCACAACCCCAAGCCAGCTCATCATCACTCCTGCGGATCGGGAAGACATCATCCTCGCTACCCTCACTCGCTACTGGGACCTCAAAATCGCCCACCCGGAAGACAACGTCGAAATCGGCGTCCTCCTCACCGGCAAAAATCCCCCTAAACAGGCCCTTATCGACCAAATTCGCAAAGCCCATATCCCCATGCTCTACGCTCCCGTGTCGAGCTTCGCCGCCCTCAAAATGATCAATAGCTACACAGCCAAAATCCGCCTCGAAGATACCGCCAAAGTGCAAGAGGCGATCAAAATCGTCGAAGACTACATCGACTTCGACTCTCTTCTGGAAATGCTGAATTAAGGGCTTTGCCCCTAACCCCACCAAAGGATTTACATTCTTTGGAATCCCGGGTTTGCAAAGGGCTCCGCCCTTTGACAGGGATTCAAAGGGACAGAGTCCCTTTGCCACCATTTTATAAACTCTTCAAAAAGCTTCTCTGCCTTAAGATCTCTCATGCAAGCTGCCGTCGGACAGCTTCTGAGAACCGGACATCTCTTCTCAAAAATGGTGCCGTAAGGACATTTGCCAAAAATGGCGAGATGGTGATTGCCGATGGGTTTAAAGATGTTGGGAGAGGTGGGACCAAAGACGCTAAAGGTGGGCGTTTGGGTGGTGGCTGCGAGATGAAGCGCGCTTGAATCGACGGCGATGACGAGATCCATTTCGCTCATGAGGTTTTGCCAGAGGGGAAGCGAGAGTTTTTCAGAGAGAACTCTTTTGTTCGATTGGAGTTTTTCGCAAAGGGCCTTTTCCGAAGCATCTCCCCAGACAAGGAGAAAAGAGGCCGGCAGATTTTTCTCAATGAGATCTAAAAGAGAGAGAAGAGTTTCTAAGGGGAGTTGTTTCGTAGGCCATTTGGAGCCGGGGCATACCATGATTTTGAGGGGGGCCGTGAGTTTAGAAAGGTGGCGATCCAAACTCTCTTTCTCAACAGGGGTCGTATTGAGGCGCATTGGTTTGGGAATTGGCGCGGAGGCGTCGTTGAAATATTGGCGGATCAGGCTTAAGTATTGAAGGCGGATGTTGAGATGTTGCGGAACTTCAAAGCGGATGTGTGTTGCGAGGATGTTGGGCCATTCGCGAACTGATTTGGGGCCAAGGCCGACTTTTACTTTTGAGCGGGCAAGGAGGGTGATGAGTCCCGATTTGATGTTGCCTTGGAGATCGAAGAGGTAGTCGTAGTTTTCTTTGCGGAGAGCAAGGAATTGTTTCCAGTTTGAGAGTTTGAGTTTGAGTTTGAGTGGGATCGCTTTTCGGATGAGTGGATGGGAAGAGATGAGGGGGGAGAGATTTTCTTCAACTGCCCAGTCGATGAAGGCGTTGGGGAAACGACTGTGCAGGTAGGAGAGAATATCGAGAGATTGAACGATGTCTCCGAGAGCAGATGTTTTGACGATAAGAATTTGTTCCACGTGCTAATTTTGCTATCCTATTTCCTTTTTTACCAGCATTTTAACAGATTGAAAAAGTCTTACTGTTGAGAATTATTTTGAACGAGTCTATCTTTGTCTTTCTAAAAAAACTTTGCGTGAGAGCAACATGAAAAATTCCGGCGATATCGAACTTGCACCAAACAGATTGTCCTTTGAGTCCCTGAAAAAAATCAATCAGCATGGGATCGAATATTGGAGCGCTCGAGACCTACAGCCCTGTCTCGGCTACTCTCAATGGCGATATTTCGAAAATGCCATCAAAAAAGCCATTGAGTCTTGTAAGCAATCAGGCAACAATCCGACCCATCACATTGCGCACGCCCGCAAGCAGATCGAGTTCGGCAAAGGAGCCACACAACTGGTTGAAGATTATCACCTCTCTCGCTTTGCCTGCTATCTCATTGCCCAAAACGGAGATCCCAGAAAGCCAGAAATCGCCGAAGCCCAAAAGTACTTTGCAATCCAGACTCGAAGACAAGAACTCTCGGATGAAACGGCTGCTGACTTAGAACGCTTGGAGATGAGAAAACAGGCATCTATTGAGTTCAAAGCGCTGTCAGGGGCTGCTCGAGATGCGGGTGTTCAAAATTCGATGTTCGGCATCTTCCACGATGCGGGATATAAGGGACTTTATGGAGGGTTGGGATCTGATGCAATCAAAGCCCGCAAAGGCATTGCACCAAAAGAGCAGCTCATGGATCGAATGAACACAATAGAGCTGGCAGCCAATCAATTTCGGATGACTCAGACAAGAGATAAGCTAAAACGGGAAAATATCAAAAATCAAAGAGATGCTATTGAGACGCATGAGATCGTTGGCAAAGAAGTCCGGGCTGCAATTGCCAAAATTGGAGGCACTTTCCCAGAAAATATTCCTCCGGCTGAACCGATTAAAAATGTAGAAAAGCGCCTAAAAAAGAAAAAGCCTGCCTTGGAAATAGATGGCAAGGACGCTATAGGATTGATTCCGACTAGTTAATGTGCTCAAGTTTTAAGACTTCTTGGAAATCTCTTGGAAGCGGCGCTTTGAGGCTGATTTCTTTATTCAAGAAAGGATGAATGAAGCGGAGTGTGTGCGCGTGAAGAAGCGGTCTTTGGATAAAGTGTTTGCAGCGAAATGACTTTGCGTATTGGCGATCGACGAGGATCGGGTGGTTCATTTCAGCAAGGTGGACGCGGATCTGGTGAGTGCGGCCCGTGAGGGGTTTACAGAGAAGAAGGGTTGAGTTTTTGCCTTTGGCAAGCGCCTTCCACTCAGTGGTTGCAATAGAGCCTGTAGGGCTCGATCCCCAAATGGTCTGCCCTTGATAAGATCCTTTTTTACCGAGGCGGTTTTCAATTCGCCCTTCGTTTTGGGATGGATGCCCATCGACGAGCGCGAGGTATTCTTTCACGATCTCTTTTTTCTCAAAGAGCCCTTTCATTTTCTCGAATGCGAGATGGCTTTTTGCAAGGATGAGAAGCCCGGTTGTGTCTTTATCGAGACGATGAACAAGTTTGGATGGTTGAATGTCTTTTGAGACCCATCCTGCGGGTTTATTGATGATCGTGAGGTGCTCATCTTCATAGATCGTTTCGATAGGGGCGGGTTTTTGAGCAACGAGATTTTTCCAAGAAGAGGCGAGCTCAACCGTGTCGCCGGTTTTGATCGAAGCCGAACCAAAGCGCTCGACGCGCGCATTCACGCGGCAAAGGTTTGCTTCAAGCGCACGTCTCAGCTGTTTTCCCGAATAGGAGCCACCGAGCTGCGCCTGAAGAAAAGCGATCAGCTTTTCGGGCCGCGCTGCTTGCCATTTCATACCGATCTCTTTTTGAGAAAATCGATGAAGAGGCGCAGGCCATAGCCCGTCCCTTTGACCGGGTTGTAGTATTTCGGCTTGGTGAGATAGCAGGGCCCTGCAAAGTCGATGTGGGCCCAGGGAACATTCGCTGTAAATTCCTGGAGGAAGAGAGCCGCCTTCATCGAGCCGGCGTCGCGTCCGCTCGTATTGATCAGATCCCCGATTTCCGACTTCAAAGACTCTTTGTAGCCCGGATGAAGAGGAAGGCGCCAGATGAGCTCGCCCGTCTTTTCAGAGGCCGCGAGGAGGTCTTTGGATAAAGACTCATCATTCGCAAATAGAGCTGAGAGCTCTTCGCCAAGCGCAACAACGGCAGCTCCGGTAAGACTCGCAATATCGATCATGCAAGTAGGTTTTAGGTTTTTTGCAGCAAAAGAGAGGGCATCTGCCAGGATGAGTCTCCCCTCTGCATCGGTGTTGTTGATCTCCACCGTTTTACCGGAATAAGATTTGTAGACATCTCCGAGCTTATAGCTCCTCGATCCGATGGCATTTTCCACTGTCGGGACAAGAGCCGTCACGTTGACTTTCAGTCCAAGCGCTGCCGCCGTCTGAACGGCGCCGAGCACAGTCGCTGCGCCCGACATGTCGCACTTCATCGTCAGCATGTTATCGGTCGGCTTCAGGCTCAAACCTCCCGTGTCGTAGGTAACCCCTTTGCCGACGAGAACGATATGCTCTTTTGAGCGGTGAGCGCCTTTATAAGAGACCTGGATCAGGTAAGGATCTGCGCTCGAGGCCCTACTCACTGCGAGAATGAGGCCAAAGCCCTCTTGCTCTAACTTCTTTTTGTCAAAAATCGTCGTTTTGATCTTGGGAGATGTCTTCTCAAAGCTCTTTGCTGTATCAGCGAGCATTTTGGGAGTCACGTCATCCGCATTCCCATTGACAAGCTCTCTGACAAGATACACTCCCCTTGCAATCGTCTCAACTTCATCCAAAGAGGCGAGATCTTTTTTATCGAGCCCGATAAAGGAGATTTTTTCGAGAAGTACGACCGGGTTTTCTTTGAGCGAGTCCCCTTTCAAGCTAATAAACGCATAATTGGTGAGCAAAATCCCCTCAAAAACCGCTTGCGCAAGCTCGGGTTTAGAGAGGGTTTTCAGCTCGGGAAGGATGATGTTGACGCTCTTTGCCTTTTTGCCTTGAGCTGTTTTTACAGCGTTAGAAAAAGCTCTTCGCAGAGACTCAGGCATCGACTTCTCTTTTTCTCCGAGACCCAAAAGAAGAAGGCGCGGCTCTTTTTCCTTTTCGAGATAAAAAAGAGCCCCTTCGCCGAGCTTTCCCTTAAAATCGCCGGAGGAAATGGCAGAGCCCACAATCTTTTTAAAATGGGTCCCCTCAGAAGCGTCCTGCCAAAAAGGGAGGACGATCAGGTCGGCCGGTTCCCGCTTATCAAGGCTGGGAGCGCAAGAGAGCTTCAAAACGGAACCTCATCGTCGACAGTTGTGCCCTGCCCTTCGGTCTTGCCGCCGAAACTCATGTAAGGGTTGGCGACGCCTTCAGGGTGAGGAGTGCCGAACGGGGCGGCGGGACCTGCGTGGTGAGATGCGCCTTCCTGCGATCTTTCTGAGCCGCCGGGCTTGCCAAACGGGCTAAAGTTGATTTGAACAGCTGTGATTTCCATCGAGATTTGGGGCTTCCCCTCTCTATCGTTGAAGAGTTCAGGCTTGTGCATCTCGCCGAATACAATGACAGCGCTCCCCTTTTTCAAATGGGGCACCATTTTGTCAAACCTTTCGTCCCAAAGAGTCACGCGCCACCAAATGGTGTCGTCTTTTTGTCCTTTGCGGCTCCTTGTGGCAACGCGGAGCGTCGTCACTTTTTTTCCGGAAGAGGTGAAGCGCACTTCGGGGTCGGCGCCGAGATGTCCTGCAATATTGATGAAATTCAAGGGTCCCTCCAATAAAGACTTTGTAGGACATCT
>MGLY01000042.1:4127-13428 GCA_001794935.1 Chlamydiae bacterium RIFCSPHIGHO2_12_FULL_49_9 | reverse complement strand
ACCAGCGCTAAGGCTCAAGACAAGTCCGTCTCCCAATTCAGTATAAAGAGTTTTAAAGTTCCGCGTCTTAAAGGAGAGATAAAGAACTCCTAAATATTCATCGGATGTGGGAAGCGCCGCCACTTCTGAGCCAAAACAGTCAATCGCGCAAGTGGTTCCTGTATTGCAGGCTCGGAAGACGCAAACTCCATTTTCGGCGGCCCGGACTTTTCCGTGGCTGACGTGGTGGCGCGGAAGTTTTGAGTTGGGAAACCAGGCGTCATTTGAAATATTGACTAAAAGGTTTGCTCCCTTCAGGCGAAGCTCCCGAATCAGGCCGCTATAGGTCTCCTCACAGCAAATCGAGACGGCAACCGGAGTTTTCGCCTCAAATACTTTAGCCCCTTTTCCCACGTCGAAAGAATCCTCAATTCCGAACTGCAAAGCCACAAAATCGGCAAAAAATTTCAGCTCTCGAAGCGGCACATATTCCCCTACGGGAACCAGAACTCTTTTTTCACATCGTTGAGGATCTTTTCCCGGGCGAAATAAAAAAGCGGCGTTGTATTTTTTCCCATCCAAAGGATCGAAGTCATCCAGTCCAACAATGAGCTCCGCCTGAAAATGATTCGAAAGAGCCTGGGCTAAAAAGGAGTTGTTCACCTTCCATTTTTCCGATGCCAATTTCGCAAATGGCGCATCTAGTGGAGGAAAGTCGGAAAGAGAATCTCTGCCAAAATGATCTCGCCAAAACTGTTCGACCGCCTCGAGAGGATAAAATGTCCTTTTCGCCCCAAAGGGAAAAGCCGCCTCGGGAAGAATAATTAACTCCGCCCTCTTACCTTTTAAAAGCTCGAGCACTCTTGTCCACTGATCCAGAGGAGGGAGAAACGCGTCCGCCAGATGGGGCATGTAGTCTTTTTCTTCCGGGAGAAGCGCCGTCTGCACTAAAGCGACGGAAATTGTTTTTTCAGAAAGGGCTGTTTCGACCCATTTTTTTTGCGCAAAGCCAAATCCATAAGGAAGGGCTGCGAGACAAACCCAAATTGCAATCGATCTCTTTGTCTTCTCTAACAGGCAGCGAAGCGCCAAAGCATTCACAAAAATCACCCAGAAAGAAAGGCCATAGATCCCGAAGAGAGAGGCAAATTGAATCGAATAGTTACCTGCAAGAGAAAGTCCCACCGGATTCCAAGTAAAGCCACTCAAGAAAAAAAGACGGCTCCACTCCATCAAAACCCAGGCGCTTGCAACAGATAGAACTTCTCTCCATCCAATTCTCTTTTCTAAAATCACGGAGAGAAGACCAAACTGAGCGCCAACAGCCAAACATAAAAAAAGATAGACGACCAAAATCATCGGGCCCATGTAGGCATCCGAGCTCATCCAGGAAAGCTGAACGGCCTGCACGGAGCCAAACCAGATCGCGCCCAAAAGAAATCGGTGCAGCCGCTTTTCAAAAGTAAAAGCGGCCCGCCAAAATAGAGCGATTCCAAATGCGCTCGCCAAGACTCCCAAGCCGCCTACCCAGGCCGGCTGGCCGAAGGCGACAATCGCAAAGGAGCTTAAAACAAGAAAAACGCAGCTCAACTAATCCTCATTGAAGCAAATGGATCAGAAGACGATTTTGCTTTTGCCCCGTTGAGACAAACGAGAATCAAACCTCCTAAAATAGCGAGATTTTTTAAAAACATGATCGTTTGAAGCTCCCTTGCGGCTGTATCAAAAAACCAAAAGGGATGCATAACGATGGTAACCGGGATGAGAAAGAGGATGAGAAGGCCCGCCCCCAACTCCTCTTTGATTCCCAAAAGAACGAGGAACCCTCCCACCAATTCGAGCAAAATAGCCACAATCAGAATGAGAGCTGTCCACGGAGTGATAAACCCAAAAAATTCTTGGGTGCTTTCAGAAAACCACGCGTAGGATTGCCAGTCTGAAAATACATTCATCAGCATCCTCTCCGTTTCTTGCCAATTCAAAATTTTATTTACCGCGGCAGTGAGAAAAATCGCGCTCAAAAAAAATCTTGCCAAGACAATTGCGCTATTGCGTATCGACTTCTTCATAGCCCTCCGATGAATGATCCCTCAGTTTACAGAACGGGGCATATTTTACTAGATCGACAACTCAAGTCCAGGTAAAATGCCGGGTCCATGAGACACCCGTTTAGAGACCATCACATTTCCGCATTTTTAGAGTCGGTCGGGGGCTCCCAAAAGCCCCTCGATCTGGCTTTAGGCCACTATTTTCGCGCCCATAAAAGCATCGGCGCCAATGACCGCAGATTCATTGGGGAAACCCTCTATGGAATGGTCCGCTGGAAGAGCCTCATCGACCACTTTTGCGCCTCAACGTATCCGCAAGATCGGCTCGCCGCATTCAGAAAAATTCCGCTCGAAGAGTGTTTGAAAGATCCCTCCATCCCCGAGCCGATCCGCTTAGGGCTCTCCGAGTTTCTCTATGAAAAGTTATACAGCGCCTATGGCCTTGCAAAAACGAGGCTTATCGGAAAGGCGCTCAACGGATCTGCGCCTCCCACGGTGAGGGCCAATTTGATCAAGACGACAAGAGAAGCTCTCCTTGAGCTCTGGAAGGGAAAGTTCGATGTGGCTCCCTGCTCATTTGCCCCTCAAGGGATCCGATTTCAAAAGAGAGAGCCTCTCTTTGCCCTTCCCGAATTTAAAGAGGGCCTTTTCGAAGTGCAGGACGAAGGAAGCCAGCTCGTATCTGAGCTCGTTGAGGCAAAGCCGGGAGATCACATTCTGGATTATTGCAGCGGTTCGGGCGGCAAAACGCTCGCTTTCGCCCCCTCGATGAAAGGAAAAGGGCAAATCTACCTTCACGACATTCGCCCCCACATTTTGTTGGAGGCGAAAAAGCGGATGAAACGGGCAGGCGTTCAAAATGCGCAGATCATGGAGCCCAATCATCCCCGTCTTTCTTCTCTCAAAGGCAAAATGGACTGGGTTCTCGTCGACGTCCCTTGCACGGGAACAGGCACGCTCCGGCGCAATCCGGATGCAAAATGGAAAATCGATTTATTCATGCTTGAGAGACTCAAAAAAGAGCAAAGAGAGATTGTCGAAAAAGCGATTGCCTATTTAAAGCCGACCGGTAAACTTGTGTACGCAACATGCAGTATTCTCCCTGAAGAAAACCAGGACCAGATCGATTTCTTCATACAGTCTCACGGCCTTGTTTTGGAAAAGCCCCCTCTCTCCCTTCTCCCTGAAGAGGGGGGATCGGACGGTTTTTTTGCTGCTGTATTAAAAAAGACCCAATAGAGTTTGAACTATGAGCCTATCCCACTATTCTGATTTTCCTGTTCTTGATCTTTTTGGCGCATTTCAAATGCCCTTTCTCAGCCGTGTGTTTTCACACGGCCCTCGAAAGGGAGCCCCTAAAGGGCATTTGAAATCCGCTCAAAAATCTCTAAAAACATTTAAAACCTTAATAGTGGGATAGGCTCATGAACAAAATTTTCCTCGCGCTTCTTCTCTCTCTCGGCGCCATTGCCGCTCCGACTGTCCCCAATTTTTCAGATGGCAGCAAGATCGCTATGCAAAATACGATCCTCGCAAAAGTGAATGGGCGCACTTTTTCGGTGATGGATGTGAAGAAAAAGATGGATCTTCTTTTCTATAAAAATTATCCGCATCTTGCCGACTCGCTTCAAGCGCGCGCTCAATACTACCAAGTGAGCTGGCGTCCAGTCCTTACCGAGCTGATCGACAATGAGCTGATCCTCGCCGACGCTACAGCAAAAGAGCTCAAACTCACCGATGGAGAGATCCGCGAAGAGATGGAAAACAGGTTCGGTCCAAACGTAATGCTGACTCTCGATAAAATCGGCCTTACCTACGATGAGACTTGGGAGCTCGTCAAAAACGAAATGATGGTTCAAAGAATGAGCTGGTGGTTTATCCACTCGAAAGCCATGCAAAGCGTCACTCCAAAAGATATCCGCGGGGCCTACCAGGAATATTTAACTCAAAATCCGCCTTATGAAGAGTGCAAATACAAAGTCATCTCTATCCGCATGGACACTCCGGATGAGAGCATTGCCGAGAACGTGTACCGTTTTCTATCGGAGCAAAATAAAAATCCCGAAGAACTTGCGGCAGGACTAAAACAATTTGAGGCGGATGGGACAAAAATCCAGATCTCAACGGAGTACGTTGCAAAAGACATCGAGCTCTCTGAATCCCACAGAAATGCCCTCTCCTCTCTTGCTCCGGGCTCTTATAGCAAACCATCCTCTCAGTTCAGCAGGGCAGAAAAAAAGACCATTTACCGCATTTTCTACCTCAGTGACAAAGTAGAACACCCGGCTCCCCCTTTTGAAGCGATCTCTCAAGAGCTCCAAAATAAGCTCGTTCAAAAAGCGGCCATCTCTTACTCCGAAAGCTATATCGGAAAACTCCGCAAATACTACGGTTTCGATTCAGAGAGCCTGAAAAAGACGGTCCCGGAAGATCTCCACCCCTTCTCTCTCCAATGAATCTTTCCGAACTCATCCCGTTTCTAAACAGCATAGGGGCCCGCCCTAAAAAGGGCCTCTCTCAAAACTTCCTCGTCGATCAAAATATCGTCAAAAAAATGGCTCAAACGGCAGATGTTCAGCCCAACGATCTCGTCTTGGAAATTGGGCCTGGACCTGGCGCTTTGACGCAGATGCTTTTAGAAAGGGGCGCCCATGTTTTTGCAGTTGAAAGGGATAGCGCTTTAGCTGAAAAGCTCTCCCGTTTTCAAACAGAAGACAATAGACTCTCCATCTTTGATGCCGATTTTCTCAAATTCCCCTTAGAGAAACTCCCTTCCTCTCTAAAGGCCGTCGCCAATCTCCCCTACCACATCACGACGCCGATTTTAGAAAAGATCTTTGAAGCCTCATCTCAATTTAGCTCCGTGACATTCATGGTTCAAAAAGAGGTGGGAGATCGGATGATGGCTAACGCTCGCTCGAAAGATTTTAGTTCTCTTTCGATTTTCGTTCAGTTTTATGCAGAATTGGACAGCTTTTTTAAGGTCTCCTCAAACAGCTTTTATCCAAAACCTAAAGTGGACTCCGTCGTCCTTCGGCTCAATATCAGAAAACCCCCTTTGGAGACAGAAGAAGCGACCCTTTTCTTCAAAATTGTCCGAAGAGCCTTCCAACAAAGGCGCAAGATGATCAGCTCCTCTTTGCAAGAGCTCATTCCTATCGCCGTATTGAAACAGGCCCTTTTAGATTTGGGCCATGAAAAAGCAAGGCCGGAAACTCTCTCATTGGATCAGTGGCTAAAGCTATTCCATCTTCTTAAAAACTTCTGTTTGAGGCCGAAGAAGAATTTGGGGCTAAGTTCAGATACAGCCAAAAGATCCTCTTTTTTCAAAATTTTCCCCTCTTGATCGATGAGGCGAACCTCTCCCACTCTCTGATCTTTCTTGATGGGAAGTGTTGGGATGTCCCAATGGATAAATGCCTTGCAAATCGGCTCTTCAGCTGGGAAAAATTCGATGAAGAATTCTTTGCCAAGAGCTGCTTGTAAGGAGAGTTTGGCTCCCTCCACTTGTCTTGTAAACAGGTGATCGGACGCAATGAGGCGACGCCTCTTTTTTTCTTCAGCAAAAGCGGCGTCGAAAAGATGCCTGACGTCGTTATAGCGCTCCTCTCTTTTCTCGCAGCCGAGGACAACTGCGATGAGAGTTCTCCCCTCATGCTCTGCGGCGGCAACGAG
The DNA here is from genome assembly GCA_001794935.1 of Chlamydiae bacterium RIFCSPHIGHO2_12_FULL_49_9. Lineage (GTDB taxonomy): Bacteria > Chlamydiota > Chlamydiia > Chlamydiales > SM23-39 > O2-12-FULL-49-9. Next base: position 7,726 of record MGLY01000042.1, on the reverse strand, counting down.
TGTGTTCTTTGCCGCCGAGGTATAGCCCGTCTTCACACCGATCGCATTGGGATAGTAAAAACGGCCCGGCTTTAAAAGGGGATTGAATTGCCGAAGCTCAGTCGCCGGCTGCTTATTGGTTTTAGGCTTTGTATAGAATAGGGTAGAGACGATTTCTTTAAATTTAGGGATCGTCAGCGCTTTTTTCGTCGCAAGGCAGATGTCATAGGCTGTCGTATAGTGCTCGGGATGGTGAAGGCCGTGCGGATTGCGAAACTGCGTATTCTTGCACCCCAAAGAGCGAAGATAAGCGTTCATCTCCTCGACAAATCCGGGGATTGTATCGCTTAAGCTCTCGGCGATCGCATTGGCTGCGTCATTGCCTGAAACGAGCATCAGTCCGTAAAGAAGCGTCTCAAAAGAGACCGTTTCCCCCTTCATGAGCCCCATTTTAGTCCCGTCCGTCTCGAGCCAATGGGAGGGATATTCTCTTCCCTTTGCAGGTTTTGTCTTCAAAGACTCGTGGGATATGGTCACGGGGCGATCAAGGGGAGCCTTCTTGTGATCGAGCGCAAAAAGAGCTGTTGCAATTTTGGTGATGCTGGCCGGATAGCTTGGAGTATGCGCATCCTTTTCGAAGAGGACAGATCCAGTATCCGCATTCATCAAAATCGCAGAAGGAGCGCTCACTTCAATCTCTAGCGGGCGGCCCGAACAGATATTTCCCACCAAGCAGAAAAACCAACACCATTGCCTCATCGGAAGTCCTTTGAAAGAGGTCGAATACATACTGCGCCCACTCAGGTTTTGTGAATTTGGCAAGCCATCATAGCGGCCATCTTTCGAAGATCGCTCGTCGCCCATACTGATGCAATATGGGCCTCCTCGCGATTTTCAAAATCTGAACCACTCTGAGGCTCTCCAAAATTCACAAAACCTAAGCGGGCACAGTATAGACGAAGTCCCAAATTAACGACAGTCCCTAAGGTCTTTACGAATCGAGCAAAAAAATATTATTGACAGTCTTGAAAAATCGTTCTAAACTGAGGGAACGGTGTGAACCCAGAAGAGGCTGTATGCTCAACCCAGTTCAGATTGAAGAGATTTACAAAGAATATATGAGCAACCTCCCCAAAATCGCTCATGACGGCGTTTTGGAAATCAACCTTAACTTCCTGCACGACGAGGGTTTACTTACAGCTCTTCAAGAAGACAAGAGCGATCCGGATGATTTGACCCAGTATTTCCATGTAATCGAAAGCGTAGAGAAGGTCACTCTCTTCAATGAGCAGTTCATCGTTTGGATCGTGCCAAAAATGGATGGGGATCAACCACTTACCTATGTTCTGATCGCCCTGAATCACCAGGAAAAGCCGCACCTGGAGATCGTCTTTCTCACGAAGGGAGTCTATAACACTCCAAGGCACGTTCTCAAGGTCTTACAACACTTCCTCGTCGATATGCTCGATACGGAAGCGACGCTCACTCTCTTTGAGAAAAACGGCTAGTACCTGACCACAAAAATTTTCAGAAGAATTTGCGCCCAGATTTTTCTGTCCAGCAAAGCGCGGAGAGCGACGGCAACTTGCATCAAGTTGTCGAGATCGAGCGCAAAGCTGGGCAGGAAAAGATGGGTCAAATTCCTGAAAACTTTTGTGGGAGGGTACTAGTGATAAATCACGGATACTTTTTAATGAGGATGAGCACATTCGATCCTCTTTCTCTTTTGTATAGAACTTCGTCCATGTACTCGCGGATGAGGAGAATCCCAAGTCCTCCCTCTTCTCTCTCTTCAAGAGGAAGCATTGTATCGATTTCTTTCTCTTCTAAAAGAGGATTGAACGGGGGGCCTTTATCGAGTATGGCTATTTCCACTCGGTTTTTGGGAAAGATTTCCGCTTGGATTTCTATCTCGCCCTTCCCCTGTTTATAGGCATGCCGAACGATGTTGACCAGCGCCTCCTCAGAGGCAAGCTCCACATTGCGGATGGTGGCCGAGAGATACCCGGCCTCGCTGAGGAGGTTGCGAATCCAATCGAGCATCGCTCTAAGCTCGGTCAATTCAGCAGAAAAAGTGGCAATCTGTTTCAAGATATGAAATATTTTTTTGTCTCTCCAAGTTCTACCACTCGGAGGAAATGACGTCGACTATTTTCTGCGCTAATTTCCCATAAAGAGGCCTCGTGGCAGCCTCCTGAGCAGATTCGATAGACTCCAGCTGCCCCAAAGAAAATGGGAGCACGGTCGTGAAAACCCCATCGGGCGTCGTAAAGGAGAGATCCTGCACCGAGTCCCCATCGACATAATCGTAGTCGACATCCGCTGTCACTCGATAAGGCCCATAAGCGATCCGATCGGAGTTCCCCTCAAAAAGGGTTGCCTCGATCGAAATGATGGTTCTCCCTTCGCAGGCAAGGAGATTCTTTTTTTGTTTGCCGTGAATGATTTGCCTGTCTCTTCGAAAACCAACTGTTTCCGAATGAACATCGACAATCGATGCCTGAAGCCGATAATCCCCTTTTTGGTGATCGATATCGGCAAGGCCGGAACTGCTGAGCTGCCGAATCACTTCGTTTGTCAAAGAGCCGTCTTCATCGCCGCAGATAAAAGGAACCGCAATCGAAGGTCTTGCAATGTCGGGATACTCAGGGTGCCAGCGATAGCCGCAACCTGAAAAAACAAAAAACAAAAGACAAAGGGTCGGTCGCAAGAACGTGCTATAATGTTTAAAGATGGCCGGCAGCTTGCAGGCTCTCGAGTTTTTCACGAGCAGCCAGCGCCGCTTCCGTATTGGGGTATTTCGCAATCACTTTAGTGTAATAAATGACCGAAGCCGGAATTTTTTTTGTCTTCTCAAAAAAACATCCCGTCTCAAAGAGGTTTTGAGCAAAGATCTCTTTTAATTCGGAAATGATTTTTTCCGCCTCCATGACTCTGGGCTCTCTCGGAAACGCCTGCTGGAACTTCCGAGTGTTGACCTCTGCCAAATCGAGAAGATCCGGATCGAGATTTTGCGCTTTGCACTGAATGAGATAGATCCGGTTTTTTTCTAAAAAACTCTCAGCTGCAAGATCGTGCTTTGGAAATCTGCGAATCAAAAAATCCAAAGTCTCGATGCCCGGCTTATAATCCTCAAAATAAACTTGCAGCTTTGCCTTATTCAAAAGGGCTTGCGCCGCGATCTCGGAATGAGGCAGAGCGGAGATCACCTCGTCGTAAATCTTCAACGCATCTTCTTGAGCGGGGAGCCATGCCGGCATTTTATGGGAGCCGAAAAGTCTTTTTTTCGCCCCACTGCCAAACTGCTCTGCAATCATGAACTTGTAGTGGATCGCCTCTTCAAAATGTTTGGGAGATGTGCTTTGGTTGAGATAGGCAGTGAAGCAATCATTCGAGTACTCAAACTGGCCGAGCTTATAGTAGGCCTCTCCCATTGTGAATCCGGCCTCTTTTGCAAAAGGAGTCGTCGGGAAGTTATAAGAGATCAAGTCGGCATAATCGACGACGGCCCACCAATCTTCCTGAGCGATCGCATCCTGCATGCGGCTATTGAACTCCTGCACGGAGGGGGCTACCGGATCAAATGCGAGATCCTCCTCTTCAAGAGCGGAAAGGGAGGA
>MGLY01000042.1:932-4104 GCA_001794935.1 Chlamydiae bacterium RIFCSPHIGHO2_12_FULL_49_9 | reverse complement strand
ACCCCCCATTGGGAGTCTACGCTGACTATCCCAAGCCTTTTTCCTCCTCTTAGAAAGTGAAGATCGAGGGTCGATTTGCCGGGGTGGGAGCGAAACAGATCTTTGAAAAGGAGGATTTCGCTGAGGAGAGCTTTGTCCGCATCGAGTGAAATTTTTACTTTTACCACATCTTCTTTTTCCTGAAATTTCGGAGCTGCTTTTTCCTTCGCGGATTTCCATTTGGGCTCGGGCGCTTTCAGCTTGTCGTAGGCATCGTCGCAAAGGCGGATTTTCGCCTCATCCATCTGGGTGAGATTTTCGATAAGTTTGCAAGAGAGATGGGTCGCCCCCTCTTTTTTCTCCTTTTGGAGCACTCCGTAAACGAGCTGGTTCTCTTTAAGAAGAGGCGCCTTCTCTTCGAACATCTCAGGCCAAATGGGGAGCTCAAACCGCTCTGTTCCGTCGCTGATAGAGAGAATCGCAAACTTCTTTTGACTCTTCGATGAGACTTTTGTCTGCACCGTCTCAATCACAAAAGCGGCGCGGAAAACCGCCCCTTCGGGAAGAGATTCAATTTCAGGCATTGGCACGCAGGAGAGCCTCCCCAAAACTTTTTTGTAGCCATCCATCGGGTGTCCCGTCAGATAAAATCCGAGGAGCTCTTTTTCTCTCTGCAAAATCAGGAGCGGAGATTCTTTTTCCAAAGCAGGGGGAGCGGCAAATTCTTTTTCCGGCTCTTCAATCAAAGAGAAGAGGTTCAACACACCCAAAGAGGCCTCTTTTTGATCGCGAGACGCCCGGTCGTACATCTCTTCCAAAGACGCTCTCATCCCGTTTCTTGGCCAAGTAGTGAAATCAAATGCCCCCGCATCGATGAGGAGCTCGATCTGTTTTTTGCCCACTTTGGTCTTGTCGATTCGCTGCACAAAGTCAAAAAGGCTCTTATAAGGGCCGTTTTTTTCCCTCTCTTCTAAAAGCTGTTCGACGACGCCTTGGCCGACCCCTTTAATTCCCGACATCGCAAAGCGGATCCCCTCTTTCGTTGCGATAAATTCGCTTCCGGCCTGATTGACGTCCGGCGGAAGCACAGAGATATGCATGCCTTTAGCCTCGCCGATGAATTTAGCCAATTTTGTCGTGTCGTCCCGATCGCAAGTCATCAATGCAGCCATCCACTCTTTCGGATAGTTGGCTTTGAAATAGGCCGTTGCATAAGAGAGATACGCGTAGGCCGCCGCATGCGATTTGTTAAAACCGTAAGAGGCGAATTTTTCGATCTTGTCGAAGATGCGCCCGGCAGTGTCTGCGTCGATCTGCTTTTGACGGCATCCGCTCAAGAATTTTTCTCTCTGGCGAGCCATCTCCTCTTTGTCTTTTTTCCCCATGGCGCGGCGAAGCACATCGCCCTCTCCGAGGGAATAGCCCGCAAGCATGCTCGCAATCTGCATCACCTGCTCTTGATAGACCATGACGCCATAGGTCTCATCGAGGATCTCTTTGATGAGGGGATGGTCGATCTCAATAGTCTCTCTTCCATGTTTGCGGTTGATGAAAGAGGGAATCATATCCATCGGGCCCGGGCGGTAGAGAGCTCCGACCGCGATGATCTCTTCAAACATGTCGATGTGGAGCTGTTTAGCGAGATCTTGCATCCCGCCGGACTCGAGCTGGAATACCCCGAGAGTTTTCCCCTGGTTGAGCAGATCAAAAGTCGCCTGATCGCTTAAAGGAAGATTGCTCCAATCGATCTGCGGTCCTCCCTGGCGGGCGATTGCGCTTGCGCACTTTTGGATCGAGGTGAGCGTTTTGAGTCCCAAAAAGTCGATCTTGAGCATTCCTACGCTCTCAACTGGCTTCATCGCGTACTGGGTGACGACCATCTCGGAGTCTTTTGCCGTGCAAACGGGAATGTGATCGGTGATGGGGCTTGCGGAGATAATGAGACCCGCGGCATGGGTGCTCGTATTGCGGATCGACCCTTCCGCTTTTTTCGCCATCTCGAGAACTTGGCGCGCCTCTTCGTCCGTCTCCATTAGACGGGTGAGTTCAGGATCGATCTGGAACGCCCTTTCCAGCGTCATTGTCGGATCTTCGGGGACAAGCGCTGCGATCTCATTGACCTTCGTCAGCGGCACGTTGAGAACTCTGCCAACATCGCGAATGGCCATTTTGGCCTTCATCGTTCCGAATGTGATGATCTGGGCGACTTTGTCTTTGCCATATTTCGCAACGACGTAGTCGATCACCTCTTGTCTTCGATCCATGCAGATATCGACGTCGATATCGGGATAAGAGACCCTTTCCGGATTGATAAATCTCTCAAAGAAGAGATTGAAGCTCAAAGGCTCAATATCGGTGATCCCGATGAGATAGGCGATGATCGATCCGGCAGCGGATCCGCGCCCAGGCCCCATTGGGATGCCGCGCCCTTTGGCCCAAGCGATAAAATCATAAACGATGAGCATGTAATCGCTCATCCCTTTCGAAGTGAGGATCTCAAACTCATATGCAAATCGATCGAGGACGACTTGGCTGGGATCTTTGCCCGGAACTTTGAGTCCCACGCGGGCCAGTCTTTCCGGCGTATAGCGAAGCTCGATCCCCTTTTCGCAAAGAGCGTGAAGGAATTTTTCCGCCTCCTTCAGCCTCTCTTCTTTCGTCCAGCTTTTTCCCTCTAAAGACGGGGGGACGAAAACCGGATAGTGCTTTGTTTTGAAATCGATTTCGCACTTGCACTTCTCCGCTATTTTTACACTCTCTTCAATTGCCTCGGGAAGATCGGCAAAAAGAGCCTTCATCTCCTCTGGCGATTTAAAATAGAGCTCATGCGAAGGGGCAGTCTCTCTTTTTGGATTCAGCGCTTTGTTCTTCAAGTTGCCGGCAGAATCCCTCTCCCAAATCTCGCGCGGCTCGCCCGATTGGATATTGAGCAAAATCTCATGGGCCTTCCAGTCGTCTCTGTCGATGTAGTGGATGTCGTTTGTCGCAACGAGGGGAATGTTTTCTCTTTTAGAGATCTCAACGATCTTCTCGTTTACCTTCTTTTGATTCGCCGCATATTCGCGCATCTTTTGGACAAGCCAGCTCTCTTGATCCGCCCCATCTTCCGAGATTGAGAGATCGCTGAGCGGATGGCGCTGCACTTCGAGATAGAAGTCGTCTCCGAAAAGCTCTTTATAAAAGCGCACTTCCT
>MGLY01000042.1:0-906 GCA_001794935.1 Chlamydiae bacterium RIFCSPHIGHO2_12_FULL_49_9 | reverse complement strand
TGGGTAAGCGTCTCTTTATCAATGCGGGGCCGATAGTAAAATCCCTCTAAAAAACCGATCGAGGAGAGCTTGCAGAGGTTTTGATATCCTTTCTCATTTTTGGCGAGAAGAATGATGGGAAGGCCATTTCGAGCGCCAGGAATTCTCTTTTTTTCCAATCTCGATCCGGGAGCCATCCAGATTTCACATCCGAGAATCGGTTTTACACCCGCCGCTTTGCACGCCTTATAAAAATCGACGGCGCCATACAAGTTTCCCTCGTCGGTGATCGCTAGTGCAGGAATCCCGAGCGCCTTTGCTTTTTCAGCCAAAGCAGATACCGATGCCGTGGAGTCGAGGATGGAAAATTGAGAGTGAACATTAAGCGGAATCCATGTCATGTCCGCCAGTATATAGAGATGCTTTTTCTTTTCAAGAAGCAGCTGTTGTGGGAGCTTCTTCAGCAACATCATCTTTGGGATTTGTCTTGATCGACCAAAGAGGGAGCAAAAGAAGCGCTCCTATAAGCGCACAGACAAACACAGTGACAAAATAACTATTCCATCCCCAAACTTCCATGAGAGCGCCAAGAGGACCGCCCGCAGCAGCTGCGCCAAGATAGGCAAAACAGCCGGCAAAACCGGTCGCCGTAGCAGCCGCTTTTTTATGAGAAATTTCGGCAGCGGCTACTCCGATGAGCATTTGGGGTCCGAAGATGAAAAATCCAAACAGAAAGAGGAAGATCGCATCAAAGACAGGCCAGGAAACCATCACCATCTTGAATGCAAAGACAAGGCCCAAGATCCCAAGGGTGAAGAGAACATTGACCGGATTTCTTTTTCCTTTAAAAAGAACATCCGATGCCCAGCCGGCGGCCAAACTTCCCAAAAATCCGCCGATCTCAAACCAGCAGACGCAAAAGCCAGC
>MGLY01000041.1:6180-10264 GCA_001794935.1 Chlamydiae bacterium RIFCSPHIGHO2_12_FULL_49_9 | reverse complement strand
GATCTTTGCCTTATCTTCCGATCCCATTTCCGCCAAGAGCAATCCTCTTGCCAGATCGATCTCATGCGACTTTAGCTTGTACAAACTCTTTAGATCCCAAACCTCAAAGCCCTTGAGCTTCCTGTTGGCCAAATGCTTTGAGAGCCGCTCAATCACCGCGAGCTGCTCTTCTTCCAAAACAAGCGCATTCTCCTCTCCCACTCGATTCACAAATGCAATCAGCGGCTTCGGATCCAATGTCGGCAGCACCAGCTCTGGATCGCAGTCGCTGCACCCGCCGCTCAAAAGATCCCACGCGTCCTTCAAGGCCTTCTTGCCCTCAGGGCTCTTCGGATACAATTCATAGAAGGCAAAGTGCTGTGCTACAGACGTTGGATCAAGCGTAGAATACAAAGTCGATAGCGAGGAGCCCGCTGACAAAAGAACGAGCGCTAGAAGAGAAAGAGCAGCTTTTCGGATCATATCTTACCATATAACCCGCTGGATAAATAAAAGACAAAGGGGGACTCCGGGCCAAAGCAGGACTTTCGTCCTTTGGAATCCTAAGAAAATAGCCTTTTTTCTCTCTCTTTGAGGAGAGTCAAATAGGCTGTTTTTTTAGGCTCTGAAAGAAAGCTTGCTTGGATCAATTCCTTTTCAAACGCGCTCATCAGCGGCCCGCTGAACTGAATGCGGATATTCAGATTTTCCTGTTATAACGGTAAAAACATCAAAACATTTCAAATTTGCAAACAAAAAAGTGACAAGACATGTTATATTTACCGCTATTCCAGTAAAAATCGGGGTTCCCTCAGAAGCCTTTGAACGGTTAGTAACGTTTTTGGCACGAGGTTGCGCGAGCGACGAGGGCAAAATAGGTAAAGTACCTGTCTAGATCTTCCAGGGTTGTATTGTATTCATTGTTGCCCAATGCAGCGGCGCAAAAGAGTTCTTTTGCGCGCACGATCTCTTTCAGACGGCCCTTCCATCGGGGATCTATAATTGTGAGATAAAAAAGCTCTAGAGCGCGCGAAACAGCTCCCCAATAGTACTCTTTATCTCCCTTGGCTCGAATCGCGCGGCTCACTTCACTGCCAATATTGCCCATCTGTTCTTCGAGAGAGAATTTGACCCAGCTTTTTGCTGCCAAAATTAGATGTTGGGACGTCATATCTCTTTGACCAATTGGTTGACGATTTCGCGAATTTTTTGACGGATTGCGGGATTGTCAACGCCGCGAGAGTCATTATCTTGCCAGGGTCTTAAGTTAATCATGGAATCGTATTCAATCCAGTCATCGCGAGATTTTTTAAGATAAAGGTTAATGCCCCAGAGATTCTCTTGTTCTGAGCCCCGTTCCAGAAGCAAAGTTTCTGCATCTGAATGCATAGATACCCCAGCGACCATAATGGCCTGTTTGATATCTACAACAGCCTTCACTAAGGACACATGGCCCTTTAGTTCCAAAGGAAGCAACTCAGTCTTGTTCACGCACTTTTCAATGATTTTTGCCTGCACTGAAAATCTCCCTGATCTATGAACCTATCCGCAATGTGGGAACAAAAATTCGGGGGATTTTTCGAGCGCTTTTTCCCTTTTTCTCCTCGGAAATATTGAGGAAATATTCCCCTCGTCGGAAAATGGAAAAATCATCTCGAAATCTCTCCCCGCCTTTTTGTTCCGACATTGCGGATAGGTTCATCCCTAATAATAACCGGAGAAGTCAAAAGATGACAACAGAGTTGTGGGCAGCCAAATTCTTTGTCTCTTTAGTCATAGCTTTTGACGATATTCGAATCATTCTTTCTTTCGGGACAGATCTCTCCCCAAATATCTAACCACTGGAAAATTTCTTCCGGATCCTCTTTATCGAACCCGTTTTGAATTCTTTCAATGATGAACGTTTGATCATAGGCAGTCAGTTTGGAAAAAAATGCCGAATGGAGAAGAAATGCAAAGATAACAAATTTGTACATGGGATCACTTCATTAGAAACTGTTTGAAAAAAAGCAAAATAAGCAACGTGCCGGAGGTTAGAGATAAGTTGGCAAGAAACAAATCTTTTTTGCTCTCAGATCTCCACCCTTTTTTTAGTTTTACGAGTCCATAAGTAATAACGTAGCTTCCGCCAAGCCAAGAAACTAGCTTTAGGACCTCGAGGGTAACTAACAAAAACGATTGATTTTCTAAAGGATCCACGCAATCACCAAAAATTTTTCTGCAAGAGCGAAAGCTACCAAGAAAGAGTTTTAAACACAACGCAGTTCGAAAAACATTAAAAAAATGGCCGGAGAGACCCCTCCGGCCTATGAACCTATCCGCAATGTCGGAACAAAAAGGCGGGGAGAGATTTCGAGATGATTTTTCCATTTTCCGACGAGGGGAATATTGCCTCAATATTTCCGAGGAGAAAAAGGGAAAAAGCGCTCGAAAGATCCCCCGAATTTTTGTTCCCACATTGCGGATAGGTTCATATACAACAAGTTACAGGATCACGCCGAAGCGGCTAAAGATAACGCTCGTGAGGCGCGAGCTAAGGATAGGCGCGTTGGGACTCTGTCCCAATCCCTGGCAAAGGGCTTGCCCTTTGCAAACCCAATTTAAAAAGGATTCCAAACGTGAGTCCTTTGGTGGAGCTCGAGGCAAAGCCTCGACCTGGTGTATCATTATTAACCCGCGCCCTAAACAGGTGACACCTGGCTAGCTGCGGCTTTGCCATATCAATTCTCTCTCGTCGCCCATAGTTTTACTATGGGCTCCTCACTCGAACCGCTTCGCTTTGATCTGGCTTTCACACCCCTTCCGACGAAGCGTCGTTGGGGACCCCGTGTGCCTCGCCGAGCCATCTGTCACCTGTTTGGGGCGCGGGTTAATAGCTCGCGCTTCGCGAACGTTATCCTTAGCCATGTTTTCATGGCACGATCCTGTTCCTTGTCTTGAACAAGTAGACTTATGGGTAATAGGATGGACTTCCGTCCTTTGGTCGGACGGGGTCCTGATTTTTTTAGATCAATTGGGGTGGCGAAACGCTCTGACAGGAGGTCTCTGGCGAGGAGGAGCAACTCGTTCTAAGGAGGGATACTTTTCTTCATGTGTAAACTGCTTTTGCGCTGTTTTTATTGCGCTTTTATGGGATGTGTAATCAGCTAAGTCACGAAGGGCGTTGAGTTCGTTCGCTAAAAGTCCGCTTGCCTTTTGTATGTTTAAAGGGGAACGAGGAGCGAGAAAAACCTTCAGTACTTTTTCCGATGTACAAAGAGGAGAGAGATGTCTCAAATCAACGGTGATGATTACTTGCTCAGAATTTTTGAAACGAGGCTTGTATTTGAGAATGAGGTCGAACAAGTTAGTTCCGTCTCCTTTCAAGAGATTGTATTCACGGAAGAAACAGACAGATTGTCCGCGGAGCCTAAAAGTTGGATTTAGCGCTTTTTCCCTTTCTTCATGTTCAATCAAAGGACCATTGTCAACAATTTGTGTAATATTTAAACTCATTATAAATCCTGTATATTTAAAGTTAATATTATAATCTAAATGATATTAATAATAAACCATTAAAATCAAGCTTTTAAAACATAATAAGTCTTTGATTGTCAAGTAATTACAGGATTCCAGAGGACGTAAGTCTCTGTACACGACAAAAAATGATTTGAAGAAAGAAACTCGCTGAACTAGAACCAAAGGAGCATGATAACGACTCGCTCTGCGAGTCTAAGGATGTCCACTCGCTCTGCGAGTGGGCAAGATCCATCCGCCTGATGGCGGACTAGCAGGATAGAGGGAGGGGGAGCGCCGGGCGCAAGCAAAGCTTGCAACTGCGCCTACGGCGCAGTTCCGACCTTTGGTCGGGCCCGGCGCATCTTCGCTTCGCGTATCATTCGAGGCGCGGGGCTTACCCGCATCCTGGTAAGCCTGCTATCAAGCAGGCGAATCCTGCCCACTCGCCAGCGAGTGGACATCCTTAGACTCGCAGAGCGAGTCGTTATCATGTTCCTTTGCCCTCCATGGATAGACTTGTGGGTAGCAGTCAGTCCATAAGGGGGGGTGCTATATGAAATCATTTTTTGTCGTGTACAGAGGACGTAAGTCCTTTGGCCGGGCGGAG
>MGLY01000041.1:2339-6131 GCA_001794935.1 Chlamydiae bacterium RIFCSPHIGHO2_12_FULL_49_9 | reverse complement strand
GTGCCTGGGATATTGATCCTTTCGTCTTCGAGGTTGGGTGAGGTGAGGTTGGGGAAGAGGGCGAGGTATTCCTGGAGGGGGTTGATGTGGAAGAGGCTTGCGGTGTGGTGGGAGTCATGGAGGAGGGCGGCGTGCTCGTCGGGGGTAAGGATGGGGTTGTAGCGCCAGTGTTTGAAGCGGGCAAGGGCGGAGGCGTCTTCGGGGTGATTTTTCCACCAGAGGGAGAGGGGCTCCATGTCTGCAGTTGAAACGGTGGTGAGGCTGAGGGGTTCGTAGTCGGAGTAGGGGATGAAGGATTTGTCGGTGTCCCAGTGACGTTGCCAGATGAGCACTTTTGTGCCGGGGATGCCGAGGTGTTTGAGAGTGGCGTACACTTCATCGGGGATGACGCCGAGATCTTCTGCGATGGGGAGGAGGGGGGAGGCAACGATCATCATGTTGAGGATTTCGCAACCCTGATTTAGCCAAAGGGCGGGATCTAAGGGAACGAAACGGCCGTCTGAGGGAAGCTTTCCCTCTTCGATGGCCCAGATGCGGAAGAAACCGACGACGTGATCGATCCGGTAGATGTGGTAGAGGGATTGGAGTGTAGCCAGGCGGCGCTTCCACCAGGAAAAATTTGTTTTGCGGGCGTTATCCCAGTTGAAGAGGGGAAAGCCCCAGCCTTGGCCGAGGGGGTTGTAGAGATCGGGCGGAGCTCCGGCAGAAAGGGATAGGTCGAAGAGGGAGGATTCTGCCCAGACGTCGGCGCTGTCGGCGCTGAGGAGAATGGGGACGTCTCCTTTGAGAAAGATGTTGTGCGAAGTGGCATATTTGCAAACTTCTTCGAGTTGAGAAAAGCAAAGATACTGAAGGTAAATATGAAAGTCTGTTTGCAGTGTGGGCTTAAAGGGCGGCGGCGTTTGGAGTTCTTGAGGCCAGTCCTTCCAGTTTTTCCCGCCGTATTCGTCTTTTAGAGATTTAAAAAGAGCGTATGTGTTGAGCCATGAGTGTTTTTCCAGGAAGGCTTTGTAGGCGGGAGTTTTTGAGTCAGCGGGGAAGTTTTTTTCGAAGTAGGTGTAGAGCCATTTGAGCTTGAGGTGCTTCACTTCGGCTTTCGCAATGCGGGTCAAGCTTTTTAGAGGGAGAAAATGGTCAAGAGGTTCGGGGTTGGGCAGGGAAGCGAGGCTCAAATAGATGGGATCGAGCGCGCAAGAGGAGAGGGGGTTGTAAGGACTTCCATCCGAGCTTTCATTTAAAGGGAGCAGTTGGATGCAGTCCAGCCCCAGGCATTCGCACCAGTCGATCATGGGGATGAGATCAAAAAATTCTCCAATGCCGCAGCTTTTTTCGGTGTGTAGAGAAAAAAGGGGGATGCAGATGCCGTGGTGGTGGCGAAGGCCGACTTTTTTCCAGTGGGTGTCCGTTTTCATCATCTTGGCAATGGCTTGGGGCGGCCGCTTTCGATCGCTTTTCGCCAGGCGTTCCCGAGTTCTAAAAAGGCGCCAAAGAGATGGCCGAGCCTTTCTCCGTTGAGAATAGAGAGGGGGTAGCGCTGGAAGAGAACGAGGTGATTCGAGGCGGCGAGGTATGCGAAAATGCCGGGCCTTGGGTCGGGAGAGCTGTTGGCAATCAGCGCTTCCTGGAGGACATTTTCTCTAAATTTTCCGGGAGGGATCTCGGTGAGTTTTGTGAAGAGGAAGAGATTTTCCTGGGAGGTGTCGAGCTGGAGCTGGATTGTGTGTTTATCGATTTGGATCGCACAGGCATTATTTTTATCGAGATGGAGCGGGAGATTAAAAACGGGGCCGAGTTCATTCAAGAGCTCCTGGAAGCGATCCGTCATTTTTCCTCCTCCTCTTCTTCCATTTTGTCTTCGAGTTTTTCAATTGCATCGATAAATGATTTGAGGAGTTCATCTCGATGCTGCGTGTTGCGATAGTAGCGAGGGGCTACCTGTTTGATAGCGTCTCTCATCTGCGTGTAGATGATGATCTGGGCCGCCTCTTCTTCATCGATGCCGAGGAATTTGGCTGTCTGGAGGATTTTGTCGGGGTTCATGTAGCGCTCGGCGAGGAGGCGGATGAACATTTTGGCAAGCGCTTCAAAGTCGAGTTTTGCCGGCATTTTGAGATCATAAGAGGAAAATTCCCTGCCAATTAAGCGCATGCGCGACTGGAAGAAGCGAAAGACGCCTAAAATTCCCTGGAGCGAGCGGGTCTCGTCGAGGAGCCGTTTCAGCTCGCCCCTTGCGATGGAGGGCCCTTTGGCTTTTAAGTCGGAGCCGAGAGCATGGAGGAGGAAGGTGATGGCGGGTTTGAGCCTTGCGTAGGAGAATTTATCGGTGAGCTCTTCGAAGAGTTTGAGCGCCTCTCTTGGATTGCCTGTGATATCGCGGTAGAGATCGCGCAGCGATGTGGGGGAGCCGAGCCCTTCTTTTGCAAACTCGCGGGCCTCTGCGCCCATGTTTCTTCCGGCTCTGATTTCGCGCCCTCTTTCTTCATTGAAGCGCTCCTTTACTGCGCGCACTTTTGCCTGGAGATCGCCGGATGTGGTCTGAAGAAGAAAATCGAGCGTCTCGTCGGCAAGAGAGGCGTCGCCGTAGACGGCGAGCACTTTTTCGAGGAGCTGATCGAGCGTGTCTTCATCCGAGATTTTTTGCCGGATGATCTGCAAGACTTTGGCGTTGAGCTCGTAGTTGTTTTTCTGGAAACGGGAAGCCGCTTCTTCGATTTGCTCGATGTCGAAGACCCGTTTGTCTTCATCGGCTTCTTTGAGTTTTTTGGGCTCTTCCGATTTGAGCTCTTTAAAGTTGCGGAAGCGCTGCGCTTGAAGGAGCGGATTGAATAGGGAGAGCTCGAAGAATTGATTGAGATCCTCTTCGCTCTCTACCTGCATGGCGTTTTCAGCGGCGGCTTCGGCTTGAATCATCCGAACCGTCTGAGCGCTTACGGGAATCGAGCGGGAGATGTTCGGCTCTGCCATAATTCTATGTTAGCTGTACACGACCCAAAGGTTGGATCCTGATTTCGGGGACGATCTCTTGGTAAGACACGACGGGAAGGTCGGGGAACTCTCCCTCGATGAGCTTTCTGACGAACCTTCGGACATCGATCCCAGTGAGGAGGACGGGCGGCTGGCCGCCGGCGGGCGTCGGCTGGATCACATTGCGCATCGAGTGCAAAATGAGCTGTACCGAGTCGGGATCGAGAGCGAGATAGGAGCCTGCAGAGGTTTGTTTGATCGCGCCGCGCACCATGTCTTCGATCTCCGGATCGAGGAGATAGACTGAGAGGACCGATTGGCCGAGCGAGTATTTGTAGCTGATGTAGCGCTTCAGCGAAGAGCGGACATATTCCGTAAGCAGGATTGTGTCTTTTTCCGTTTGGGCCCATTCGCTGAGAGCCTCCAAAATGCTCCGGAGGTCTTTGATCGAGATCTGCTCCTGGACAAGGCGGCGGAGGATTTCGGTGAGTTTTTGGAGTGGGACAAGGCGGGTAACCTCTTTGACGAGATCGGGGAACGATTTTTCGATGAACTCCAGGATCGCCCTGACTTCCTGAACGCCGATGAACTCGTTTGCGTGCTGGCGGTAGAATTTAGAGAGATGGAGGATCATCACTTCGAGACCTGTCCAGAACCTGATGCCCGCTCTCTGTAAGATCTCCTGGTATTTCTCATCGACCCAAAGGGCCGGCATACCGGCGGACCCGCTCGACGTGACAAACGGGATGTTATAGCGCCTCAGCGTCTCTTCGCTCTCGTTCGTGAGAAGATGCTTTAAGATGATTTTCCCGCGTAAAATCGGCACTT
>MGLY01000041.1:0-2299 GCA_001794935.1 Chlamydiae bacterium RIFCSPHIGHO2_12_FULL_49_9 | reverse complement strand
CGAGTCGGTTCGAACGTGAACGCCGGGGAATCGGACGCCGAGATCTTGGTAGAGCGCGTGGCGCATTTTGGGGATCATCTGGTCGATGAATGTAACTCCCTGCTTGTCTTTGCGGATGAGCAGCGAGATCTGAGAGCCCACTTCTAAAACGACGGGGAGGGTGAGCGCATAATCTTCCGCGCTGCCGCCAACCACGGTGTGCCCCGCGACATCGGTGTCCATCCCGCTGATGCCGGCAACGGCTTTAGCTGCGACTCTTCTCGTGTTTTGCCAGAAGACGTAGCCGACGATCCCGACAAGACACGACAGCATCAGGAACGGCCATGCGGGGAAGCCGGGGATCCAGGCCATTAAGAGGAGGACGCCGCCCGCAATCATGAGGGCTTTTGGTTGTTTCAAAATCTGCTCGGAGATCTCTCTGCCCAAGTGGGCATCTTTTCTTTCGCTCGAGACGCGCGTCGTCACAATACCGGCAGTGATGGCGATCATAAGAGCAGGGATTTGGGAGACAAGACCGTCGCCGATGGAGAGGAGTGAGTAAATTCTCGCTGATTGGCCGAGCGTCATCCCGTGCATCATGACGCCGATAATCAAACCGCCGATGATGTTGATGACGGCGATCACAATCCCTGCGATCGCATCTCCTTTGACGAACTTCATCGCGCCGTCCATGGCGCCATACAGCTGGCTCTCTTTGTTAAGGCCGAGTCTCAGCTCGCGCGCTTGTTGCTGATCGATGATGCCGGCTCTTAAGTCCGCATCGATCGACATCTGTTTGCCGGGCATCGCATCCAATGTGAATCTCGCTGCGACTTCAGCGACCCTCTCGGCGCCTTTTGTGACGACGATGAACTGAACAATGGTGATGATTAAAAAGATGACGCCCCCGACGACGTAGTTGCCGCCGACGACGAAGTTACCGAAAGCGAAGATGATTTTTCCCGCGTTTGCGTGGAGCAAAATCTGTCTTGTCGAGGAGATGTTGACGCCGAGGCGGTATAAAGTGGTCAATAAAAGAAGCGACGGGAACATCGAGAGGTGGACTGCTTTTTGGATGTAGATCGCAACGAAGAGGAGTGTGACTGACACAGATAAGTTGATCGCGATCAAAACGTCGATTAGGTGGGGCGATACGGGAAAGATCAGCATCATGATGATGGAGATGATGAGCACCGCCAAAATCAGATCGCTTGAGCCCGCAATCGTCGATAGAGCTCTATCGCCGCCTAAAAATCGGGTCAGATTGTTGAAAAACTTATTCATTTAAAAAGTTCCGCGTTCACATCGGGATTTTCTTCGAGCGATTGGATCCATTTGAGGATCTCGGCTACCGCTTCGTACGTGTCCTCAGGTATATAATCGGAAATTTTCCCTTTACTGTATAGCTCTCTTGCTAAATCTACATTTCGCATGATCGGGATTTTGTTTTCGACACCTATTTTGATGATCTGATCGGCAATCGATCCGACCCCCATCGTCAAAATGATCGGCGCTGGCTCTTCTTCCGGATTGTATTTCAGGGCGACAGCAATATGCGTCGGGTTGGTGATGATCGCTCTTGCTCTCTTAGCCGCTCTCGGCCCCTCCTGATAGGCGATCTCTCGAAATAGTTCCCGCCTTTTGCCCTTGATGAGCGGATCTCCCTCGGTGTCTTTGTATTCCTGCTTCACCTCGAACTTTTCCATCTTCATCTCTTTGGCGAAGTTCTTTTTCTGGAACGCCAGATCGAACAGTCCGACGAGCAGGAAAAAGATCCCCACCCGAATCGCAGACGAGACCAAAAAGTCGTTTACGACCGATGCGCTTGCAAGGATCGGCATTGCGACAGTGGCGATGATCTCCGGCAGCTTTGCCCAAAGGACAATATAAATAATGATTCCAGCGCCGACGATTTTTGCGATTGACTTCAAGAGTTCAACCAATACTTTCAGCTTGAACTTTTGTTTGATCCCCTCGACGGGATTGAGCTTTTTGAAGTCAAATTTCATCGACTCGAAGGAGAAGACGGGCCCGATCACCAAAAAGCTCACCATGACCCCGACAAAACAGACGACGACCATTAAAGGGAGCGAGCATTTCAAAATAATTTGGAGAGCCTCGTAAAAGTAACCTGGCGCTTTTGTATCAAAGTCGCCGCCCGCGCTGGCAGCTTCTCTAAACATCATCACCAAAAAGGTGCCCAAGTTCTCGAATAAATAGCCGACAGATGCGAGCGCGCCCGTGATCGAGACGATGAACGTCATCGCAGCGGGTAAATCCTGCGCTCTTGCGACTTGTCCCTTCTTGCGTGCGTCTTTTA
>MGLY01000040.1 GCA_001794935.1 Chlamydiae bacterium RIFCSPHIGHO2_12_FULL_49_9 | reverse complement strand
CCGCCCCTTCCCCACTTCGTGCAGATCCGAAGGCTTGGGGGACGGGGGGCTTCCCCCAAGTTCTGGAACGCGAGGGGGACCCCAATGAAATTGGGGCATGCGTTTCAGCCCATCGACGCTAGGACGAAGCAAAATCGAACCGCAGGCGAAGCCCGTTTCGGGCGATGGGGGTAGTGCTTTGCACACCTCCTCGCCGAGGACGCGATTTATCAAGTCTGTAGTTAGGCGCACGGGGGGCAGCGGGGGACAGGGAACCTCGTCCCCGACTGTCTATCTCTTTTTTCTCAATCTCTTTTAAACAAAAAAAGACCTGGAAAGAGAGGCTTTTTCTGCTCTGCTTCCAGGTCTGTCGATTACGCGTTGATTTTGCGCTTTTCGATGTAGTCGACCACGTCACCTACTGTTTTGAGCTTCTCTGCGTCTTCTTCAGAGATTTCAAACCCAAAACGCTCTTCGAACGTCATGATGAGCTCGGTGAGATCCAATGAATCGGCGTTGAGATCTTCGACGAAGGACTTTTCCAATGTCACATCGGCAGTATCAACACCTAACTGCTCGATGATGATATCGATGACTTCTTTTTGTATTGTCATAAGGTTCCCTTATTTTGGTTAAGTTATATGATCATGCCGCCATCAACCGTGATCACTTGCCCGGTGATGTAGTTTGCCTGGTCGCTGGCTAAAAATAAAACCGCCTGCGCGATGTCGAGCGTCTGCCCGATGCGCCCTAGCGGGATTTTTTCGAGGATGGCCTTCCGAACAGGTTCGGGAAGGGCCTCGGTCATTTGCGTCTCTATGTATCCGGGAGCTACGCAGTTCGCGCGGATGTTTCTGCTTGCAAGCTCCTTTGCGATCGATTTCGTAAACCCGATCATCCCGGACTTCGATGCGGCGTAATTTGTTTGTCCCGCATTGCCTGTCAAGCCGATGACAGAAGAAATATTGATGATCGAGCCACCCCGAGCTTTCATCATCGGGCGCGTTAAAGCGCGACACGTATTGAAGACCGATTTCAGGTTCACATCCAAACAGACGTCCCAGTCATCTTCTTTCATCTTCATGAGGAGATTGTCTCGAGTGATACCGGCGTTGTTTACGAGGATGTCGATCTTGCCCCAATCTCCAAGGAGTTTTTCTATGGTCTCTTCGACTTCTTTCGTCTTCGAAACATCGACGAGAAAATAGAGCGCTTTTTGGCTGGAATCTTTTTTAGACGATTCGATCTCTTTTAAGGCGGCCTCCGCCCGGCCCTGGTTTGTGCCGAAAATCGCCACGTCGGCGCCATTTGCTGCAAATAGGCAAGCGATCGCTTTGCCGATTCCTGCTGTCCCGCCGGTGATGAGCGCCGTTTTCCCTTTGAGTAATTGCATATTATAATCCCAGTTCTTTGAAGACCCCTTCAAGGTCTGTGACTTTGTCGATGGAAAATGAAGGAGCGGCCCCAATTTTCCGATTGAGTCCCGATAGCGTTTTGCCGCAGCCCATTTCCAAATAAAATTCGACGCCCGCTTTTTTCATCGCCTCCACTCCCTGTTCCCACTTGACCGACTGGGTCACCTGACAGGCGAGATTCTTTCGAATCTCGTCGACTGAGCGGACAAACTGGCCCGGAACGTTCATCACAAATTCAATCGAGCTGTCCCGGATCGGCGCTTTTGCAATATAAGGCGCTAATCCCTCCTGGGCCGATTTCATAAGACCGCTGTGAAACGCGCCGTGAACCGACAAGGGCAGCACTCTTTTCGCCCCCCTCTCTTTGAGAATCCGAGAGCCTTTTTCAACGCCCTCTTTCGTGCCGGAAATGACGATCTGGCCGGGCGCGTTGTAGTTTGCAACCCAAACGCCGTCGCTTCCTCGAAGGGCCTCTTCCACATCAGGCCCGTTCATTCCCAACACAGCCGCCATTGTCCCGGCTGTGATCTCGCAGGCGTGATTCATCAGGCGAGCCCGCTCTTTCACAAGGCGAAGCGTATCGGCAAAATCCAACCTGTCGGAGGCGCATAAAGCAGTGTACTCGCCGAGGCTTAAACCCGAACAGACAGAAGGAATTAGGCGAGGATGCTCTTTTTGAGCCGACCTCAAAATCGCCATCGAGACGACAAAAATGCCCGTCTGGCTGTATTTTGTCTCTGTGAGGAGATCTTCGGGTCCTTCAAAAATGATCTTCGAGAGCTTCTCTTCCAAAAGATCGTCAGCCTCTTGAAAGGTCTCTTTTGCAATCGGGAAAGCCCCGTAAAAGTCCTTTCCCATCTGAGGATACTGGGCGCCCTGGCCGGGGAATAAAAAGGCAATTTTCTTCTTTGTCATAACTTACGCTTTCAATACCGCCGCGCCCCAGGTAAAGCCCGAGCCGAAAGCGGTGAGCAGGATCCGCTCCCCTTTTTCAATTGTTTTATCTTTAAGAAGCTCGTCAAGAGCGATCCCGACAGAAGATGCGGAGGTGTTCCCATATTTTTGAACTGTTTTGAAAATTCTCTCTGAGGGAAGATGCTCGAATCTTTTCGCAATTGCGTCGATAATCCTCATATTGGCCTGATGGGGAATCAGCCAGCTGATTTCAATCTCTTTGAGGCCCAGCTCTTCCAAGCAGTCCTTGCAGGCAGCTTCCATGCGGCGAACCGCGTGCTTGAAAACCTCATTGCCGGCCATCTTGATATAGTGCTGTCCTGCAGCCACAGTCTCTGTCGACGCGGGAAGACGGCTTCCTCCGGCCGGCAGGATAAGCAGCTCCGCCTGCTCTCCGTCGGCACCGAGCTTGACGCACTCAATCTCGAGGCCCTTGCCCTCTAAAGAGATGACGCAGGCAGCAGCCCCGTCTCCGAAGAGAACGCAGGTCGAGCGATCTTTATAATTGGTGATTGAGGAGAGCTTTTCTGCCGCAATGACAAGGATATTTTTGAACATTTTATTTTCGACAAAAGCTTTCGCCATCGCAAGGGCGTAAAGGTAGCCGGTGCAAGCTGCCTGAAGGTCGACAGCCGCAGCCTTTTTGGCCCCTAAGGCCTTCGGAACCAAACAGGCCGTGCTGGGGAATAGATAATCAGGGGTGAGGGTCGCGACCAGAATCAGATCGATATCGCTTGTCTTTAAGCCGGCATTACCAATAGCAAGCCGGCCGGCAGCAGCCCCCATATCGGAGGTGTATTCGCTGTCTGCGGCGATGCGCCTTTCTTTCATGCCTGTGCGGGAGACGATCCACTCATCCGAGGTCTCGACCATGAGCTCGAGATCGCGATTCGTCAATACGCGCTCAGGGAGATAGGACCCTGTCCCAATAATCTTTGCCTTTTTAGTCATTTTTTTAAAATGATCCGCCTAATTTAGACTCAAAAAATATGGAGGTGAGTTTAGCCGATTTGGCTTTAATTGAAAAGAAATGAGACTTAGTAGAAATTTTTTTACTGGAAAATTATATTGACCGGATGGACAATCCCCCATCAAGGAAAAAACGGAAATGAGCTCGAAATACCCGGAAGATCTCCTCTCATTAATCGCCCACCTGAAAAAGCTTCCGGGAGTAGGATCCCGCACAGCGGAGCGGTTCGCTTTTGAGCTTTTGGGCTGGCCGCAGGACTCTTTGGTTCAGCTCAGCCACACGTTAAAAGAGATCCGGGAAAAAATCCCTCCCTGCTCCACTTGCGGCTGTCTCACCGATCTGGGAAAATGCAAATTTTGCGACTTGGCGGCAAGAGACAACTCTTCTCTTTGTATTCTGGCGTCGCCGAGAGATGTTTATGCCGTTGAGGAGACGAGAAGTTTTCGCGGACTTTACCATATCGTCGAGCATCTTCTGTCGCCGCTCGACAACCGCCATGTATCGACTCTCCGAGTCGATCGAATTCAAGAGAGAATCGAAAAAAATTCGGTGCGCGAGGTGATCATTGCGTTTGATTCGACAATCGACGCCGACGCCACCGCTCTTTATTTGAAAAGCCAACTCGCTCGCCCCAATTTAGCCATTTCCCGTTTGGCTTTTGGACTGCCTGTCGGAAGCAGCCTGGAATACATCGACGGCGGGACACTTACGCGCGCTCTCACCGGCCGTCAAAATTTGTAAGTTGTCCTAAATTGCTTTAAGCCCCTATAATTCAGCGACACTGCCGACTTGAAGGTTTCATGCCGCTTATCAGATCATACGCTCTTCTCTCTCTTTTAATCGCCAGCGCGGCATTCCCCCTTTCTTCTGCAGAATTTTACGACGAAAAAAAAGTCTCCTCGATTGAAATCGTCATCGATTCTCCGGACTCCACTTACGATTCGGCTCCGGTTCGATCTCGCCTAAAAACACAAGAAGGAGACACCTTCTCTCAGCTCACTTTTGATGAAGACTTAAAAACACTCTCTGAAGAATACGATCGGGTCGAGCCTTCTATTTCCGTAAAAGATGGAGAGGTTTCCATCACCATTCACGTCATTCCAAAACCGCTGATCCACAGCATCGAGTGGTCTGGAAATTCCCGCTTCAGCACATCGACTTTGCAAAAAGAGCTCGATGTGAAACCGAACACCGTTTTCAATCGGCAAGAGTTCAATAAGTCGTTCAGCAAGCTCAAAGAGTTTTACTTCAAAAAGGGCTACTTTGAATCGCAAATCTCCTACTCTGTCCAGTATCTTCCCGATAGCAACCAGGTCGACATTCTGATCGATGTGAGAGAGGGAAGATCGGGACACATTCAAAAAATTAGCTTAAGCGGCTTCTCGAAATCGGAAGAGAGCGCCATCAAAGAGCAGATGTATTTAAAAAAATACAATTTCCTCACGAGCTGGCTGACCGGAGCCGGCATTTTCCGCGATGAGGCGCTAGAGCAAGATCGGATGACGATCATCAATCTTCTGCACAATGAAGGCTACGCTGATGCAAAAGTGAAAATCGATCTTTTCGACGATCCAAATAGCGGCAAGCTCATCGTCGAAATCACAGCAGATCGGGGCGAGCTCTATCGCGTCGGGACCGTCACTTTTACGGGCAATACCCTCATCTCAACGGAAGACATCCAAAAACGATCTTTAGTTAAAGAGGGGGATCCCTATTCTCCCGATAAAGTGCGCGACACCAGCCAAGCGGTCAAAGACCTCTATGGGCAAAAAGGATACATTGACGCCAGCGTCCAATATGAGATGAAAATTCCCCAAAACGATCCGGTGTTCGACATCGACTTTTCGATTGATGAAGGGCAGCAGTACAAAATTGGGATGGTCCATATTTTCGGCAACTCGTCCACCCAGTCCAATGTGATCCTCCGCGAATCTCTCCTCGTTCCGGGCGAAACATTCGACTCGAGAAAACTCAAGGCAACCCAGGCGAAACTGGAGGCTGTCGGCTACTTTAAAAGCGTCAATGTCTACGCAGTGCGCGCGACAGACGATACAGGACTCGGAGAAAACTATCGAGACGTCTACATCGAAGTGGAAGAGCAAGCGACCGGAAACATCAGCCTCTTTGCCGGATTTAGCTCTATGGACGATGTGTTCGGCGGTCTGGATTTGACTGAGCGCAACTTCAATCTCGCAGGGCTTGGCAAAGCCTTTAGGGGCAGACTCGGCGCTCTTCGCGGAGGCGGCCAATATTTCCACGCAAGAGGCACTCTTGGCAAAAGACAAAACAACATCTTGGTCTCTTGGATGAACCCTTACGTCAACGACTCGCTCTGGCGCCTCGGCGTAGAGATCAGCCGCACCTTCAGCCGTCTGCAAAGAGATGTCGTTGTGGTCACCTACGGCGGTTCTGTCTACACCAACTATCCCCTCTCTAACTTCTGGACAGCGGGAATGCGCCAGAGAATCCGCCACTCGAAAGACAACTTGAATCTCACCGCGCCGGCGCCCGAATATCCCCCTTCCGTCGCCTCCGTAAACAAAGCCAAAAGAGAACTCGACCAGGACGGTCTGATCTCCGCTTTTAGCGCCAATCTCAGCTATGACTCCACTGACAGCGCGCTTAAACCTCATAGAGGCTGGCGCTCCTATTTCGAAACGGAGGTCGCGGGAGTTGGCGGAGAGTATGACTTTTTCAAGGTGAGCTATCTCAATTCGATCTATTTCCCTATCTGGTCCAAAGGAACGCTCAAACTCCGCGGCGACTTTAAATTCATCTTCCCATTCGGAAACACGAATGGGAGCAAGGTCCCCTACAGCGAGCGCCTTT
>MGLY01000039.1:914-6896 GCA_001794935.1 Chlamydiae bacterium RIFCSPHIGHO2_12_FULL_49_9 | reverse complement strand
AGAAATCAGAATAGTGGGATAGGCTCATAAGTTAATTTCCAAAGTCGTCCAAAACAATATTCTCGCGGGGCACTCCATAATCGTCCAGCAGTTTCATCACAGAGCTGTTATGAAGGGGCGGTCCGCACACATAATAGAGGAGATCTTCCGGCGCCTCCATCTTTTTTAGCTGCCCCTCTTCAAAGGCTTTAAATAGATAATTTGTCTTCAAAGGATCCTCTTTGGGCCATTGATCTTCTTCCAAGGGCTCGGACAAAACGAGATGATAGGTGAAGTTCGGAAAACTTTCAGCGAGCTTTTTGTACTCAGCCTCGTAGATATTTTCCTTTAGCGATCTCGCTCCATACCAGAGAGTCACTTTCCTCTTTGTTTTCTCCGTCATAAAAAGGTGCAAAATATGAGCTCTTCCAAAAGATGACCCGGCCCCGCCGATCAAGAAGATGAGCTCTCTTGCATCGTTTTTCATAAACGACTCGCCATAGGGACCCGATAGCGGCACTTTGTCCTTCGGCTTCAGAGAAAACAAATACGAAGAGCAGATGCCCCAGGGGTGGCGTGTCAACTCGTGGTTTTTAAAAGGAGGGGTGGCAATGCGGACGTTGAATTTGAGCGTTTTCCCTTCAGCCGGGTACGATGCCAAAGAATAAGCCCTAATT
Source organism: Chlamydiae bacterium RIFCSPHIGHO2_12_FULL_49_9 (assembly GCA_001794935.1). GTDB lineage: Bacteria > Chlamydiota > Chlamydiia > Chlamydiales > SM23-39 > O2-12-FULL-49-9. Next base: position 6,240 of record MGLY01000039.1, on the reverse strand, counting down.
TCGGGTGAGCCGGAGGCAAATTCAATCATCCGATCGAAAAGCCGATACTGTTCCCAATCGGGATAAAACTTTGGGTCCATCGTCTGTTTCCAGTCCGATGTATTGATCTTGTAGGGCGGCGTATGGACCTGTAGGTAGGCGCCGGAGCGGTATTTGAGATCTTGGGGAATTTCAACAATGAGTTCTTTGATAAACGTCGCCACATTCTGATTGCTTAAAACGATCCCCTCAAACTGCTGCACCGAGAGCATCTCTTCGGGAATAGCGACTTTTAGATCCTTTTTTACCTTGAACTGACAAGAGAGGCGCCAGCCGGCTCCGAGATCCTTTCTGCTAAAAGTGGCCCGATCGGGCTCTAAAGGATCGCCTCCCCCTTCAACAACTTTGACCTTGCACTGCTTGCAGGTCGCCTTCCCTCCGCAAGGAGAGGGAACGGGGATCCCATTTCTTAAAAGAGCGTCCAGGAGTGTGCAGCCGCCGGCGACTTCTTTGACGAGATTTTCATTGATTTTGATTTTGCAAAGAGCTTTAGAGACAAGCTTTTCTCTAGCATAGAGAATCATGGCGGCAAGTCCCATTCCGATGAAAACAAACGCGAAGGTCGCAATCGAGCTGAGCCCCAAATCCATAAACTTATTTTAATGGGGGCTCAAGATCTTGACAAGAAGGGGTTTTGGAGGTTTACTATTCCATCATTTATGTGAGGAAAAAATGCGCCAGAACAACTTGTCTGTTCATTCAGAAAATATTTTGCCGATCATCAAAAAATGGCTCTATTCGGAAAAAGATATCTTTATCCGCGAGCTCGTCTCCAACGCCACGGACGCCCTCAACAAAGTGAACATTCTCTCTGAGCAGGGAGAGACCGAAAAATCCGATCTAAAAATCTCCGTCTCCATCGATAAGAAGGACAAAACGCTCACCATCTCCGACACTGGCATCGGGATGACAGAAGAAGAGGTGGAAAAATACATCGCCCAAATCGCCTTTTCCGGAGCAGAGGAATTTGCCCTCAAATTTCAAAAAGAGACTGAAAAAGATCCGATTATCGGCCACTTTGGACTCGGCTTTTACTCTGCCTATATGGTCGCATCGAAAGTGGAGATCAACACTCTCTCCTATAAGCCGAACGCCGCACCCGTTTTTTGGAGCTGCGACGGAAGCTCTTCCTACTCGATCGGGAAGGGAACGCTCGCTTCGCGCGGCACCCAAATTACCCTCTATCTCGACGATCTCGAATATCTCGAAGAGGCCCGTCTAAAAGAGCTTTTGAATCGCTACTGCTCCTTCATGCCCTTTCCAATTGATCTCAATGGAAAGCCCCTCGGCAATGAAGAGCCCCTCTGGAATAAAGCCCCATCCATGTGCAAAGAGGAGGACTACTTAAACTTTTACAAAAAACTCTTTCCGCTCGATCCCGATCCGATCTTTTACATCCACCTCAATGTCGATTACCCGTTCCATCTCAAAGGGATCCTCTTTTTCCCAAAAATCCACCGCAGATTCGACGCGAATGAGTCTTCGATCCAACTCTTTTGCAACCGAGTCTTCGTCTCGGAAAGCTGCAAAGACATTCTCCCCGACTACCTCATGGTCTTAAGAGGCGCGATTGACAGCCCCGATATTCCACTCAACGTCTCCCGCTCCTACCTCCAGGTAGACAAGAATGTCAAACAGCTCAGCCAGCACATCTCGAAAAAGATCTCCGACAAGCTCTCCCAGCTTTATAAGACAGACAAAGAGAAATACATCGCCTCTTGGCCCGAAATCGAAATGATCGTGAAATTGGGAGCTCTTCAAGATGAAAAATTCTACGATCGAGTGAAAGAGATCCTCATTTGGAAAAATAGCGAAGACAAGTGGACGACCATCCCCGAATATCTCGAAAGATATCCCGAAAAAAAAGTTTTTTACGCCTCGCAAGAGACAGGACCTATCCTCTCTTTATACAAAGAGAAAAAGATCGAGATCATCAAAGCTCCTTCCCCGATCGATACGGCCGTAATCCAGTTTCTTGAAAACAAAACGTCCGCCACATTCCAACGGATTGATGGCTCTTTAGATGAGGCGCTTCTCGACGCATCCAAAGAGAAAAATGTTTTGGATAGCGAAGGGAAAACCGAGTCTTCCCGAATTGCCGCTTTTATCCGCTCATCTCTCAACCAAAAAGAGGTCGAAGTGGAAGCAAAAAGCTTGAGCTCCGATGAGATTCCGGCCTTTGTCGTGATCGATGAAAATCAAAGGCGCCTTCGCGACTACATGATCCTCACTCAAGGAAAAACAGGAGTTCCCTTCCCGACCAAAAAGACCTTCATTGTCAATACAAACAGCAAACTGATCCAGACGATTCACCGCCTCCAAGAAAACCGGCCTGAAATAGCCCAAGAGATCGCTCGAGGAATTTACGATCTATCGATCCTGGCGCAAAGGGAAGTGGAGCCGGGCGATTTGGAAAAGACGATTTCCAACCAAACCCGGATCCTGGAGAAGCTGACAGAACTAATTAGTCTTCCTTAGAAGATTGAACGTCAGTGATCGCCGCTTTCAACACTTCGATCAAAGCGCCGTCGATCATTTTAAGAACCACTGTGTGATCCTGGATTCTTTCGACTTTCCCGACAATGCCCATCGCAGTGACTTTGTCCCCTTTTTTCAGAGAGCTTCGCATTGCGTCTGCCGCTTTGCGCCGCTTTTGTTCGGGTCTCCACAAGATGAAGTAGAAGAATACGAGAGCGATACCGATCATGATCAGCGTTTGAGAGATGCCGCCCGTTGGATTCGGAGCTGCATCTTGCGCGAGAACAAATAGACTCATAAAATTTCCTTGAATTAGATTTAACTCCCTCTAATTTGCCTAAGAAGAGCTTATCTTTCAAGGAGCGCGATATTTTCGATGTGATAGGTGTGAGGGAACTGGTCGACCGGCTGGAGTTTTTTTAACCGGTAGCCCGCTTTGAATAACTCCTCCACATTCTCCGCCTGCGTCATCGGATTGCAGGAGATATAGACGATCTGCTTGGGAAGTAAAGTCTTTAGGTGATGGATCGCCAAGGGATCGAGGCCCGCTCTCGGCGGATCGACGATGATGGCGTCGGGTCTTATAAAATTCGGCTCCGCCATCAGTTTGGCCAAAACGTGGCCCACATCGCCCTGATGGATCTCCACATTCAAAATACCATTTCTCTTCGCATTTTCTTTCGCGTCGATTACAGCTTCGGGACTCAGCTCAATGCCAATAACTTTTTTGGCAAAGGAGGCCGCAGCCATGCCCAAAGTCCCCGTTCCGCAATAAAGATCGTAGACCGTATCCGCTTGGCCAAGCATAGCGAGCGCCGCATCGTAGAGCTTTTCCGCCTGCAAGGTATTCGGCTGGAAAAAAGAGATCGGGCTGATTTTAAAGGAGAGTTTCCCTCCCCTTAAATGGAGCTCTTCAACCATGTGATCGGGCCCGAAAAGATGCATTTCAAAAAATTGGGTCGGCTTCCCCTTTTTTGCCTGGTGGATCCGGATAAAAATCGATACCGGCTCCGCCTCTCCGACAGCGCTCCGAACGGCCGCAACATACCCATCGAGCTGCGCCCTATTTAAAGCAAATTCGGGATTGCCGGAGACGTTGAGGACAGCCATTTTCTGGCCGGTGCGCTTTGCCTCTCTCAGGGTCAAGTATCTGAGGCTGCCCGTATCAGCCGGCGGATAATAAGCTTTTAACCCCGACCCTTCCCACCAAGTTCTGACAGCGTTGAGAACATCGGAGAACCATTTGCTGCAAAGATGGCACGTATTGACGTTGAATACATAAGGCTCTGCCTGAGCGATCATGAGGCCTAAAAAGCGCTGCCCTCCCCTATTTTCAGAGAAGGTAAACTCCATTTTGTTCCGATACCCAAAAGGAGCATCCGACGGAATGATGGGCTGGGCAGGAAAGTGAAAAGATTTTTTGACTCTCGCCTCTTTTTGTCTCAGTTGAGCCCCATATTCCATCTGCTGCCAGCAGCAACCTCCGCAGACCCTGGCGTGCTCGCAGCGGGGCTCCACTCGATCTTGAGAAGGAGTCACTATCTCGAGGAGACGCCCTTTTTTCGGGCTTCTTTTTTTGCGGGTGAGCTCGAAGAGGATCTGATCGCCGGGAAGGGTATGAGCGATCTCCACTTCAACGGGAGGGGCATTTCCCCTCTCCATCAAAGCGACGCCGTAGCCTTTCGCTGTAAAATGTTTAATTGGCGCTTCTGCCCTGTCATCCATAGGGCAGCCATTTTAAAAGAAGCTAAAATTTAACGCTTTTTCTTTTTCTTCTTCTTGAGTTTGCCCCCGCGCTCTGCGGCAACCGACTCTTTTCGGAACTGCTTGGCGATTTTTTCCAGCTTGATCGTCCCCACCCGGACTCTTTGCGCGGCCGCCTTGTTGCCTCGGCCCACTTTCCCGAGATCTTTGGCAACGGATGCGAGAAGCGCTTCGAGTTTACCCATCGTCTCATTTAACGACATAAATAGGAGCTCCACCTTTTCTCAGGTCCATATTCGCTTTCAGATTTTTAGGCAACTCTTCTCGATGGAAAAATGGTTGATCGAAGAGGAGAGAACTGATATACGGAAGCACTGCGCTAGGATAGCAATGCTACGAACTTTTCTGCAGCTTTTTCCCTATTTTTCTCTTTCGGCATTCCTGATCGGCAATCCAAATCAGCCGGGACTTTTAACAGCAGGCCTTATTTCCACTTCCTCCTGGTGCTCGCTTCGCATTGGCTACATCGATGATTATGTCTATCAGCAAAGATTTAAAGATGAGTACAGAATCGAGGGGCTCATTCGGACAAAGACATTTCTCAAGCTCTCCACCCACGCGGCCATTGCCACCCTCAATTTGAAAAACTGGATCGATCTTTACGGAATCGTCGGCAATTCTCGGATGCAGCTCGACCGAGAAGTGTTTACGAAAAATGAAGTCTCTTGGGGAATCGGAATGAAGCTCGCCTTTTTCCAAAGCGGCCCCTTTGCAATCGGAACCGACCTCAAATACTTTGAGACCGATCAAAAACCGCTCTACTTTGTCTCAGACGGTCTCGCCTATAACATCCTTTCGAGCTACCGGCTCAAATACTATGAAGTTCAGGGAGCTCTCGGGATGTGCTATCGGCATAAGGTAATCGCCCCCTACATCCATGCGACGTATCTCTTTTCAAAAATGGCGCCGCACCCGATGGTTGTTCTCGTCCGCCTTCCAGACACAGGCGAGATGGCAGATATCATTTCGAAATCGATTCTGGGACAGCGCACGTGGGGGATGGCCGTCGGCGCAACGCTCATCGGCAACGACAAGATCGCGCTCA
>MGLY01000039.1:0-882 GCA_001794935.1 Chlamydiae bacterium RIFCSPHIGHO2_12_FULL_49_9 | reverse complement strand
CCGCCGTCGGCGGGGTTCGGGCGGGAAGCTCCCGCCCTCGCAACTGACCTCAAAATCCCCGTTTTTTCGTGGGCGTGGAGTTTTGAGAGCTGGCTCTTCACTCAATTTCATAAACCAGATTGACGCTCGCTTCAATCTGCACATCTCCCGGCTCTATCGGGGTCGTCACTTCAGCCCCCCTTGCCATAGATGCATAATTGATCTGATGCGACTTCACATGGGTATGATTGAGCGAAATCGATAACACTCTCACCAAGCGCACTCCCGTTGCGCTCGCAATCGCCTGAGCATCCCTCACGCCATTTGCTCCCGCAGCCATCAAAGCCTCAGTCCAATAGTCCCTCGAGTTCTTCAACCCAAACCGAATGTCTCCAATGCTATTGGCCCCTGCCTTATTCGCCAAATCGATCAATTTCCCGGCCAAACCCAACTGCGCTGTATGGATGAGAATGGAATTTGTCACCTCATAGCCCACAATGCTCGCCCGCCAATTTGGCGGAGGATTGTGCGGACACGGGGTATACTGAGGTTGGATCGAAAAATGGCTCGTTTCATAGTCATCGCTCGCAAGTCCTGCAAACTGCAAACTCCTCATCACTGCATCCATCTTGCGGCTATTTTCCTCAAGCGCTTCCTCTGCGCTTTTGCCCATCGTCACAACCCCGATTTTCATTTGCAGCTCATCCGCAGGTTTAGCGATCTGCGCTGACGCACTCAGGGTGAGTTGGGGGATATCTCTATGAGTCGCGCAAAAGCAGATGGCAGGACAAACAAAAAAGAAAAGAAAGGCTCTCATAGTCCCGCCTTGTCTATTATTTTAAGGTGTAAAACAATTTAAAAAAACGAGGAGGTTATACTGCGCCCACTCAGGTTGTGTGAATT
>MGLY01000038.1:6415-11235 GCA_001794935.1 Chlamydiae bacterium RIFCSPHIGHO2_12_FULL_49_9 | reverse complement strand
AGGCCATTGGAACGAGCGACTTGCCTCCCCACACGCCGATCTCAACGATTTTAGTCGCGCCTATCTTTTGGATGATATCGATCAAAATAGAGGCTTTTGAGTGGGAGCACCACCCGTAGATTTGATCCATGTACCAAAATGCCGCGTTCTTCAATGGTGCGGTGGAGGTTCTCTTATCGATAATCGATTCAAGATGATAGGCGGGGGGGCTCTGCTCGTGATATTCCATAAGTCATGTCTCTTTATTTTTATAGGCGGGAGATCCGTTATCCGACGGTGCGCCAGGCCATGTTGAAACGATGTCGGTGAGCACTGTGAAGAGGCGGATATCGGGTGGATAAGGATATTCGATGTCGTAAGGGAGGAAAATTTTATAGGTTTTTAAAAAGTCGAGAATCTTTTTCATTCCGGACCTCCGGACGATCATCGAATAGGCGCCGAAACGCGCGCCAACGCGTCTGAAGTCGGCGCTGATCGCATATCTTTGGGCAAACTGGTTTGGATCGGAAGGATAATAGTTAGGCCTCCAGGCAAATCCGGTGCAGGGCACGTAGTAGCCGAGGGTGTTTTTCGTATCTTGGTCTGTGAAAAGAATATCCCAGCCGTCTTCGCCCACTTCCTGGCTGAGTTTGTCGATGAGATCAGAGAGAGTATGGGGATTGCGAAGGACGTCGATATCATCTTCCATGACCCAGATCGTTTCATAGCCTGAATCATAGGCGTCTTGAAGAATCGATAAATGGCTGAGAGCAATGCCGACGGCTCCGAGAGACATGCAGTGGCAAAAATAAGTGCGCCCCATTTTGTATACATATTCGTGACGGGCTTCTTTCCAGGTGTCCCATTCATAATAGGTTCCCCAGCTCCCCGTCGACATCCAAGGTTCAAATGTGACGCCGACATCCGTTACTGTCTCGAGGGAAAGTTCCCACCCGTTCACGGCAGAAAAGCGATAGGGATGGATTCCCCAAAGAGCCAGTTGCTGGGCGCACCTTTCAAATTTCTCAGGTCTTTGTTCCAAGTTGAGAACGTAGATGAAGTCGATGTTCCGCATCCTGTGAATATCAGATTTGCCTTCGGCTTTTTTGAAATGGTCTTCCACTTTGGCATGGAGACAAAAAGCGCTTAGAAAAAACAGGACGGACAAAATCTTCACTCGTTCTCCTTAAAGAGATTCGAAAAAGGGGCGGATCATATTTTATCAAAGAAAAAAACGGAAGAAAATACTACTATGTTTTGGTTTCAAGAGAGAGATGCACAACGTGGTGTGGTTATTTCTTCTTCCCTTACTTAATCTTGTGGCAGAGCCGTTGAAGGTCCCGCAGGAATTTTATTCCGGATACGGGAAAACCGAATATTCTTTTGATCACGATCCGCTGATTACAGAAATTACCTACCGCTCCGTTTGCGATCACATCATAGATCAGACGACCGAATGGTTTGATCCGGGACTCGTGAAACAGGGAGACATTATCTGTCTCAATATTTGGTATTTGGAGTGGTTTGAAAAAGAAGTTCATGAGGCAATCCAACACCCGTACATTCTCCTTACCTGCGATGTCGGGGATTGGCTTCCCCATCCGGATCTTAAAAGGCTTTTATACGATCCGAAGCTTGCTGCCTGGTTTTGCCGCAATCTCGTCTTTAGCTACCATCCAAAGCTTTTTCAGATTCCGATGGGGCAAAATGATCGTTTGTTTCCCGATCCTCCGCTTGCCCATTTAAAGGAGCTGCTTGAGGCTCCTTCTGTAGAGAAGCGGTATTTTCTTTACATGAACCATTTGCCGAGGGTCTATGGAGATCGGGATAAGATCGTTCAACTTTTCGAACATGCCCCCTATTGCTTCAGCAGAAACCACACGGGAAAGTACTACGGCCAGATTTCGAGACAGGAGTATCTCGATGAGCTCGCTCAGTCTTATTTTGTGATTTCCCCTTATGGTCTGGAGACCGATTGCGTTCGGTCTTGGGAGGCGCTGGCAGTTGGGTGTATCCCGATTGTAGAACACACTTTTTTAGACCCGCTTTTTGAAAACCTCCCCGTTGTCTTTGTGCATGAATGGACAGAGATCAATGAGGAAATGTTAAAAGGAAAGCTTCAAGAGTTAAGGGGAAAAGGAAGGGAGTGCGCTTTTTTTAATCCTTGGAGAGAGCTCATCAAAGAGACGCAAAAAAAAGTGAGGAGGGGCGATCTCGCTTTTTCTAGACTTGAAGCGATGCGGTTTTCTCCGAAAGATTTAGACGACTTGGCGTCCATTCTGGAGGGAAGCGTTTCCGTCATCTGGAGAGGATTCTTGAGCGGGGTGCGCGCTCTTGAGCTTGCGGGTAGAACCGAGCTGAAAAAAATCCACCTTTGCGATCCATGGCTGGATCAGAAGGCGTTTCGTTCATTTGGCACGCATCTTTTGGATAAGAATCTTCTTAAAAACCAAAAGAAGATCAGCCTTATTTCTTTTAAGGTGTTTGACACTGTTTTGGAAAATCTGGCTCAAGAAGGGGTGGCCGTCTTTTGCGACTTTTCTTACTATCGCAACTCATTTATGCGCGATTCTACGCTGAAGAATTGGAGACACAGCCTGAAGCAAGATCTTTTGCAGCTTTGCTCTAAGCTGCCTCATGGAACTCTTATTTGCGGAAATATGATTGGAAATGAATATGTAAGGGAAGTGCTGGAGAAGTTGGGAGTTGAAATAGGAAGGATAGGAAATTTCTGGTTTTTTCAAAACCATTTGCGATAGTCAATGGAATCTGCGGAGGGAGTGTGGGGGTTATAGGTTTTCCGGTCGAGCTTTTGAAATTTTGATTTATAGATAGAGAGGGGATAGGAGTTTAGAGGGAAAGCAATGAAGTTACAGCAATGGATGATGTAGATTTCATAGCCGTAAGACTCGATGAGGGAGATCACTTTTTCAAAATTCTCTCTTTGCTGTTCGCTTGATACCGTTTCAAAGCTGCATTCGAGATAGCACTCAAAGATAATCACCGGCTTGCTTTCCCTGATTGTTTGAGCGGCCCCTTGAAGGATCAGATATTCGTAATTTTCCACATCCATTTTGATGAGGGAGACATTTTTGAGCGAATAGGTGTCGAGGGGAACAACAGGGACGAGATAACCTGCCCCATAGGGGCGCTCATCATCAATCCAACCCCACTTATAAAAAGCCTGTTTTTCTTTTTCTCCAACCGCTTTGCAAATGGGGATTACATTTTGACAGGCGTTGATTTTGATGTTTTGGACGAGTTCCGAATAGAGTTTTCGGTTTGGCTCAAAAGAATAGACTTTCCCAAGCGGTCCAATTTTTTTAGAAAGAGTGAGCGTATGAACGCCGATGTGAGCTCCAAGATCTACTGCGATGGATCCCGGTCTGGCCAATTCGTCAATGATGACGCCGAGATTGCCCTCGTAAGAGAAGCCCGATTTGATGGTGCTTTTGACAGTATCCCCTTCTTCTCCAAGATCGTCGATATAAAAAAGAGACTGGAAATAGGGATCTCTAAACTCCTTGCTGGCGTCTCGCGCAATAGGATGAGTCTGTAAGTAAATGCTTGTTTCTTCATCGAATAAAAAAAGGGAAGCGATGAGAAAAAGTCCCAACATCTGAGCCTAATGTATTTTTCTTAATGATTTCATCAGAGCGTCTTTATCGATGGTTGCGATCCACATCTCTTTATCGTCTTTTCCATAAGACACATAGATATAAGGATCTCGGTAGATGCAGCCAGAGGGGAAGATCACCCGCTTTTCAGAGTTGGAGTGGGTATAGAATCCTTTCCCGATGATGGGCTCCGGAGAGATGTGGGTGATTTGGAAGGGCGGCTCTGGAGAAAATGCATAAGCCCCCATAAAATAGTGCCACATTTCCATTCCAAAGGATGCATCGGACGCTATTTTTAGACTCGAATGAAAAAAGGAAAGGTATTGGTTGTCGACTAAAATGGCAGGGGTGCCCCCTCGGAGATCTCCCCAATACCAGGGAATTGCTGGAGAGGTCGTATAAAATGGATGGCAAATGCCTTCGATGAAGTTGGGATCGATGATCTCATGGGGATCAATTGAGTAGACCAGAAGAAGCCTTTGATTCCATTCAAACGGCATCCAATTTTTTTGCCACCATTTTTCATTGTATTTAGTGTCATGAATCAATTTCATCGGACTGGAAAGGGAAAAATGGCCATGGTCATCGAGCAGCTCGGCAAGATAAATATCTCGCCTTTGGCCAAAAGAGGGGTCTTTGATTTCCAAATTGTCATTGAAGAATACAAAGTGTCTTCCGAAATAGGAAAAAATTCTCGCATCTTCAGATTGCGAAGGCGTTTTGCTGTTTTTCCTTCGGACTGAGAGGAGTTGCGGCTCCGAAACAGGTTCAAAAACTTCATTGAGCCGCACAACCCCAATATAGGAGACCCACCCCTCGTTGATGCGATCGGGACAGTAGCGAAAGACAAGCAAAAAACCCCCCTCCTCCAGTTTCGTTAGCGATGGATTAAAAGCCCCGGGACAATTGGGCAGGATGATTTGCTTTGAGTTCAGAATGATTGGAATATCTTCTGCTTGTAGGGGGAAGATCAGGAGGAGAAGCATGAGGATAATAAGCTCTACTTTTCGAATCATGGGGGGCTTAACAAAGAAGCGATTGTTTCTTTTTCAACTGTACAAAGGTATGCTTCGCAATCTTCAATTCCAACTGCAAGGATGAGTCTTGTCTCTGAGTGATCCCAGCACATGCTACAGCAAAACTCAACGCCGAAATGGCGAAAAATAAACGGTTTGGAAATTTCCATTATTTTGAAGTCTCGATTCAGAAAAAGGAAGCGGTGGA
>MGLY01000038.1:0-6391 GCA_001794935.1 Chlamydiae bacterium RIFCSPHIGHO2_12_FULL_49_9 | reverse complement strand
TAATGTAAAACCGTTTTACATTCGCCGGTTTCGATGTTGGGTTCATAGATGATGAAGGGGCTGTATGAGTAGATGAAGCGAAGTTTTTTCTCCTGGACAAAGGGAAGCCAATTTTTTTCGCATCGATGGGGGTCTGGTCCTTTGAGCGGAAGGAGCTCCTCGACAAATCGGCAGTCTCCGAGTTCTTCTCCCAAGCGGCAAAGAGAAATCTGAAAACTCCCCGTTGGATTTGTATCGGTTGTAGTGCAAGAAAACCAGGTGTTTTCTTCAAATTCAAACAGGCGGCAATCTTCCAACCCCTGCACCATTGGGTAGCCCATTTTTTCACGCGGCACATCTTCGATGATCTCATGCTGGGAAAGGAGCTCAAAATCTCGAGAGTAGCGCAGTAGGTAGTTTCTCGATCGAAAAATGCCCTGCTCATCAAAGCTATGAAAGTCCCTGGCTCCTTGTTGGGTGTAGTTCACAGAGCGGCAAATCACCTCGTATCCATTTTCCATTTTTCGGATCGAAGGGTTCATCGGCTTCCAGCGAATCTCATCTGCTATGAAGGGCAAATCGATTTCAATAGGGAAGAAGTCGATTTTTGAGAGGGGCTGAACATAGAAAAGTAAATTGCGATAAGTTTGTTCTTTGAGAAAGTAGGGAATATCCCTTTTCAAAACGAGATCGCTGGCAACCTGAAATCCGTCCTCTTTAAATTGGGTGTAATAAGCGGCGATAGAAATCTCTTCATCAAAATCGTAATGGTTTAAAAAGCTCCCGGAATCAATGGGGAGTTTGGAGCCAAATTTGGCAAAGAGATAAGCGACGTCATTCCACCCTTCGAGGCGGTAGTGCGCGGAGATTTTTTTTAGAGGATCTCCTCGATTTGGATTAGTTTGAAAAGCCTCCAGGTACCAAAAAAGAGCTTGATCCCAGTCTCCCAGATGATGAAAGCATTCGCCAATCATGTAGAGCGAAGTCCATCTTCTTTCCTCATTGGTTTCTTTCAAGAGGTTTTTTTTATAGCAGTTGATCGCCTCTTCATATTTTCCGAGAGCTTGTTTTGTCTTTGCCGCAGAGAAGAGAAGATCGGAGCCGTTTTCCTCTTCGTAGGAGGAGAGAGCGCTCGGATCCCTTCCAAAAAGTTGGGCAGCCATGAAAATTGCGACGATCCAAAGATTCATCGTTTCCTCCAGATAGCCCAAGATCCGAGTTCATTTTGAATAGTGCGCTCTCGATCGCAATGTTCATCTAACCATTGGATCGCCTTTGTTACAGGGCAAACTCCGTTCTCGCGCCAGTTGAGGTCATTGAAGAGAATCGCTCCGCCGCGTCTTACCAAGGGAGTCCATTTTGTCACATCCAGATAAGAGGCCGCTTCAGAGTGGTTCCCATCTATGTGCAAAAGATCGATGTCCTGAATGGGCTCTGCTTCCGCTGAGCTTTTTCGGACGAGGACGATTCTTTTTTGGAGTTCAAATTCTTCAATCCTCTCGAGGAGTCCTACAAAGAGCTTTTCAAAATCTGTATGAATCCAAAAGGAGCGGTTCACAGGATGTTTTAACCCTGCTGCTGCGTCTTGCGCATTCCAGGGATCGATGCCAAAAATCAGGCCGCTCCCATTTGCTTCCAGAGCGCAGGCCATAGGAATGAGCGATTTGCCCTGAAAGACCCCGATTTCAACGATTTTTTTCGGCTTTTCAATGAGAATCAAATCGATGAGGTACGCGGCTTTTTCTCTTGTGCACCATCCTTGAAGCGGCTCCATGCAATCGAAAGCGCGGAGTCTCACCTGTAACGGATAGGAGATCGCCGATTCATAGGCGCTTTCAGGAGGAGGAGGAGCTTGATCCATAAGAGCGGGCGATTCTACAAAAACAGGAGGATAAAAGGGAATTTAATTTGGAGAGGTGCTGAAATGTTTGTATCTCGTATCGGAGTTCTCCTCATGGAAACTGATGATGTCGCGATTGACGACAAAAAAATTCAGATCGGGAATCAACGGGAGTTCCTGATCGTAAGGAAGGAAGTTGTGATTTTCTCGATAGAATTCGAGGATTTTCTCAATTCCAGAGCGCCGATAAATAATCGAGTGAGCGCGGCTACGGCCTCCAATTTTAGAAAGGTTATAGCTGACGGGAATGTGGAGACCCAGATGAGAAATATCTCGATAAGGCATATCGGGTCTCCACAGAGCTGGAACCTGGTCGAGAATATCTCGATCGACATCCACGACGAGAAAATCAAAGTCGGTGTAGAGAACATCCCACCCCTCAACGCCGACCACTCGATCGAGCTCCTCAATGATAGAGGAGAGTTTGTGGGGATCATCCAGAATGCGAAAATCATCTTCTAGCACCCAAATGGTTTGATAGCCGGCCTCATAGGCATCATGTAAAACTGAAAGATGGCTTAAAGAACAGCCGATCGTCCCTTTCACCGTCCAACCCGAGAAGCAGGACTTGCCATCCCACGCGTAACTCAAGTTGATCCATTCGGGCTCTCCCTTTTTTTCCGGAGGAAAAACCATGACAGACTCTCTTCCCGCCCACATGCCGACCGTAAATTTTAGCGAGATGTCATTGAGAACATCGGGCCCGAGCGACCAGCCGTAAATTCCTGGAAATCTCTGGGGAATAATATTGTAGGGAACGAGCTGTTTCAGAGAATTGATCCACCTTTCGGGTCTTTGTTTGAGATTGATGAGGTAAATGTAGTCGATGTTTTTAGGGCCTGTATATTCTCTTCTCGTTTCAAGTTTTTGGTAATGATCCTCAATGCCGGCCATTAGAATGAGAGGAATCAACAGAAAAAGGTTTAATCTCATGGAGTTTGCCCTAATTGTTTGCGCAATTTTGGAAGAAACCGGTCGGTGGCTTTTTCCTGATCCTCAATTTCATACCCTTGCTGCAATAGATGTTCAAGTTCAGAAGCGCTCATTTGTCTATTATCTACATGGGCTCTCCGTTTTAAGTTTTCTAAATAGGGTTGATCTTCAAGAACATACCGATTCACTCTCAACTCTGCGCGGTCGATTTCGACTACTTGAGCGCCATCTTTGAATAGCGCTTTGTAAGGGGGGTACGAAAACCCATTGCATAATGTAGGCTTGAAAATCATTTTTGAAGTCGATCGAAACAGGTGTTTATCGGGAGCGGCGATGAGATCCCGGTGCTGGATGATTAAATTGATCGTTGGATCCTGTGGTTTTACAGACAGATCAAAGCAATCAGTGGGGAGGATAACTCCTGCGCAATCCTCATGTTTTTCTAAAATGGTTTGGAGTTGATCTGTTTTTAATGGAACCAAATATTCATTGGTGTCAAGGCAAGCCAACCATTTTGTGGTGGCGAGAGCCCTCACATGGATGGCATTTTCAAACGCAGGTATCTGGCTGCTCAAGCACCAGTGACTCGGATGTTCTTCCCCTCTTTCCGGCACGCATTCAAACCATCGAACTAATGTAACCAGGCCAGATTTGATATAACTCTTTAAGGCTTCTTTTTGCTTTTCTTCGCTTCCAAAGTTGTAGAGATAAAAGTGATTGACGCCAACGAGCTGATGATATTCGATCCATTCTTTGAGATGCTTTGTCTCATCTTTAATCGTAGAGCAGATCGAGAGTTCATAGCGAGGCTTTCGCTTCGAAGGGGTCGCTGCAAAGAGATTTGTCAAAATGAGGAGAAATAAAAAAAGGTATACCATAGTCGGTGCTCCCTTCATGGTGAAATTTTAACGAGCGAAATGTATGCAGATGCGCCGCCTTTGATTGTTCCAATTGTGTAGGTAGTAGCGACGTTTGAATTAACCACTGTAAAGATGGCCGGAATGGATTCAACGACAGCAACTGTCGAGGTGCTCATTATTTCATCGTCGGTGGCGATCGCTCGACCATTCATCGAAAAAATGCGCACTCCATTGATCTCCAATCCAAAGCCAACGCCTCCACCTCCGGTTTGCGCAACGCCGAATGTGACCTGGTAATAGCCCAATTCATTGACTACGATATTCCCGCCCGAAAAACTGATATTCGAATTCGGCGAGCGGTTCACAAAGTTAGTAAATGTAATTGACTCTCCCGCAACGATCGTTTGTTGCAAAACCGTGAAAGCATAAGCAAAAAGAGACGATGTCCTGCTCGGAGGCCCTGTGGGTCCGGTCTTGCCGGTGGGTCCTGTAGGGCCGGTGCGTCCTGTGGGACCGGTTCTACCAGTCGGTCCAGTTCGACCGGTGGCTCCTGTAGGCCCTGTAGGCCCGGTCGGCCCGGTCCGACCTCTGATCCCAGTGCTCCCTGCCTCGCCAATTGGGCCTGTAGGTCCCGTTTGTCCTGTTGGACCCGTAGAACCGGTGGGTCCATCTGGACCTAAATACCCTGTAGGCCCGGTGGGTCCGGTAGGGCCGGTGGTCCCCGAGGGACCAGTCGCTCCCGTTGGACCGGTCGTTCCCAACGGTCCCGTAGGTCCGTAAGATCCGGTCCACCCCGTAGATCCTGTAGATCCGGTAGGTCCTGTGGGTCCTGTGGGTCCAGTAATCCCTGTAGGTCCGGTAGGTCCGTTGGACCCAAGCCCCCCGGTAGGTCCTGTAGGTCCTGTAGGTCCCATGGGTCCGTCAGGTCCAAGCCCCCCTGTAGATCCTGTAGGGCCAGTGTCTCCGGAAAGTCCTGTAGGTCCGGTAATCCCCGTAGGCCCTGTAGGGCCGGTGGGGCCTTGAGGACCCGTTGGGCCTGTGGCGCCGATCGCTCCTGTCGCCCCCATTGCGCCCATTGTCCCGGTCGGTCCCGTCGCCCCTTGTGCCCCATCTGCCCCTTGCGAGCCGGGGGGGCCCGTAGGTCCAGTGAATCCTGTGGGACCTGTAGAACCGGTTGATCCCGTAGGACCTGTAGAACCGGTGGGCCCTGTGGGACCCGTGGGACCCGTAGGCCCTGTCGGTCCCGTTGGGCCGGTCGGTCCCAAAGTTCCTGTAAAACCGGTGGGTCCCAATGGGCCCGTAAAGCCGGTAGTCCCGATTCCGTAGGGACCTGTCGGGCCGCTGCTTCCAGTCGCGCCCGTTACTCCCTCAAGAGCTGTTCCTGCAATACCCGTAGGTCCGGTGGGCCCTGTAGAACCCGTAACTCCCTGGGGGCCAGAGCCGGCAGGCCCTGTCGGTCCAGTCGATCCTGTGGGGCCGGTGGATCCGGTTGACCCTACCCCATAATCCCCGGTGGGGCCGGTCGGTCCAGCGCTCCCAGTGTTCCCAGTAACCGATTCTCCTCTGGGACCTGTGGGTCCGGTAGATCCGGTGGGTCCTGTAGGCCCTGTGTATCCGATTCCGGTAGGACCTGTTGGGCCGGTCGGGCCGGTAGAACCCGTGGAGCCTGTGTGCCCAACCCCGGGCGAACCAGTAGCTCCGGAAGATCCCGTGGGGCCAGTAGCGCCGGTGGGTCCAGTGCTGCCGACCCCCTGAGTCCCGGTAGGTCCAGTAACTCCCGTAGGTCCCGTAGAGCCTTGCGCAGATCCTACAGGTCCGGTTGGGCCGAGAGATCCCGTTGGGCCGGTGGGTCCGGTTGGGCCGGTTCCGCTTGAAGTGCCGCTTCCGCCGGGTCCGGTTGGACCCAGATCTCCTGTAGGCCCCGCAGGTCCGTCAGCGCCGGGAGGGCCCGGGGGACCTGGTGGAATCGATGGCCCGCAGTCGCGATTCCTCGAGGCAAGGAGATAAGGAGCTTTTGCTTCGATTGCAAAAGAAAAAAAGACGCACCCGATGAAAAAAAAGAAGCGTGTCATAGGGGCTCGTTTGTCAGGCAAATATTTTACATGATGGCGGACAGTCATGCAACAATCTCTTAATAGGAGAGCTTGACAACCGTCATATAACAGGGAAGACCGGCCGCGCTTGATGAGACAGTACTTGAAGCGGCGCCGGTATTGCGGAGTCCCACAAGGCTATTTTCTTGTGAGATTTGGACGATTACGGTAAGGCTTTTTGTTTGTTCAGTAATCCGCGGAGTTAAGCGAGAATTTACGTTTGTAGATTGGTTATTGATGACAAGATCCCAGGTGTTTTGATCGGTAATAGAGGTTAACTTGATCCCAAAGGTAATTTGGTAGTATCCCGTAGTTCCAACTTGAACTTGTCCTGATGGGTGGAGTGTCATTCTCCCTCTCGGATACTTGACTCCAACATCGGTAAATGCGACCACTTCGTTAACTGCAACGGTGGCATTGGCTGTCCTGTATACATAGATAAAATCCGGAGTAAAATTCCCTATAACTCCCGTGGGTCCGGTAGAACCAGTGGGTCCAGTAGGTCCCGTCGGCCCTGTAGGCCCCGTTCGCCCGGTAGCCCCTGTCGGCCCTGTGCGTCCGGTAGGTCCAGTCGGTCCTGTCAGGCCAATCGGTCCCGTCGGTCCTGTGGGGCCTGAACCCTGTCG
>MGLY01000037.1:1136-25328 GCA_001794935.1 Chlamydiae bacterium RIFCSPHIGHO2_12_FULL_49_9 | reverse complement strand
TGCTTGAAACAAGCGGACAGGATCGGCGAAACGCCGACAAGATGAAGAAAATATTTTTCTCTTATCCTGCCCGCGAAGCGGATCCTTGCTATTTTTTCTAAATGCTTCATTTGAGAAATAATCTTAGGTAGTCTTTTTGAGTTTCTCTAACCATTCGCGCAATGAAATAGATAAAATCTCGATCGTCGATGTGCGCTTTTTCCAAAGAATCAATGTATTCTCTTCGCACAACCGGAGGTATGATCGCGATATTGAAATCTTCCTGCAGAAAAATGAGATTCATTAAAAGCCTTGCAATTCGGCCATTTCCATCGGTAAAAGGGTGTATAAAAACAAATTCTTTATGAAATAGCGCAGCGGCTTCTACAGGGTGTTTTTTCTTCCTGAGTTCATCCATGTTGGGAATCAAATTTTTCATAAGGGATGGAAGATCGCCAGGTTTTGGCAATGGATACTTGGAACCGGTAATTAAAGCCTTGTGCTTGCGATAGCGCCCTGCGTCGAGCTCATCGATTCGAAAAAAAATCAGCCTGTGCAGCCGTTCAATATTGTCTTCCCTGATCGTCTTCTCTTGGGCAAGTGTATAAAGGTAATCATAAGCTTCTGCGGCCCCAAGCGCTTCAAGGTGGTCTTTGAGAGGCTTCCCGCCGATCGTAATCCCTTCTTCAAGAACGATCTTTGTCTCTGATTCGGTAAGAGTGTTTCCCTCAAGAGCATTGCTTGTATAGGTCAATCCAATTCTGTAGTATTCTCTTATCTGTTTTAACAAATGGGCATTAAGAGGTCGGTACGAATTGATCTCTTTTTGCAATGCGTCAATTTCTTTAAAAATATCTTTCACGATCCGGAGCCGCTGATTCTCCCCGCATTATATAAGAAAACACCCACCGAGCACAACAGGTATTAAGAGGGCTCTTTCTCCTCGTCGCAATCGCAGGAGGCGAGGATTTCAAAGAGCTCTGGACTTGCCAGGTGATTGTCTATCAGCATCTCAACCACTTGCGGACTTTGACGCCCGAACTCAGCTTGTCTTTCGACGTGGCCCGTTTTGGAATAGGGCTCCAAAAGATGGGGCGCAAGATTTAGCTCCAAAAGCCTTTCCCAAAGAAATTCTTTTCTCGTTCCCGGAGCGTAGCATTGCACGCCCCCTGTCTGCTCGATGCAGGCGTCGAGTGGATCGAGGCGCGCGTCGTCGAGCGGATGGATGAAGAGAACCATCGAAAAGCGCTCCTTTTCGGGCTCTTGAGCGAGCACGCGGTGTCTTGCGCTCACAAAGAGGCCGTTTGTGATGTTTTCCAACATATCGCCGACGTTGACGATGAACGCATCTTCAGGGACGACGACATTGAGCCACTGTCCATCGATTTCCACCTGCAGTCCTTTTTCAGTTGCGTAAGGGAGAATCGCAAGGAGGTCGATGTCGGTGTGAGCGGCTGCCCAAAAAAGAGGCTCTTTGAGATTTTCCACCTCTTCTTTGGCAAGAGCCGGATAATAGATGCTCCTGAGGAGCGACTCTCCGTTTTTTGTCATCCGGGTGAGGAAGTGGGAGGGGATAGGAGTAGACGCTTTTTTGTTGATCGCCTCGACGATGGCCTCTTGAAGAGTCGCCGAATGGCGCTCGAGCTCCCGGTAAAGGGTCGTCATCGAGCTTTTGAAGCGGGGCTGGCTGGGCCAGACATTCGGCAGAATGCCGAGCCTCTCCCGCTCTGGATCAGGGAGTTCTCTTCCGATGTGGTAAAACTCTTTGATATCTTTTGCTTTTTGCCCTTTGGCTCTTTCACTCGGGACATATCCTCTTTGCCCGTTGAGCTCTTTGACAAAACTCTCTTTTTTAAAGGCGGCGTCTTGTTTGAAAAAAGTTTTCGCCTCAGCGTAGGCCTCTTCGATGACTGTCTGATCGACGCCTGTATTTCTCACGGCAAAAAAACCGACTGTCTTCATCGCATCGAAAAGAGTGTCGATGAACGCATCGTGTTTGGCCGGATCTGTGTAGTCTTGCAGATCGACAACCGGGATCCGGATATCGAGAGGATCTTCGGCAATCGGCGTCGAAGCGAGGAGGAGCGGAAGTTTAAAAAGAAAAAAGATATTCATAGAGTGCCTCCTAAAAAAAGGAAAGAGGTTATAGTGAAGGGGCCTGAAGATGTCAATGTTGAAGAGTCTTTAAACTGTCCAGGAGCCCTTTCTTATCGATTTTTGCGATCCAGATCTCATGGTCTTGGCGTCCGTAAGCGATCCAAAAATGGTCGTCGTCTGCGATGAGTCCGCAGGGAAAAACAGCGCGGATTGGCTTCCAATAGGGCTTGTAGGTATAGCCGTGATAAAATCCTCGCCCGATGATTGGCTCGGGGCTTGCGCGGAGGATTTGGAAGGGAGGATCAGAAGAAAATGTGTGGGCGCCGATGAAGTAGTGGGCGATGTTTTTTCCCTGTGAGTGGATTGTCTCCATATTGGTTGAGGAGTGGAAGAAGGCGAGATACTCTCCATCGATTTCGAGAGCGGGCGTGCCGCCCCGGAGTTCTCCCCAGGGCCATTCAATGGGAGTTTCTGTCGAGCAAACGGTGATGCACTCCCCATCTTTAAAAAGGGGTTTGAAAATCTTGTGGGGGCTTAAGGTGTAGGCGAGATAGAGCTCGTCCATGTAATTGAAGGGCGTCCAGCTCTTTTCTCTTACGGCTCTGCTCTCCCCTTCAAAGCGGGAGAGGCATTCGATGTTTGCAGGATAAAACTTTTCTCCGTCGTGGAGGAGTTCTGCGAGATAGACGCGAAACCCTCCTCTCGAGAGCTTTTCCTCTTGATTATCGTCATAGACCATATAGAGGCGATCCCCAACGGAGATGAGGCGGGCGTCTTCCGCGCGAGAGGGGATATTGGGAAGAGATTCTCTTAAGTTGAGGATTTGGGGTTCGCTAATTTGGCAAAAATCGTCGGTGAGCCAGATGAGGCCGATCTGAGAGTCATACGTTTTTTGGGGATCGGGAATGACTCGAAAGCTCATCAAAATGTGCCCCTTCCAGCGAATGATGGAGGGGTTGAATGCATCGGGATATTCAGGGATTTCGAGACGCCTTGTCTCGAGGACAAAGCTTTGGATATTGTCTTCCAAGTCGAGGAGGTTTCCAAAGAGAGAGAAAATAGGCGCGAGGAAGAAAAATAGGCTCATACAATCACTCAACAGGGATTAAACTTTGGAGAAGCTTTTGTTTATCGAGCTTTACGGCCCACACTTCGTGATCTTGTCTTCCGTAGACGACCCAGATGTGCTTTTCATCTGAGACAAAACCGCCCGGAAATACAACCCTTAGAGGCTTCCAGGTTCTGTGTGTGACCCCGTGATAGAAATTTTTCCCCACGATGGGGTGAGGGCTGATGCGGGTGATCTCAAAAGGGGGTTCGGAAGAAAATGTGTAGGCTCCCATAAAGTAATGAAGGATGATTTTGCCGTCGGAGTGGACGGAGGGGAGATTGATGGAGCTGTGAAAAAAGGCCAGATATTCATCTCCCTCTTTTAGGGCGGGAGTTCCTCCTCGCAGGATTCCCCAATCCCAGGGAACTGTTTTGTCCGACATAGAGCCCATCTCACATTCGCCTGTCATGAGGGGCCTGTAGACGAGATGAGGGGAGATGCTGTAGGCGAGGTGAAGCGCTCCATCGTATTCAAAGGGAATCCAGTTTTTCTGAGAGCGGAATTCATTGGCTCCATCGAATTTGTCGAGACAGACGGAGCCATCGGTGTAGAAGCGCTTACCGTCATAGTGCAATTCGGCGACAACCATTCGCCTGATTTCCCGCGCGGTGATGTAGCTGATCTGGTTGTTGTAGACCATGAAGAGGCGATCTCCCACGGAGATAAGCCGCGGGTCTTGTTTTTTTGAAAGACAAAACGGATCGTCTTGTCTCGTTTCCAGAATCTGCGGCTGTCCTGCGAGTTCAAAGTCATCTGTCAGCCATACAAGGCCGATCAGATTGGTCGCTCGACTCACAGGGTGATAAGTGCGAAAGCTCATCAGAAGAGAGCCGTTCCAGCGAATGATGGAGGGGTTAAAGGCATTGATGTAGCCCGGTATGTCGATTCTTTTGGTTTCGAGAATAAAATCTTGGGCGCTTTCTTCCAGATCGACGAGAGAAGGTCTTGGGTGATCGATCGGCATGCACATCTGAGGCGACTCGACCTCCTCTTCCCAAGGCTCGTAATCGTAAAACTCTTCGGCTGATAAAAGAGGCGAGCAAATGAGAAATAAAAACGCGATCTTCATGAATTTAGATTCTCTCTTCCATTTCGCAAGCTTCAGAGGTGAGGGGCGTATCCCAAAACTCGAAGGGGAACGCGTTGTAGAGTTTTTCCAAGTCGCACTCAAAGGGCATCTCGCCTCCCATCAAAAGCGCTTCTTCGACACTCGTCGCAAACCGGAAATAGGGGCGATTTGTGCCGAGGTAATAATCTTGGTATTTGAAAAGGAATTCCTTTTCAGTGACTCGAAGCATCCTAGAGGGGATCCCATAAGCGTCTGCGATGATGAGTCCGTGCAGCGAGCTGGAGATCACAAATTTGCTGTCCAGAATCTTGTCGATCACTTCCTCCCAAGGATCTGTCGGATAGACCGCTTGGGGATAGAGTTCTTTGGGAAACATCGCTAATTCCCGGTAGTGGGGGATGATGATGTAGTCGTAAGAGGGGTTTTCCTTTCGTTTAAATTCGGGAAAAAGGCGAGGGAACAAGAGGGCCGGATCGCCGTAAATTTCAGGGGCGTCGATATCGAAATTCTCTTTTAAGAATTGGCGAGTGAGAGGCCCTCTCACCGCTCTCACATCGAGTTCTTTGAAACTGTAGTCTGTCTTTTTTACCGTTTTGCCGTTGATGCCCGATCCCCAAATCACATCGCCATCCACGGCAAAGTAAAAGATCGATCCGATGGCGAGGAGTTTTTTTGTTTTTTTGTGGACGAGCTTGCGGTAGACGTCGACCTGCTCTCCAACCATCCGCTCTACAATTTTTAATGAGAGAGTGTCTCCGAAGTTGTTAAGATTGGGCTCCAGGTAATAATAAAGGAGGAGGCCTCTCGCTCCGTTTTCCACCGAAGACATCGGATAAGAGCGGATCGGAAAAAAGAGCAAGGAGAGAGCGATGATGAGGCCGGTTTTAAAAGTTTTTGTTAACATGGCATTTCGGAACGATTTCACTGTTAAGTGATTACCATATTCACGACAACCAAAAATTACAATATATATATTTCGTTAAGATGAGATCCGCGAATCTTTTCGCAATCGGATCAAAGAAGAATCCAGAACGGAAACAGTTTACGCCTTTTTTGAAAAAAACACCATGGAAGATGAGGGGAATGCCAAAAAGAGTTGATTTAATTATTAAGAAATAATAAATATAAAATTAAGAATCGGAGGTGGCATGTATTTTCAAGTAACCATTGTCAATGGTAAAGAATTTGTCATTGAAGAGAGTAAAAAAAAGAGAATGGCCCATGGACTTGCTCTTGTCACTTTCCAGCAAATTCAAGGGGTCTTTGAAAATCACATGCGCTATTGTCAGCTAGAGGGCGACGTTTACGCAAAATGGTCTACTTCCCGCTTGTACCAACACTTAAAAAAGCAGGCGCAAGTCATCTATGATCGATACAGTCTCAAGGCGAGCAGATGTTTTTCCAGGCAGGTGAGGGCGCAAGGGGGTCTTGTCCGAAAGGCTTTTTTGCAAACGCAAAAAAATTCTCCATTGCCCTTCCCGAAAGAAGTGATTAGAAAAATGCTTGAATATCTTACTATTGAGGAGATTTTGGTTTTTGCTCGCCTCAACCACGAAGCGAAAAGGGATGCAGATGGGACATTTGAGCTTCGTATGCGCAAATTCGGTTTGACGAGTGAAAAGCCGGACGGGCCGAAGCGATTTGCGATTTGCCTCAGAAGAGAGACGCGAGCGCTCTCTGAAATGGGTGTGATCCCTGAGAAGTATCTACAAGACCATTGGGAATCGACTCTTAGCCAGCTTAGGTCGATCTCTTCAGAGGAGATTCTCGCCCTATTTTCCCATCCGGATAATTATAGGGAACAATATCCGTTTTTCATCCGCTATCTTTTGACGAACACAAGAAGAACAGCTGCTTGCCCTGAGGTGCGGATATTGGGGGCTAACGGACTGATTTTGGCGATCCAACGCAACCAAAGAGAGATGGGAGAACTTCTCATCAAACATGGAGCTCTCATCAATGGACGCGATGGAAATGGATTTACGCCTCTCGCAGTCGCCGCAAGAAAAGGGAAAGAGGAGATCGTCCGATTTTTTCTTGTGAAAAAAGGAGATCCGAATGCGGCCGATACAAACGGAAACACTCCGCTTCATTGGGCTGCATCCCTCGGATTTGACGGGATCGTGGCGCTCCTCTTGGAACATGGAGCGAGTCCCAGCCTGCTCAATCGAAACGGACTCACTCCTCTCGATCTGGGATCAAAACACCCTAAAGTCAAAGCTCACTTGGAGCGGGCATTTGTCGGCGTTGCAAAGTGAAACGCCGGGTTGTGCGGGTCTTGCCTCTTTGCATGATAGTAGGCTCCTCTGTGATCTCCTTCCCTTAAGCGGTTGTGGGTGAGAAACATCGCCCTTCTAGAAAACTGGCTTTTGTTTGGCTCTGAATAGTGGGGCAAATAGGAGTTGAAAAGGACGAGATCTTCCGGGGATGTTTCTAGGGCGATCCAAGAGATTTTCTCCGCGTAATCAGGGCGAATCGAGCCGTGGCTGCCGCCCCCTTCAATGTAGGGGAGAATCGCCCTTCCCTGGGCAAGCGCTTGAGGATCGAGATTCGGATCGTTGGCAAAGGTGCCTATCCAGTCTCTTGCGATGTAAAGGCAACCATTTTCAATGGTTGCTTTGTCGATCGTGACCATGGCAGTGACGTGTTCTCTCGGGCCAAAAAAGTCGTAGGCCGGAAAATCCTGGTGAGGCAAGAACGCGCCTCCGCCAGGCCATTTGAAGTTGAGTTTGTCTTTGAAAAGAACGTAGGGCTCTCCCAAAAGATATCCGATGTAGGAGGTGATGTTGCCAGCGACAAAATGGAATAGATCGGGATAGCAAGAGAGCATATCTTCCGCTCGGCATACCTGGTGGGGGTTTTTCGCTTCGGGAACTACGATGAGGGAGTTTGGCATCAACTGGGGAAAGAGCTCGATGGGGCGGTTCACGCTGTGCATGAAGCTTAAAAGAGTCTGACATTCCCGGTTGATTGCCTCGGCCCAGGTTCTCACGAGAAGCGACTGTTCCCGGGAAAAGAAATTTTTAATCCAAAGATACCCGTTTTTTTTAAAGAATTCTCTTTGCGCTTCCCAATCGCTCCGATCCGACGGAGAGAGAAGAGAGATCCCATTTTCAGTGCATTCAGCTATGGGCAGTTTACTAAAAAAGGTCATCAGGCACACTAGGGCTGTCAAATATTTCATGGAAAATCTCCCTATTAAAAGTGAGGGGGAGAGGCTATGACAAGTCGGTTTTTGAGTCAATTCGAAAATCAGTCCCGGTTGAGAGACTATCCGAAAATTTTACTCGGATATCATCTGTTTGGGTATAATCAGCTTTAATTATGAGAAAATTGATAGAAGGAATAGTTGATTTTAGAAAGAATATCACCGAAGAGAATAGAGAGCTCTTCGCAAAGCTTGCGCTCGGTCAAAAACCGGATGCTCTTTTCATCGCCTGTTCAGATAGTCGGGTCGTTCCCAATCTCTTCGCGTCGACGAATCCGGGGGATGTATTTGTCCTTCGAAATATCGGAAATCTGATTCCGCCAGCATTTCCTGAACCTCAAGAGACCAGCGCGCAGGCGGCGATAGAGTTTTCCATTTTTTCTCTCGATATCAAAAACATCATTGTCTGCGGCCACTCTGAGTGCGGCGCAATGAGAGCGCTTGTCGATGGGTCTGAAACTCTTTGCTGTCCCCACCTCGCCTCCTGGCTTAAATATGGCGAAGAAGCGTTTCGAAAGGTGAGGGGCGGATTTACGCTAAACCCCAATCTCTCCGAGGTCAATCAGATCTCTCAAGTCAACGTCCTCCAGCAAATGGAGCACATCGCGAGCTATCCGTTTGTCAAAGAGCGGATCGAGCAAAAAAAACTCCGCATTCACGGCTGGTGGTTTGATATCGGCCATGCAGATGTTTATTGCTATGAGCCCTCTTTCAACCAATTTGTCTTAATTGATGAGGATGAGGCAAAACTCATTCTGGAAAGGCTTTCTTAACAGTCTCTTATTGAGCTCCCCGCGAAAGCAAGACGGCGGGAATTGTTTTGAAGATCAAAATGAGATCTTGGAGAAAAGTTCTCGTCTCTGCGTAGCTCGCCTCCATGGCCGCTTTTTGCTGAGAGGAGATCTTGCTCCGCCCCGATGTTTGCCAAACGCCCGTGATGCCGGGTCTTACAGACAAGATGATGGGAGCTTTATCGCCATAGATCGCTTTGATCTCCTCCAAAAATTGATCCGGGGAGCTGAGGAGAGTGGGAGGGCGGGGTCCGACAACGCTTAAGTCTCCCTTCAAAACATTCCAAAATTGGGGCAGTTCATCGAGGGAAGTTCTCCTCAAAAATCGGCCGATTGGAGTGATGCGGGGGTCAAGCTTGATTTTTCGAAAGGTATTCCATTCGGTTTGGAGGACAGCATTTGTTTTCAACAGCTCGATCAGACGGTCTTGGGCGTTTGGGTGCATGGTTCTAAATTTATAGCAATCGATCATCTCGCCTCCTCTGCCAAGGCGCCGATCTTTAAAAAAAATGGGGCCCTTCGACGAACATCGGACAAATAGAGTGAGGATGAGAAAAAGAGGGGAGGTG
This sequence comes from Chlamydiae bacterium RIFCSPHIGHO2_12_FULL_49_9, assembly GCA_001794935.1. Taxonomy (GTDB): domain Bacteria; phylum Chlamydiota; class Chlamydiia; order Chlamydiales; family SM23-39; genus O2-12-FULL-49-9. The sequence goes on along the minus strand of MGLY01000037.1, from coordinate 16,504 downwards.
AAGATCAAAACGGCAAGGCTAAACAAAATATCGAAGGCGCGCTTTAGCGGGTCGCGGCGGATGAAAATCGGGATGTTTCTTCTGGGATGGAGGATTGGCCCCTCTTCTTGCGCGGGAAGAACGGTTTGTGTATTCATGAGGATAAATATATGAAAAAAGGATTTTAATGTCTTAGGCAATGTGATATGTATAAAATATCTATTGAGGAGATCTAAATGCAGCTCGGTTGGGAACACATGAATTTTAAACAGGTGATCGGCCTTGCGATCATTTGCGTGGGGATCTCTTTCATCGGGTATGGGATTTACGCAAGAAGCCACGTCTCCGCTGCGAGAAAAGAGATCCACAAGATGGCCAAGTCTAAAAACCGGATTTTAAAGACGGTCGGACAGGAAATTGAAGAGAGGATCGGCGCTTATGGAAAGACGAGCAACTGGTGCTTTTTTGTCGGAGTGATCTCTCTGATTGCAGGTGCAGGCGTTGTCTACTATACCCGCGGATCGAGATCTTGAAGGCGCATAGAGTGCTCATTTTTTAAAGTGTCCGAGCTTTCAATGACGAATCCGCTTTTTTTGTAGACATGGATAGCTGCCAGGTTGTCTTTTTTTACATAAAGACATATCGATTTGTCCGGGTATTTCTTTTTCACATACTCGATCAGTAATTTGACAGAATTCGTTCCGATCGATTGGCCCCACCAGGCGGGGTGGATGGCCCAGCCCAGATCGATCTTTTCCTCTTTGAGTGTGATCTGGCAGTATCCGCAGGCCATTGCGTCGGCTTTGATCATGAAAAATACTTTGTTTGGGGGAAGATGAGTCAGATAGAAGAGGTGTTCTTCGTAAGTCTTGGGTGGAGGAGAGCTAAGGCGGGATGCAACATCTGGATGGGTTCGGACTTCAAACATCGTTTTGAGATGAGTCCCATTTTTTGGATTAAGCGGCGCGAGATGAATTTTCACTTTGCAGACACCTTAGATAGCGTTTGACCCGAAGACTCTTGCAGCGCCGATAGAAAAAGAAGGCGCTGAGAAAAAGAAAGCGGAAAAAGGAGGATTGCCTCAAAAAATCAAACAGAGGGGGGAGGATTTTACCTAAGAAGTAGGTGGGACATGCGGCTCGAATGGCTTGGCTTAAGAGTTCCAACTCGCCCAGATCTTTGTGGATCAGGTTTTGGATGCCGATGCGGAGCGCTGATCTTAAAAAGAAGAGATCAAAGGCAATTTTGATTTGCGGCCGCTCTCCTTCGGGCCGAAGTGGATAGATGCTCTTTGCGATGTCAAAAAGACTGGGATAAATGAGCTTTAGGCCGCAATGGCTTGAGAACGATCCGGCATGATGAGTAAAAACTGCGCAAGGGTGCGGAGAAAAAGCAAATGGGTACTGCGCAGCGAGGCGAAGGATAAAATCGTAATCTCCGGGAACAACGTTTGGATTGAGAGGGAGTTTTTGCGCCGGATTTGTTCGGTAGAGAGCTCCTGTCCAGTTGATATAGGAGCGGATGGCAAGGGGGAGACCCTCAAAAGGGAGAAGGTACTCCCGGTCGGGCCAGTTTCTGGCCAGCGCGCTGATTGGCTTGCCATTGGTGTCAGCGTCGATCGTTGAGCCGAGAAAAAATTGAGCGGACGGGTATTTATTCAAAAAATGGAGCGCTTTTTCATAAAATTGGGGCAAGAGATAATCGTCGTCCGATAAAAGGGAAAAGAAGGGAGTTTTTACCCGATCGATTCCAAATTGGTAATTTTGAACAGCAGTCACTCTGTTCGGATGGCGAAAGTACTTGATGCGGGGATCTTTTTTAGCCATCCCCAGAACCATCTCCCCGGTCTCGTTTCGCGAGGCGCTGTCATAGACAAAAATAGTGAGACTGGAGAGGGTTTGTCTTTGGGCGCTTTCGATGGCTCTTCGCAGCAGTTTGGGCCGCTCGAAAGTGGTGATGACAGTTGTGATAAGGGGGGGCTCAATCATAATTTGGAGATGATGTAAGCGCTGACATCTTTTGAAATTTGCCGAATTGCAATGCTATAGTTTTCACCTTTCAAAGCGCTTTCAACCGCTTTTCTCACATCTTCTTCTGAAAAAGTAGTTCGAATAAAAGTTGCTCTCTGAATCACTTCCTTTTCAAACTTCGTTTTTGGACCGCTCCAAACTGTGAAGATTGCAAGTCTTGAGGTTGTTCTAAACATTTCGCTAATCGGCTTTTCGATTCCGTCGATATGGCCAAAGACTTCAAAGGCAGCGGTGATTTCAAAGGAATTGTCGGGAAAAGAGAGGCCGTAGAGATCCTCTTTCATAAAATGAGCTTCAGGGAATCTTTGAGTTGCGATCTCTAACATTTTCTCCGAAATATCGACCCCGGTATAGCTCTGGCCAGGGATGAGAGAAGAGAGTTGCTGGTAAATAAGCCCCGAGCCGCAGCCAATCTCGAGGATTTGATCGTTCGGACAAATCCACTCCCTGAGAAGAGAGGCGATGGCTTTTCGGTGTTTGATTTCCTCTTCTGACTTAAGCCAGTAAGAATCAATAGTTTGTGCGACTTTTTCTCGATCCCACAATTCCCAGTTGCGAGAAAAGGCATTGAGAGAACAAGAGAAAAAAACGAAGTAGGCGATGGCGATTTTCATACGAAGAGGCGAGTCTGATTTATCGGTTCGTGATTGTCAATTATTTTCGCTATGCATACTCTGTTCTTCCTTCGACAGGGTTTTAGCTGCAGATGATTCTCCCGATCTCAGTGATTCTTTCCACATATAATCGAATGAGATCCGAAGGAGAATGTCCCTCTCTTCTCAAGCGGGCAGTGGAATCTATTTTACATCAGACGTTTAAAGAATTTGAGCTGATCTTAATTGATGACTGCTCGAGCGATCAAACGTTGGAATACTGCCGGGAAGTGGCCGCGATAGATTCCCGCGTAAAATTTTTTCACTTTAAAGAAAACTCTGGCGTCCCCGCGAAAAGATACAATTTTGGGATGGCCGTAAGCGTTGGAAAATATATCTGTTTTATGTTCGACGATGATGAGTGGCGGCCCGGTTGTTTAGAAACTCTTTATCAAGAGATTGAAAAGAGGCCCAAATCGTATGGCATGGTCTATGGGCTGGCAGCTCTTTATACGGGAGATGACCAGAAAAAATCTTCGATTCTCGGCGGGAAGTGGGGATGGGGCAAAATCGACGCCTATAATTTCATCAGCAATAATGCAGTCATCGTGAAGAGATCTGCCATCGATCTCGTCGGCGGATATGACGAGGATCCTATTCTCTTACGCCTTTGCGATTGGGATCTTTGGTGGCGCATCGGCAGAAAATTTAAGGTTGGAAGGGTGAAGGCCCTGGTGGCGAATGTCTATAGTCATTTACCCGATTCGATTGGGATGACTAAAACATTTGATTGGGACGCTTGCAGAAAAAGACAAAAAGGTTTGCGAGAGATTCCTTTGAAAAAAGAACTTAAGGAGCCTCTTTTATGTAAGCTTCGAACCCACTTATTCACCGTTTGGGTTTTTCTTTTCCCAAGAGGGTTTCTGAAAAAAATGGCCAAAAAAATCCTTCCGATGCCTCTCTATTTATTTTTAAAACAGACTCGAGATTTTTTTCGCAACGCTCGGAGCTAAATATAATGCAGCTTTTTCGTCCCACCTACGAAGTGGAAGAGTGCGTGGAAGCTGTTCGAAAAGTCCTCTCGAGCGGTTGGACCGGCCAAGGGCCTCAGTGCAAACAGTTTGAAGAGTCTTGGTCCGCGTTCACAAAAGCCAAATATTCCCATTTTCTAAACAGTGCAACCGCAGCTTTGCACATAGCCGTCAGGATGCTGGATCTTCCGAAAGGCTCCAACATTTTGACCACCCCGTTGACCTTTGTCTCGACAAACGCCGCCATCCTCTATGAAGGACATACTCCGGTTTTTGTCGATGTAAATGAGAGAGATCTTTCGCTCAGTTTTGATGATTTCAAGATCAAGGCGGAAGAATCTTGCGCCAGATCAGCTCTATGGGTTCACTACGGGGGGCAAGTTTCTCTTGAGTTTTGGAAGATGTTGGAGAGCAAGCGGGAAGATTTCGCTGTGATCGAAGATTGCGCGCATGCCAGCGGGGCTTATTACCCAGACGGTTCGAGAGTGGGCAGCCGCTCTGATACAACCTCCTGTTTTAGCTTCCAGGCAGTGAAAAATTTGCCCACTTTTGACTCAGGAGTGATTTGCTTGTCGAGTCTTGCGATGCATGAGAGGGCTAAAAGACTTGCGTGGCTTGGGATCGATAAGGATACTTTCACGAGAACAAATACCAGCCAAAACGAGCTCTACAAATGGTACTACCAGGTCTCTGAGCTCGGCTGGAAATACAATGGCAATGATGTTGCGGCAGCTATCGCAAACGTTCAGTTAAAATATCTCGATAGGGACAATCAGGTTCGCCGAGAGATCTATCAATGCTACAAGAAAAACTTTGAGGGGCAATCTCCAATCGCTCTAGTTGCCCATTCTCTAGAGAGCGCCCATCACCTTTTGGTCATTCGGGTCAAAAATCGGGATGAGGTGATCGCCGCTTTAAAAGCGGAAGGGATCGCCCCCGGCGTGCATTATCTACCCAACTATGAGTTTCCTGTCTTTCGGCCGTTTTATAAGAGGGGGAGTTGTCCTGTCTCCGAGAAGATCTCCTCGGAGATCATCAGCTTGCCAAATCATCTCCAGTTGATCCGATCAGATATTGACCGCGTGTGCGATCTGGTGATCCGCTCTGCAAAATGATATTTGCATTTTTTCTCCCTTTTCCGGATATCGGGGCTAGAGGGCCTTTATACCGGGAGTGATTCAAGAATCGGGAAATGGCAAGGAGGCGCCTTCAATTTAAGCCAGGCGTAGCCGGCGTCGAAGCAACCCAACCTAAAAGGTTGGGTGATGGAGACGGGTCTCAAATTGGACGGCTGCCCGACGATGCCAGAACCGATTCTTGAATCACGAGCGGTATATGCCCGATAGAACCATAGGGACAACATGAAAATGAAACAAATCGCACTCGTTGCCATGATCGCAGGACTTGGACTTACCGGCTTTGCCCTTTATGAGATGAAGAGAATCTCAGATGCAAAGGGAATCGTCAGCAGCATTGGCAAGCGCATTTCGAGCAATCCTTTCGGAAGAGCGGCAAATAAAGGACTTATGAGCGCAGTCAGCCAGTACGATACGCAAATTCGCCTCTGTCTTATCGGCGGCATTGTTCTCGCCGTGGGCGGATTCTACTTCTACCGCAAGCACCGCTAGAAAGCTGAGAGCTTGTGAAGAAGAAATCGGAACCATTTGCTGATGGGCAGATGCTCGCTCGTAAATTTGCGGGTAACTGGCAAAAGAAAAAAATCCAGCTTGCTAAAAAGCATCAGTTCAAAGCTTTTGATATCATTAATAATTTGATGGTTACGAAGCGAGAGGGGAAGACGATCTGGGTCGAAGACGGCAGAAAGCTCGTTGAATTTGCCTGCTGCTCTTATTTAGGCCTGGATGTCGACAAAAGGGTTGTGAATGCCGGTAAAGAGAGACTCGAGGAGTATGGCGTTAACCTCGCCGTTGCAAGAACCCGTCTCAGGATGGAGCCGTTCGACCATTTGGAAAGGCTCCTCGAAAAGATATTTTGTGGGGCGTCCGTTTCTATTTTCGCCTCCTTGCACCTCACACATCTCGGTTTTTTACCCCTTTTGGCCTCCGGCGAGATGCCCAGCTTCCCGATTAAAAAAAATGGGCCTTTGTTCATCATGGATCAAAGGGCTCACGCCTGTCTGCAGATCAACCATGGCTTAATGGAGCAGTTTGGTCAGGTAAAGAGGATCGATTTTCGCAAAAATGAAGAGATTGTCCAATTATTTGAAGCGGCAGATAAAAACCACCAAACGCCGATCTCCATATCCGACAGCGTGGTCTCTATGGGGGGGAATCGTGCCGGTTCTCCTTCTCTTGGAGCTCGCTGAAAAACACAAAGGGTACGTCTATCTCGATGACGCCCATGGAACCTCTATTTATGGCAAGCACGGCTGCGGCTATACCCTCGATTTATTGAAAAACCGGTTTCATCCCCGGATGATCTTAACGCCTGCCCTATCAAAGGGCTTTGGCACAAATGCAGGCGTGCTCGCGCTGCCGACCAGGAAAGATACGGAGATGGTCAAGAGGTTTGATTCCAATTACTTATTTGGCAATCCTCCTCCGATCTCGATTATCAATTCCTCGATCGCTTCGGCAAAAATCCACTTGACGGACGAGATTGACCTGCTTCAAAAAAAGTTGTGGGACAATGTAGCTTATTTTGACTCGCTAAATAAATCGCACACCAACTATCTCGACGATAAAGCGCCGATTCGGGCCATTTTTATTGGCGATGAGCATAAGGCGATAGAATGTACGGCTAAACTGCAAAGGGCTGGGTTTTTCGTCACGGCTGCTATGTATCCGACGGTGGCTTTGGGTCAGGCGATTTTGCGGATTGCTTTATCGGCCATACATGAAAAAAAAGACATTGCCAAACTCTGCGAAAACATCAGTAAATATGTATAAAGAATTTTCGGGAAAAGTTGTGTTAATTACAGGAGGCTCATCGGGGATCGGCAAGGCTTGCGCGATTCAGTTTGCAAAAGCCGGGGCCTATGTAGTGATCGGGGAGCGCGACGAGGCAAAAGCAGTGCGGACCGTAAAAGAGATCCAGTCGATGGGTAAAGAGGCTACATTTATCCATGCAGATGTCTCAAAGTCGAAAGATGTGGAATCGATGATGAACCGGACGATGAAAAAGTATGGCGCGCTCCATTATCTCGTCAATAATGCGGGGATTGAGGGAACGCCCTTTATCAAAACGGCAGATTATGAAGAGGCGATTTGGGACAAAGTAATCGCAATCAACCTCAAGGGTGTTTGGCTATGTATGAAGTACGCCATTCCACCCATTTTACAATCGGGCGGCGGCGCGATTGTCAATGTCGCCTCTTTTGCGGGATTAAAGGCGAGTAAAACCGGCGGCGCAGCCTATACGGCGAGTAAGCACGGGGTCGTTGGGATGACGAAGTCGACTGCGCTCGAGTATGCGGCGAGTAATTTAAGGGTGAATGCTGTTTGCCCCGGCATCATAGATACTCCCAATGCGAGGAACATCTTGGGCAATGACTTTTCAAAAGCGGGCCAAATCCACCCGATGGGGAGAATCGGCACATCCGAAGAGGTGGCCGACGCCGTTCTTTGGCTCTCATCGAACCAATCCTCTTTCATCACGGGCGCTTCGCTGCCGATCGACGGCGGGCTGCAAGCTTAGAAAGGAATCGCGAGGGCAAACTCTGAGTGGCCGATTGCGGCCTTTGTCGCCAAAGCGCTCCCGGTAAAAAGAACCAGGTCGTACAGAGTGTGAACCGCCACGCTCTCTTGGAGAGAGTGGTTTTTGTGCGTAAGCCATCCGAGATAAGCGCCCAATGCCGTAATTAGAGGGATGCTAAAAGAGTAGTAGCGCCATCGGTCTTCCTTCTGCATGAGGGTCGCATTGCTGATGTGCGAGGCGCCAAATGCCAAAGAGGAGATGAGAATTCCCCCGAATGGGTTGAGTTTTTCCAAGAGCTGCGATTGGAGATAACCCCGGAAGAGCGCCTCTTCGCTGATCCCGACGGGAAGAGCGAAAAAAGGCATTTCCGATCTTGTCGAAATCTTCATATGAATTTGCGCTTTGCTTTCCTGAGGGAAGGCAAAATAAGAGATTGTCATCGCAAGGCCAAGGGAGCCGATCAGCCCGCCCCACACCTCCGGTTTTCTCAAAATCTTGTAATTAAAAGGAGCATAGGCCAAAGCCGCGAGGCTGTCTGTCGGCATTTTGTAGGTGTAGCCGGCCTGGCCATTGTAAATCCTGGCGTCTCTATAAGCTGCAAAGATCCCATAAGACCACGTATTTTGGAGAGCGATCATGGAAGGAAAGACGATGTTTTCCTGGTTTGGCCTCAGAGCGATCATGCTGACGCCAAGTCCAGCTGTTCCCATCAGAGCGCCAGCCGTTTGCATGTCCCCCAAATAAGTGTGGCCAAGGCCGGGGAGCAAATAAGAGAGACTCGTCGCAAGAGTGACACTTTTGCGCGGGGGTTCAAAATGGGGAGAGGGGAGCTGCGCAATTGCATTGAGATCTAAAGACGCAACTTCCTGATTCGTTTCTTGCAGAGAAGTTTCTTCTAACACATCGGTAGGCTGTTCAGAAGTGTCGCAAAAAAGAGAGGTCGTGTAGAGGAGAGGAAGGAGCCATTTCATCCGATTAGTCTCTTAAGAAGCCGAGGATTCTAAAGAAAGCGCGGCTTTTTTGCAAATCAAAATTCAAAAGCAGTATGGTTGCTGGCTAACCGCAAAATGAACCTGAGCGAGGCTGTATGAGAATTTGTTCTTTTGTCCTCCATTGGCGCAAAGGTCCCGCCAGCCGTTGCCTCCTCAAGCCTTTTCCAGGTGTCTTCTCCGAGGCGGGGACCATCGGCTTTGGCAATGGCAAATGAGAACCCATAGATTATGTGTTTTGATAAAAATATCGCTTTTGCCCACTCTTTGATTTGATCCAAATCTTTTCCCGGCTCTTCCAGTAGGCGATAAATTTGCAAAAGTCGATGCCCGGGGTCCTTCTTTAGCAGATGCAAGAGCCTGAATAGTTCAACATAGGTATCTCCATATTGGGGAGTGAAAATCAGCGCGTGGCACAAGGATTTGAGGGCCTCATCGAGATATTCGATTGGGTGGGCAATATCATTTTGAAAAAGCTGCATTAGCCAGCGGGCTCTCTCACACCAGAGTTCCCCCGATTTAAGGCCGGATTCCCGAAACCCTCTTTTCAAAAGATCTTCTATATCGGAGCCATCTGAAGAGCGGATGCGGTATGACCAATAGACCCCTTTTTTCTTGCACTGCGCCTCCCCATTTTCCAGGAGCTTTTTTGCCTCATGAACCTTTTCCTTTGAGAGGAGAGAAAGGTATTGGTATTTCAAAATCAGCCATGCGCCTTTATTGGCATGTTGCGCGTCCAATTTTTGGACTTTGGAGATCCATCTATTCGCCTCGGATTCCTTCCCGATCGCCTCGAAAATTGCAGCTGCGCCCACAATTGCAGCGACTCGGACATTCACGTTCTTAAGTATTTCAGAACATGCCCGATTGAGAAGATTCGTAATCTTTGGCCTTGTTTTTTGCTTTTGACCATTCTCTAACCAATCAATAGCCATATAGAGCGCAAGAGAAAGGCATGGAGTAAATCCTCGATATGCGGAGGGACTGGGGCCGAAAGCAAGGTTCATCCACCCTCGAGTTTCTTGTAAATTGCGCGTTCTCGAAAAAAGATAATGCGCCGCAAATAGATACCATGAGGGAATCTCTTCCGGTACCAACGAAACTCTTTTTGACTCGTATTGTTTTAATATGTCTGTTGGATTGCCCCCAAGCGCGTCGCGGATTAATACAGCCTTTTTCAAAAAGACGAGCGATTGTCGAATCTTTTGAATTGCTTCATCGGTCACAGCCAGTCCCTCTTCCAAATGTCCTGCCATCAGCTTTTCTTGGAGAGGGGCAAGAAAACTCATTAGAGAAGGCATTTCAGGCGAGGAATGAACCGGCTCAGGCGGAGGCGGCGTGTCAGAGGAGGCTCTCCCGCGCCGAAATGCTTGACCTACGCGCAGATCTTGCTCCATTGGCTGCTTTGTCAGGGGGGTAAGCGGAGAATAGGCCTGGGAGGAGGAGCTGACAGAGGGAGGAGAAGTCATAAATTGCCCTGCGATTTTATGGAGGAGGGCTTCTTTTTACAAATAAAAAGATTTTTAGTATGAGGGCATTTGGGATCGGGAGGGCATATATGGCCAAGTATGGGAAGAAATCGGGCGAGTTTGTCCGAAAAGCAATGAAAAAATATAAGGCGGGCAAGCTGAAAAGCGGACGGGCGAAGGTGGCCGTTATGTCAAGAGAGCAAGCGATTGCCATCGGCCTTTCAAAAGCGCGCAAAAAGGGAGTAAAGGTTCCCAAAAAAGCGGTTCGGAAAAAGTAGCTTTTATTTATGCCAGGGGTCGCACTTGGCGGTGCAGTCTTTGCTTGCGTGAGGAGTTTCTCTTTTGCAGCCGCACTTGTCATGGCAGACGCAGCTCGCGCACGGTTTGTCTTCCTTTGAGCACTTCGAGCAAGACGGCAAGGCAAGGGAAGCTGCGACCATAAGAAAGAAGAGGGCGATATGTTTCATAAGACTCCGGGTGAAAAAACGCCCAGTTAAGCAAAAATTATTTTCCCGCGCAAGTTCATTTCTTCATTCCGTCCGGATTTTTTTGAGAAAAATTTAGGGCCCATTAGAGACCGTCTACAAACTGGGTCTTCGGTATTTGGGAGATTTACGCGAGCTTTCACATCGATCTCCTCAGCCATGTGTTCACACATGGCCCTCGTCGTTCGACCAGACCATGGTCTTTGTGAAATCTCATCGAAAATCTCCTCAAATCCCTAAAAGACCGAGTTTGTGGACGGTCTCTTAGCTCGGAAGAGGCTCTGTTTGGGCGGACTTTGGTTTGCGCCCTACGAGCTGGTTGAACTGTTTGCCCAAGGAGAGGACCGAGAGGAGCCAGATGAGGATGATCGCGAGGAAAATGATTGCGACGTAAGGAGCGCTGGCTGAAACGCTGACAAAGAGCAAGAGCAATCCCTGGTGGATTACAGACCCGCCCGACTTACCGATGCGGGATCCTACGCCATCAATAGCCGCTTTGCCCTTGAGTTTTGATTCGGGATCGAGGGGGATGAAGGCGATCTCTTTTGTCGCATCAAAGAAGGTGAATTTACAAGCCCTTGCGAACACGTTTTGCATCGTCCCGAGAAACATTGCAAAGGCAGTCGGCACAAAACCAACAAGGGCCGTGAGCGGCGAAATAAAAGAGGCCTCTTGAAAGACGACGAATGCGAAAAAGCAGGCCCCTGTGATCAGCATGGTGGCGACAGGGATCATGGCGCTCGTCGTCCAGGAAAAGCGACGGATGATATTGCCCGAGATGAACATGGAAGCGAGCGTTGAGACGATCCCGACTGCTGTAGTGACGTTGCCCATGTAGGCCTGAAAATCGCTTGGGTCGGGATAGACGGCCTTGATCTGGTTTTTCCAAACGACTTCGACGAGATTGATTGCGACATTGTACATCACCACAATGAGGGCGATCGAAATGAGGTATTTTGAGCCAGCCAGATAGGAAAAGTTTTTCCTCATCGACATCTTAATTTTCTCTTTTTGATCGAGAACAAATTTGGCCGGATCTTTCGATCTAATTCCGTACATGTTCAACCAGCGGAAGAGGAGGATGCAGAGTATGCCGCAGAGAATCACGACGCAGCACATGAAGAGAATTGACTGCTCCCACTTGCTTTTTCCATAGGGGATGCCGAGCATCGAATTAAAGAGAAGGACAAAGGCAGATGCCTGTCCTGCAAGAATAGATGCGATATTGGCCCCAATCATGAAAAGGCCATAAAAACGCCTCGCCTCATTCACCTCCGTAACCTCGTTGGCAAAGCCAAAGAAGAGAACTGACATGATTGCTGTGCTCCAGAGCTCCGACATGATATAAAAAAGGGTGAAAGTCCAGTTGCGGAAGATCGCAATCAGTCCCTTAAATCCCGAGGGGAGCAAAAACTCCATCCGGTCGGCAAATTCATGGGGATGGAGAGCATCCCTATTGGGATAGAGCAAAAAGGCAAAGAGGAAGAAAAAGGCGATGAATATCGACATCATGATGTAAAAGACTTTTTCCCGGTCGAAGCGATTGGCCAGGCGCGTGAAAACATAAGTGAGGATAATTGCGCTCGGCAAAATCGCCCACACTTTGATGAAGGGGATGACTTCAGCGCCGGCATTTGGGGCTGTAATAACCATGGAGTCTTTAAAGACGCGCAGGAGATTGTAATTGAGGGAAATGAGAAAGAAGATGAAAAACATCGGCAGAAATTTTCTCAGCTCGGAGGAATGAATCGGCCAGAAGTAGGCCCTCCATTTTCCAAACTCAGCTCTGCTATCTGTCTGCATAGATCAACAAATGCTCCCGGTAGGCCCATTCGCCCGGAGGTTTTGCTACGATTCCCGCATCGGAAAAATGAAAAACAGTCTCTTAGCCGTCAGATTGACACACACCTTCGTTAAAGTCAAGAATCCGGCCTCCCTGTTTCCAGTGCTCCATCCCGAATGGGAAAATCGATTTTTCGGGTTCTTGTTCGCGCCAAATTTTTTATTGCTTTAAAGAAAAACTCTTTTTAAGCTCGCTGCCTTATGTTTCGCTTAAAAATTTTCCTCCTTCTCTCAACTGCTCTTTTTGCAGATTCCTCTTTTATTTCAATGTTTGAAAGCGACCCTTCTGCGCTCATTGAGGGAAAAGTCAATGCGCTGACCGGCCATCCGTCGATTTATGAAGAGGATCTTGTCATTCAGGGCGCAGAACCCATCCGGATTTTCCGCATTTACACCGACAACGCAAAGGGGGAATGGCGCTTTGGCATCGATGTGGCCAAAATCTTGGACACCGACAAGCCCTACAGATGGATCATCTGGGAAAAAGACCGCTCTCCGATCGTGTATAAAAAGGCGGGAAGCACCACTTTCCGGGGTGAAAAATTCATGCGCTGCGAGCCGTCTGATCTTGAAAAGGGATTTTCCAATACGGCAAGAGGGGAGATATCGAGCCGCACCAACTTGAGAAATAACCGCGTTCTCATTGACGAGAAGTTTAAACACCTGATTGTTCAGTGCTCCGACGGGACAATCAGGACGTATAAAAAAATCTATCACAGCGACCGGGAATATCAGCTCCTTTCAGAAGAGCTGCCAAACGGCAACTGGGTTCTTTACGACTATGAAAATATAGACGGAAAGCCCAATCTCACCTCCATTCGGACGACCAATCCCTCCAAAAGCAAAACCTATGCAAGAGCTGACTTTGTCTATGAAGATCCCAAGCGGAAGAATCAAAACTTTTTTGTCATCGGAAGCGACGGGCAAAGCGTCCAGTACCGCTTTTCGCGCAAAAATCCAGAAGGGGTGCCTCCTGTTTTAGAAACCATTTTCTCTTCTTCTTTTCCCGATCAAACTCTTTTGTTTATGAGCTATCGGAACAAGTTTGAAAAGTTCAAACCCAATTACAAAGGGGAAAAACTGCGCAAGCTCGAGGCGATTTTAGCTCCGCTAAACCGAACTCTTTGTTTAGATTATTATAAAAAAGAGTTTGAGGAGGTCTCCCAAGGCCCCATCCATCTGGATCGGGACGATTCGAATGGGGCAATCATTGAAGATCCGAGGAGAAATTGCGTCAAAACAATCTCTTGTCCGATTGGAGAAAATCCCGAGGCTCAAGCGATCTACTCTTTTATCTATGAGCCGAGCGATCTCATCTCTCCCTTTTCCAAGACGTCCGTCTATGACATCGAAAATCATAGAACCGACTTTTATCCCGATAGCCAGCAGCGCCTTTTAAAAATTGAGAAATTCTCCAAAGAGGGGAAAAGGATCTTTGCGGAAAAGTATTTTTGGGACTCTCCAAGAGGGCAACTCTTAAGAAAAACCCACTTCGATGAGAATCTAAAGCCCCTTTTTTTGACTCGCTATATCTACGACCAAAGAGGCAATATCCTCGAGAAAAGATTTTGCGGCAATCTCTCCGGAAGCTCTCCACCTATCCCGACGGACCAATACGGGGAGCCCCTCGATGCCGGCTCAGAAACCTACGCCCAAAAATACCGCTATAGCGGCTCCGAGCCGAATCTTCTCCTCGAAGAGGAGGATTTTAATAAAAAGACCATTTATAAATACCTTCCGGGGACCGATCTTCTTCTCTCTAAATTCATATCCGATAAAAGGGACATCCAGCTCCGCCACTTTTATATCTACAATGAAGATCGCCTTTTAATCCGAGAAATCGAAGACGACGGCTCGTCGACCGATCCAGACTATTTTTCAAACGTCACTGTCCGAAAAATCAAAGACACAACCCCCTTTTCTTCCGGCCCCTATGTGGGCCTTCCTCAAATCATCGAGGAAAAATATTGGGAAAAGGGGAGAGAGCTCCTTTTAAAAAAGACGATTCTTACCTACGGTACGGCCGCCCGCGTTGAAAAAGAGGAGATTTTCGATGCAGAAGGGAAGTTTCGCTTCACTTTGCACTACAAATACGATGCGAAGGGAAACCTGATCGAGCGGACAAATCCGATAGGTCAAAAAGAGATTTGCTCTTACGATGCTTGCGGCAATCTCATCTCCCACAGAGATTTTGCGGGCAAAGTCCACACCCGCATCGAATATGATTTTACCAATCTGCCGACTCTCAAGACCCAAGAGGCAGACGTTCGATTCCAAACTCGCTATGAATACGATCGAAAACGGAACCTTGTCCTAGAAAAAGACCCTCAAGGGCATTCTACCCGCTACGCCTACGATTCTGTAGATCGAAGGACAGAAACCCTCTTTCCCGACGGAGCATCCGCCAAGACAGAGTATGACTCTGCAGGCAATTTGCGCTTGCAAATCGATCCGGAAGGGAACGAGACGAGAACCGAATACAACGCGTACGGCAAGCCCACGAAAATCACTTACCCGGATGGAGCTGCCGAGACGCTTCTTTACTATCCGGACGGGCAGCTAAAAACCCATGCCAATCCCAAGGGAATCATCACTGAATATGAATACGACTTTTTAGGTCAGCTGATCTCGAAAACGACAGCCAGGCTTTTTAGCGAGACTTATGTCTACAAGGGAAAGAGCCTCATTAAGAAAATAGACCTCGAGGGCAACTCCACAAGATACTACTACGATGGCGCCGGCCGCAAAATTCTAGAAGAGCAAGGCGGAGAAAAAATTGCCTTTGTCTACGACTCTCTTGGAAGGCTTTATAAAACAATCAACAAAGATCTCATCCAAATCACCGAATACGATCTTCTCGATCGGGCAATTGAAGAGAGAACAGAGTCCTCTTCAGGAGAGATCCTCCGCCAAATTGCCTATGAGTACGACGAGGCGGGCAACCAAATAACGATCGTTCGCTCAGTCTCCGGGAAAAACGTCTATGAGAAAAGAGACTACGACTCGTTTGGAAGACTCATTTTAAAAATAGATCCTTTGGGCTACCGGGAGACTACCGAATACAAAGACTTTTTTGTAAACTCATCGGGTGAAACGGTCCTTCAAAAAGTCCACACCGATCCTTTGGGACTTGCCACTATTGAAACCTTCGACTCTCGAAAAAGATCTGTCAAAAAAGAGTGTTTCAAACACCAAACTCTTTTGACTGAAGAAAAGAGCTACGATAAAAATGGACGCCTCACTCACCAAATCGACAAAACGGCTACAAGAGAAGTTTCTCAAAGGCGCCTCTA
>MGLY01000037.1:0-1129 GCA_001794935.1 Chlamydiae bacterium RIFCSPHIGHO2_12_FULL_49_9 | reverse complement strand
CGCGGACGCCTCAAAACCCTCATCGAGTCGGGCTCTAAAACAACTTCTTACGACTATGAGATCACAGGAGAGCTCGGCCGTCTCACCAAGCCGGACGGCGCCCAACTTTTCTACACTTATAACGATCTGGGCCACCTCACCTCGCTAAAATCTTCTGACGGCACCGTCCAATATGATATCGAGCGCGACCGGCTCGGGCGCCTTGTCGGGTGCAACCGCCTTTTTCGCAACCTCGATCCCAAGGGGAGGGTTCTCATAGAGACTTTTCCTCGAGGGTTTGCCGTTCTAAATACCTACAATGAAATGGGCCAAAGAGTCGAGTGTTTCATTCCCACCGCAAGATGCCGTATAGAATATAGTTATAACCCGCTCGATCTCGACTCCGTCACAAGAAAAACGGCCCATGGAGAGGCGCTCTATTCCCACCGCTACCTCTCCTACGATCTCTCGGGCAACCTCCTCGAAGAGGAACTTCCTCTCTCCCTCGGCCACGTTCACCATACAGTCGATCCGCTCTCCCGCAAAACGAAAATCGCAGCTCCCTCATTTTCTCAAGAGATCCTCCTTTTCGATCCCGTTGGCAATATCCAAAAAATGAGTCTACAAAACGAAATCCTCTCCTATACCTACGACGACCTCTACCAGCTCACCTCGGAAAAAGATCACAGCTACGCCCATGACGCTCTCAATAACCGGCTCCAAAAAGACTCTCACAACTACGAGATCAACCACCTCAACCAGATCCCATCCCACTTTGAATACGATCTCAACGGCAATGTGATCTCCCATGAAGATACTCAGCTTTTTTACGACGCTCTCGATCGGCTGATCCGCATCGACACGCCGACGCTTTCCCAATCTTATACCTACGACATCTTCAATCGAAGACTCTCGGAAACGACCTCCGGCAAAACCCGCTATTTTCTCTACGACGGTCAAAATGAGATCGGCGCAGTTGACGAGCGCTTCTCGGCCACCGAACTTCGCCTCCTCGGCCCCACCCCTCACGCCGAGATCCACTCGACCATTGCCATCGAACTTGCCGAAAAGCCCCACATCCCCATCCACGATCTACAGGGCAATGTCGCGCTCCTCCTCTCTCCCCACGAACCCTTCACCTCCTACCAAT
>MGLY01000036.1:6381-6562 GCA_001794935.1 Chlamydiae bacterium RIFCSPHIGHO2_12_FULL_49_9 | reverse complement strand
TAGCGCCTGCTTCACCGCCATCCTCGCTTCCAAAAAATAGCCAGTTTTTCCTTCCGATTGCCAGGGGTCTTACTGCTCTTTCGGCGACATTGTTATCGAGTCTAGCGAATGCGTGTTGTGTATAGTTTTTTAGGTGGGGAATCAGACCGCAAAAATATCCTAGAGCCTCACGCAAGCGGCC
>MGLY01000036.1:0-6299 GCA_001794935.1 Chlamydiae bacterium RIFCSPHIGHO2_12_FULL_49_9 | reverse complement strand
TGCTTAACATTCTCTTCTATGTATATTTTATTGGCACAGATTCTCACGATTCCACTTCCCTTTGGAACTGGAGACACCCTTTCTCCAATTGAATGCGAATCGCATTCCTTCGAAACAGCCTTTGACACGAATGTACATGTCGAGGCAAGCGTGTCGTATCCGCGTGTGCCAGAAATCAGCCTTCTTTCACGCTATGCGAATGAAGCGATAAAGAAAGAAGCGCACGAATTGCACGATACCTTTGTACAAGAGATGAATACACCACAGGAGGAGCTTTGGAGAGGAGATGGAGATGAACGAACGTTGCGTTATGATTTAAGTTTAGTCCATTCTGATCCTAACTTGATGAGCTTTTATGGCAGCAAATATCAATACCGCGGTGGCATTCACGGGTCTGTGCGGTACATAACAAAAACATTCTGCCAGCAAGCTGGTACAATCCACGAATTATCCTTGGATGATCTTTTCCTACCTGGATATCGAGAATGGCTTTTCCAATATTGCGAAGGCTATTTTAAATCAAATCGGTGTGGGTACTACGATGACGATGACCATTCTTGGATAGGATTTAACCCTGAAGATTTAGATGCTTTTCTTCTGACTGAAAAAGGTCTTCTTCTTTTTTTTCAGAACTATGTTGTGAGTGGATACGACGACAGTCCAATGACTTTGCTCATCCCCTATACCAAACTCTCTCATATTCTCAATCCTGACAGCTCTTTTTCCGTGGACCATTTGTGGACCACTGGCATACAAAAAAGTGCGATAAATGACGACAGTTCGCAGTAGCTGTAAACGACAACTTTCCGCTATGATTTCGGGGAGTTAGCTGCTGGGAAGTGGCGTGGGTGCTACGGACTCATAACCCATCGGGCCTTAAGGTCCAGGTTTCATGAAACAATCATTTTCAATATTTGCTATTTTCTGTTTGTTTGTTTTTCAATATGCCAAGGGGTTTTCCGCTGAGGAAAATTTTTTCCTCATCAATGGGATAACAGATGAAATCCTCGTTGAGTTCGGCCCCAGTATAAGCGAGCAAATGAGCCCCTGCTCGACTTTCAAGATCCCTCTGAGCTTAATGGGATATGAGGAGAGAGTTTTAAAAGATGAGACGGCTCCGGTCTGGGACTTTCAAGCGGGATATGATGATTGGCTTGAATCGTGGAGAGCCCCCCAGTTTCCCCTCTCCTGGATGAGATACTCGTGTGTTTGGTATTCCAAGGTCTTGAGTCTAAAATTAGGATTGGAAAAAGTTCAAAGCTATGTAGCCTCTATCGAATACGGCAATAGGGACCTGTCGGGAGGACTGGCTGCACCGGGACCTTTAGATCCTGCCTGGATCAATTCTTCCCTGGAAATTTCCCCAAAGGAGCAAGTGGATTTCATCCAAAAAATGATCCGTAGACAGCTGCCCATTTCAAGCAGAGCCATTGAATTGACAAAGGCTCTTTTATTTAAAGAAGAGCTGCCCGAAGGCTGGAAATTATTCGGGAAAACGGGGTGGAGCGGTTTCGATGTTACCCAAGACGGTAAAACTCTAGAGCATGGGTGGTTTGTGGGATGGGTTGAGAAAGGCCACCTCTTTTTTCCATTTGCCTATCTCATCCGCGACTGGAAAATAAATCTCGACCAAAGAGTCCCCAGAGCCAAGCAGTTACTCGAGGCATCGGTCTATAACAGGGAAAATTAAAAAGTCCTATCTTGGCATTTACGCAACACAACCCTCTTAAAACTTGTCTCTTTGTTGTAACCATTCCGTTTTTCCCGTCCGAGGGTTTTCAGTTGCTTTTTTTTTCCTCTCAAACAAAATTGGGACGTATGCGCTATCTCTTGCTCTTCTTTTGTCTTTTTGGTGTTTCTGTCCATTCAGAAGAAGCGAGCTATGGGATTAGCGGAAACCCCGGCGCCGTCAATTCAGTGACCGGCACGGGAGAGTTGGGCAAACGGCTCGGCATTCCCGAAAGTTCAGGCGTTCGCCTTGGAGGGATGTACATTGGCGACTCTAATGCTCTTGTAAGCGGAAGACAGGGAATGGGACCTTGGACCGGCAACAGCGTATTGATCGTCGATCTCTTGGTCGATTTACAAAAAGCCATTGGGTGGCAAGGGGCCTATTTTGGCAGCGAGTTTCTCCAATTTAACGGACAAGCAACTAATGCCGATGCAGGAGTTGTTCAAGGATATAACAGCTTAACCGGATCTCCTCCTCTAGCGAGATCAGAACTGTATCAACTCTGGATTCTCCAAAAATTTTGGGATGAGAAATTCACTATCCGCATCGGGAAAACCATCCCAATTGCCCACTTTAACAACGTATCGAAACCGGTCCCCACGCACAATGCGGCCGTCACCATCCCCTCAGTCAGCGGTTTGACCTACATACCGATCTTCGTCAACACCACGTTCTTAGGAGCTATCGGCGGCTATTACAACTCGGTGTATGGCGCCATCGCGACGATCGCACCGGCAAAAGAGGCCTATATCAATCTCGGCTTCTTTGATGGCAGCTTAGCCAGAGGCGTCCAAACCGGCGTGAAAGTAGCTCCCCATTTTCACGGCTATTACTTCTCCATCATGGAAGTGGGTTACGGTTGGGCCTCTGCTAAACCGGGTATTGCGGCTGTCGGCGGATGGTATCAGAGCGGAAAGCTCAAAAATAGCGGACAAACCCAAACAGGAACGGGCGGCATCTACGCATTTGCCTCGCAAGCGCTCTGGACAAGACCGTCAGATTCCACCAACAAAGGCAACATCTCGGGCTTTCTTCAATTTGGCTGGAGCAATTCCCGCACGCTAGAGATGAACTTATTTGCAGGAGCGGGTCTCTCTTTCTTTGCGCTGATTCCCAAACGGCCAAACGACTCATTTGGTTTTGGCCTAGCCTGGTCGCGCCTCAATCCCCACCGCTTTTCCCGCTACTCCGAACTCTTGCTCCAGGGCTACTATCAGCTCCAAATCCTCAGCTCCCTCTATTTTGAATCGGCCCTGAGCTATGTCCCCAATCCAGGCTCCCATCCCGACAAATCAAACGCCTGCGCCCTCACAAACCGACTGACACTCCTCTTCTGATTATTCTCTTGCCTTTCTCTTCACTACTGATTACATGTGGATTTTGGTCTATGAGGAGTCGAAATGTCGAAGATTCTCACCCTACTTGCAGCTACTGTTTCTCTTGCGGGGGCAACCTATCACGTCCCGGCGACAGAGGAAACAGTTACGCTAGGACTTTTTACCCTGAATCAACCGCCTGTCGTCAAAGTGCGCTCCGGCGACATCGTCTCTTTAGAGACCTGGAATAGCTGTCTCCACGCCATGGTCTACAACAAAACAACTCCTGCCGATGTAGCCAAATTTTATAAGGAAAACGACATCCAAAAAAGACGAGGCATGCACTCGCTTACCGGACCTGTTTACGTCGAAGGAGCCGAGCCGGGCGATGTGTTGGAGATCCGCGTTCTCGACATCAAACTCACCGACTTTGGCTATAACTTCCTCAGCCCATCAGCTGGGATCTTCGACAACTTTTCAAAACCTCAAATCATGTATTTCAAATTCGACAAAGAGCACAACACAACCGAATTTGCGCCGGGCATTTGCCTACCGCTCAAACCCTTTCCCGGCATCATCGCTGTCGCTCCCCCTCTTGACTGGCCAAAAGGGTGGCCCGTCGATATCGCAACTTCCCACGCGCAGCCGGTCAAAGGCGAATTCAATTCTGTCCCACCCGGACCCTTTGCCGGCAACTTAGATCAGCCCGAGCTCCAAGCGGGCTCTATTCTCTTCGTCCCCGTCTTTCAAAAGGGGGCTCTGGTCTGGACCGGCGATTCCCACGCCATGCAGAGCAACGGAGAGATCGACGTCACAGCCCTCGAAACCGCCTATGAAGCCATCACCCTCCAATTCATTGTGAGAAAAGATCTCCGCGCTGAAGGCGTTTTTGACAAAACCAAGCGCAAAGGGGGCAATGTCTTCACATGGCCCATCATCGAAAATGAGACCCACTGGATGATCGTCGGGCTCAATACCGATCTCATGGAGGCGATGAAGCTCGCCGCCCTAAATACCATCGACTTCCTCGTCCGCATGCAGGGCTTCACCCGCGAAGAGAGCTATCAGTTCCTGAGCATGGTCGGAGACTTTGAAATCGCTGAAGCGGTCAACATGATCAAAAACGTCACCGTCCACCTCCCAAAAGCGGTCTTTAAACAAAAAGGGCGCACGACAACGCTCTGCTCGGAAGGAGTCTTCCCCCTCCAAGCGCCGGAGCCCAATCTAACCCCAAGCTGCGTGCCGCAAGAAGGAATCATTACTAAATAGGTAAAACCATGAAAAAAATTGCCCTGCTCCTCTTCTCAACCACCGCCCTCTTTGCTGAATCGATCACTCTCGACAATCAGACCGCCTACCCCGCAAAACAATCGAAAATGGCTGTGCAATGGGCCAACTCTGCCAGAGAAGTAGACGAAGACAATAAAGCTCTCATGTATGAGGGAAAAGTGAATCCCGGCACGCTCCAAAGCATCTCTCAGACAGGAAAGATTAAACTCACTCTCCCTAAAAAAGCGCAGCAATTCCGCATATTAGTCTGGTCAGAGGGCTCTGAAGAGCCCGACTACACCACTAACTGGATCGACATTACAGCAGGCAAAACCTACACGCTAGAATCTGACTACCTCATCCCAGTCGTGCTCATGTCGGGCAGCGGGTGTTAACAAGATAAACAATTTTGAGTTAAATAAATATTTTGCATAGAATCCTCGGGGAATTTCTACAAAAAGATACTTCCCATGAGGGTGATCCTGCTCATTTTTTTATTTCTTCCCCCTGCGCCGCTGACATTCCATAACATACTTATAAATAGATTGCAGTTTACTAACAGAAAAAAACTAGTAGGTTAATCCATTTGAAGAAAGGTCGGGTTTCTCAGGCAAAGGTTTTTTGATGCAGCGAGTGTTCTCCATGATCGTTTCGATCGCTCTGGGGATTTGGCTATCCCCCTTGGGGACTTTAAAGCCTTCTTTTTCTATGAGAAAATAGAAGATCTGATTGTTGTAGATGTGAATGGATCTCACCTCATCTTTTTTGAGATAGCCTTTTGATTCGTAATCTAAAGAGAGGTCGAACCGCAAATCTTCATAACCGATGGGGAAGCGATAGAAATAGTCTTTGAGCTTTTCGTTTTGATTGATCCGAGTTAAGAGGCCATCTACAAGTTCGTAAAAATACACTCTCGCCTCGTCGTAATTCATCGACTTGTCGATGCAGTAGCCTAAATCAACTTCATGGATTTTACCATCGTAGACTTTATCTGGCCCCGCATAGTGGAGACCATACGCAGTATTCCTGATCTTTTTCTCTCTTTTCAGTTCAGCCGAATATTGATCGATTACCTTCATGACCGCTTCATAAGAGCTATCCGACCTACTCATAGCTGAAAGGCTGAGAATGCCAAAAAAAATAAAAAGTAGAGGGATTTTCATTTCAAATGTCCGTAGTCTCTATATTTGGGACCGGTAAAGTCTTGAATGCCTTCTTGGTATGTTCTGCTCTCAAAAAAATGGTCTCTGTTAAGTTTTAAAAAGCCATCTTTTTGCTGCAAAATTCTCAAATCTGCAGAAGACTCGTACTTCTCTAGGTTCTTCCCTAGGCCGAGGTTACAGAAGAGAGAGCACCGGTCCCCTTCCGAGATGAGGTTCATCACTGAAAACCCAAGATCTCGAGGGAGAATCATGGTAGGCCCACAGGCGGTTATAATCAACCGATTTCTCTGCTCGGTGGTAAGGTTTTTTACTCCATGGTAGGTGTCGGTTGACCCCCGGCTAAAACAGGTAATAAAGAGCTTTCGGTCGTCTTGAAGGGCTTCCATATAGACTATGTCAAACCGAAGATTCCGATTGAGGCGCCGGATCGCAAAGCTCGTATAGTTGGGGTCTCTCTTGCTTCGGTAGACGGAGTAGAGGTCTTCGAAAATATTCTTTTTCTCTGTGTGTATAGGTCGAATATCCGCCTGATTCCCGAATATTCTTAGGAGGGTATTGGCGCCATGGAGGCAGTCTGCCCAGCTATTTTGTATCCCGTGTACGTAGTATTGAGGCACATATTTAAATCTGGGGTCCAAGCCAATGAGCGCCCGGCCGGATAATTGGTTGGTGGGATGAGGGGGGATATTGGAGTTAAGCCAGGAATAAGGCGAATTCCAGGGGGTGCTCTCCCAGCCGTTCTTATAGTGATAGGCGAGGAGCCCATATTCATCGATGTGGTTTAAGGGGGCATTGTGGACATAGGCATAGAGGTTGGGG
>MGLY01000035.1 GCA_001794935.1 Chlamydiae bacterium RIFCSPHIGHO2_12_FULL_49_9 | reverse complement strand
AAGGGGCCTTTTTTTAGCGATCTTCCCATGCAATTACCTACGCTCTTTTACAATCCATTTTCTGGTTTTCTTCGTGGACCTTGTGCGGAATCCTTTCGTAAACTGAGCCCATGGCGTCTGAGGGTGATTTCCCTTTCCTCGCCCTTCCCCGCCCCCGTGTGGGTGGTCAACCGGGTTCATCGCAACGCCCCGAACTGTCGGGCGGATGCCCAACCAGCGGGAACGACCCGCTTTGCCGATGACGCGCAAGTTATGCTCTGCGTTTGAAACCGATCCGAAAGTCGCTTTGCAATTTTCGTGGATCATCCGCACTTCACCAGAAGGCATCCGGACCGTCGCGTAACCGTTAGCTCTCGCCAAAATCTGGGCCGAGAGTCCAGCGGAACGGACCAATTGGCCGCCTTTGCCAGGATAAATTTCAATGTTGTGAATGACCGATCCGAGCGGCATGAATTTGAGCTTCATACAGCAACCGATTTGATAGACAGGCTCATCGCTTGTAGAGACCACATCGCCCACTTTGATTCCCTGAGGAGCCAAAATGTAGCGCTTGTCGCCATCTTTGTAGTAGAGAAGCGCAATCAGCGCCGAGCGATTTGGATCGTATTCAACAGCGGCGACTTTTGCGGGGATATTTTCCTTGTCGCGCTTGAAGTCGATCAATCGGAGCATCTGTTTGTGGCCTCCGCCTTTATGTCGGCAAGTGATGTGGCCGCTGTGATTGCGTCCGTTCGTGCGCCGTTTCGGGGCGAGAAGCGACTTCGGAGCTGGTTTGTCGCCGGGAGATAGCTCAGTATGTACTGGGAGCACTAACTTGCGCTGGCCAGGAGTTACGGGTCGAAAGATTTTCGGCATACCTATTTCCTCACACTTGCTCTTCAATTATATCGCCAGGGCGGAAGGTGACGATCGCTTTTTTGTAAGCGGCTGTCTTTCCAATATACCCTCTAACGCGACGCTGCTTCGGGCCAATACTTACAGTATTGACTGAGGTCACTTTTACTTTCTTGTCAGCATAGATCTCTTCTACTGCCTGTTTAATCTGTGTCTTGTTCGCATCGGGGTGCACGTTAAACACAAGTTTAGGCGATTTGCAGCGCTTGAGCGAGCGGTTGCTCTCAGCTTTGTGCAGACTCTCTAAAACCCGTCCTTTTTCGGTGACTCGGCGACTTTTAATGATCTGATAGGGATTCATGATGCACCTAAAATCGAAAGAAATTCATCCAATGCAGACTCAAGGACAACGAGATGTTGGCAGCGAGCGAGCTCATAGCCGTTGATTTGAGGCAGCCTTGCAAATTCTTTCTTTGGGATGTTGCGGAAGCTCTTCACGAGATTTTCGTGAGGATTCCCCATTTCGCCGCTTGCGCCCTTGCTCTCTCCTAAAACCAAAATTCTTCGATCCGCCACGCCGATTTTGTCGAAAAAGGTGGCAAACTTCTTTGTCTTAGGCTCTTTCAAGTCAGCTTTTGAGTGGAGAACGTGAACGCAATCCGCTTTCACTTTCTCTGCGATCAACGCGCGGATTGCGCTGCGTCTTTCTTTTTTATTGATTCGAACGTGCATATCGAATTTTGGCTTGGGGCCAAATACGATACCGCCCCCTTTGTACTGAGGCGCAGCCAAATCCCCCTGACGGGAACGTCCCTGCCCTTTTTGGGGGTGGGGTTTGCGGCCGGTTCGGTTGATCTCGTTACGGCGCTTTGTGCTCGCAGACCACTGACGGGCGTTTTTGCGCAAAGCGACGATATAATCTTTAATTGATTGAGGATGGGCGGATGTGTCGAGAAGAGTTTCCTCTACCTGGACGGATCCGACTTCTTTTCCTGCCAAGTCGTATTTTTTAAGCGTTGCCACGACCTTACCCCTTCTTATTCGCTTTTCTGATGTAGACAACACCGCCGCGCGAACCTGGAACCGCTCCCTCAACGAGAAGCAGGTTGCCTTTTACAGCAACAACCCGCAGGTTTTGCACCGTGTGCCTATCGCCGCCCATACGGGATGCTCGCTTGCCTCCAGGGAAGCAGCGGCCGGGCGTCGATCTCATTCCTGTCGATCCCATGTGCCTGTGAAAGCCGGAACCGTGCGCCCCTGGACCGCCAGCCATGTTAAACAGCTTCATAACGCCCTGGTAACCCTTTCCCTTGCTAACGCCTTCTACATCGACAAACTTCACATCGGCAAAGACGCTCGCATCGAGCTTTTGTCCAACCTGGTATTGATCCACATTGTCCAAACGAGATTCGCGGATTTCGTTGCAAGGTTCAACTTGCAGTTTCGCAAAATGGCCTTTCAGAGGCTTCTTGGCTCGATCGGCCTGCGCTTTCGTCATCGGAATGCCGCCTATCTGAATTCCGTTGTAGCCATGCGTTTCCTTGCGCTTGATATCAAGAACCGTATTCGGCTCAGCTAAAATGACCGTGCAGACGATCAGCTTTCCATCTTGATCGAAGACTTGCGCCATTCCTTTCTTCTGGCCAATCAATGTCAGCGACATAAGGTACCTTTTTCCATCTCAGAATTTCCTTTCAGGACCGCACGCCACCCTAATTTTTAGGGGGCGTCGCACGGGGACAACCGACCCAAATCCCCTTTCCGGGACCGGCCGAAATTGTGTAAGCGAAGAGACTATCAAATGAGCGAATTTCGCTCAATTTTTTAATTCTCGCTACCGCGCTTAACCCGCAAAGCCCTAAGACCAAAGCCTAAAACCTGGGGTGGCATACGTGAACTGGAATCGTTCGCATGAACGATCTTTTATATCGGCAAGATCATAGTCGATGAGCTTGAATTTACTCAACCGATTTTTTAGGAACCAGGACAATTTCTCCATTTTTTAAAAGGCGGCGCCTTTTAAAAAATGCTTTATCGGCATCCTTTTTCAAGGCAACTTTTGATTTTAGATCTGAGATTCGCGCTCCTTTTGGGAGCGCCACTTCGAGAGGCTCTTCCACAGCCCCCCTCACAATGACAGTGACAACAGCCGGATCGAAAACCTCCTCTTCAATCTCCACTTCATCGAGGGCGCTTCCCGCTCGATAGGCAGTGATCTTGGCGACGGCAAAAGAGGCGATAAAGAGAGAGAGAAAGGTGGCGATGAGAAACCACTCAGACTTTTCTAAAGATTTTTTCATGAATGATTGAGAGACGCCGGAGAGACCGGCGTCCTAAAGAAAAATCAGGCTGTCTGAAGTTCAAGCTCGTGCGCCTTGCGAATTGGCCACGTAGCCGTTTCTTTCCATGCAGTTCCTGCAAGAGAGAGGATGGTGCTGGCGAGACTCAAGGTCATTCTCGCTATGCGATAAACGGTGAAGCCAAGGGCAAATGCCGCAATTGAGCTGATCGTTTTGACCAGCTTAATAAAGGCGTATTTCTTCGCCTCTGCGCAAACTTGCTTGTCCGCATCTCCCGCAACAGCCGCTTCAGATGCCTTAGCCACCCCAAAATACTGCGCATTTTCGTTGAGATCAAACAGATCCCCGGCAAATCCGGTTATATCCCCGAAACTCGCAAGAGATGCGCTTAAAACAACTGCTCCGGCAAGGGAAGATCCGGCAATGAGCGCCCCGAAATAGGCCGCTGTCGCAGCAAAGTCCAATCCAGTGCGGAGGAGGGCAATATTCGCTTCAGAGAAGAAAGCTCCACTTACCGATTTCTGAACCGCCGCATAATTTTTCCCCAGATCATTTGTGAGATCGACGAGGCGGAACGCTCCCAAAATCCCAAGCGTCAGATTCAATTCGCTTGTCGCTTTGGCGTATTTTTGAACCGACTTGAAAAATTCGCCGGCCAGCTGAGTCACCTTTTTGACAAGGTTTGTTACATCAGAAATAAACTTTCTATTTGACGCCTGTTCGGCCAGGATATCTAGAGGAGCTTTTTCTCCGCGAGCATAGAGAGCTCTATCTTTTAAGACTGCAGGTACTGCTAAGATTGCCATGAATCACCTAACGAGGTTTATAAGTTTTTTAAAGGAGCGGAGATCATAGGCAGAGGGTCGATTATTGTAAAGTCCACACCAAACCATATATTCTTTCTTTTCACCACACATAATAGATCTAATTGATGTTAAAAGTAAATAGCCAAAAAACTTTTTATTATAGAATTATATTTTTAATTTGATCTGATTTCAAAACGGAAATTATTTTTTTGACCCCGAAGCCAATCGAGAGCGCGCATCGGTCTTTTCCCTTCGGGCTGCACTTCGATGAGCTCGAGGGCCCCTTGACCGCAAGCGACGATCCCTTGGGTAGAGAGGAGATCCCCCGGTTTACCCTTGAGAGGAGAAAGCTTGGTTTTTAGGATTTTGAGCCGCTTTCTCTCGGGACCCGACTGAATCCAGCACCAGGCGCCAGGTCTCGGAGAAAATCCCCGGACGAGATTATGGAGCTTTTCCGCCGGCCTTGTCCAATCGATCTCCCCCTCCTCAGGCTCAATTTTAGCAGCGTAAGTGACAAGAGAGAGAGCTTGGGGGTGGGCGGAAGGAATGCCCTCTTTATATGAGTGGATGACAGAAAGGAGAAGGGGCTTTGAAAGCTCGCACAGTTTTTCCTGAAGCTCGCCCGAAGTCATCTCTTCCGGAATCGGAATTTTTGAGACGGCGATCACATCGCCCGCATCGAGCTGTCTCACCATTTTTTGAATGGCGACGCCGGTCTCTTTTTCCCCCTCTAAAATCGCTCTTTGAATGGGAGCTGCCCCGCGGAATTTTGGAAGCAGACTCGCATGGACATTGATGCAGCCGAGTCGGGGAATACCGAGAAGTTTTTGGCTTAAAATTTGACCGTAGGCGACAACGACAAAAAGATCAGCCTCCAAAGAGCGGAGCTCTTCTAAAAAAGCTTCTTGAGATGCTTTTTCGGGCTGCAAGAGGGGAACATGCGGGAGTAGTTCGACCGCTACAGACTTAACGGGAGAGGGCGAGGGGGAAAGAGATCTCCCCTTTGGCCGATCGGGTTGAGTGACAATGCCGAGAACTTTGACTTTATGATCAAAAAGATAGCGAAGGATTTCAGCTGCGAAAAGAGGCGTGCCGAAGAAAATAATATTCACATCACTCTTCGAAATATTGTCCTTCATCTTCATTTGCTGCAGCACCATTTCGAGTCACTCCTTCCAGGCCGATCAAACCTCTTTTTGACGTTTTGCAAAAATCGATCCAATGCTGCACTTCTTTGTGAGAGCCCACTTCTCTCTCAATTTGACGAATGGCGTCTTCCAGATGAAGCCCCGAGCGATAGGTGATCTTAAACGCCTTGCTCAAAGCAATTCGAACTTCAAGCGGGAATTTGTGTCTTTTGAGCCCAATGATATTCACTCCGCCGAATTTATAGGGAAATCCTCCCCCGACCGTATAGGGGGGAATATCGCGGGGAACGCGGCTAAAGCCGCCGACCATCGCGTAAGAGCCGATGCGGGAGAATTGGTGGACGGGTGTCATTCCGCCGATGATGGCGCAATCTCCGACAATCACGTGACCGGCAAGCATCGCGCTATTCGACATCACGACGCGATTTCCAATCTCGCAATTGTGCGCGACATGGCAGTAAGCCATGATCAAACAATCATCGCCGATTCGCACCGTCGAGTTTTCCTGACACGAGGAGTTGATCGTTACAAACTCCCGAATTTCGCATCTCTTCCCGATAACGACATAGGTTGTTTCGCCTTGGAATTTCAAATCCTGCGTCTTCGTGCCGATGCTTGCGCCCGGCCAAATGGTCGTCCCCTCTCCAATCTGGGTATTTCCATCGATATAGGCATGGGACTTGATAGTGACATTGTCGCCAAGAGTGACTGTTTTCTTGACTACGGCAAAAGGTTCTATAGTGACATTTTTGCCGATTTTTGCGCCCGGCTCTACGATGGCTTGAGGGTGTATGTTAGACATGCGGTTCCGATTTTTATAGCTTTACAATTGGTCTTTATCTACTAAAGCAAAACTGAGCTCTGCTTCTACTGCCAGATGATCTCCGATCATCGCCTTTGCTTTGATCTTTCCTCCATTCCCACTGATGTGCAGCCCTTTGGCATACAGATGAAGAACATCGCCAGGCAGTACCGGTTTGCGGAATTTCGCGCCCGTTACGTTCAAAAGGACGGCGATTTTTTTCACATATCCTTTTTGGTGCACCAAAATGCCGCCCGTTTGAGCGAGGGCCTCCAATAGCAAAACGCCAGGCATAATCGGAACTCCCGGGAAATGGCCCTGAAAAAAAGGCTCATTCACTGTTACATTTTTGAGGCCGACGATTTCATTTTCTTCCAAGTTGATAGAGATCACTCGATCGACCAGTAAAAAGGGGTAACGGTGCGGTAAAATGCGCTCAATTTCTTTAATGCTCAGCACATAAGAACGGTCAGTGGATTTTTCTCCCATTACAAGGGCTCCAGAATTGTGTGGTTAGAGAGGACTTTGGCAAAAGCGACGTTGCTCGCGTGTCCCGATCGGATCGAAATAATATGTCCAACAATCGGGGATCCGATGAGCGCCAAATCGCCAATTAAATCTAATATCTTGTGGCGCGCCATTTCGTCCGGGAAGCGGACGCCCCCGGGATTCATAATTTGATCTCCCTTGATAACGAGCGCATTTTCCAGACCTCCCCCTTTGATAATCCCCTTCTCAATAAAAGGAAAAATCTCTTCGTAAAGGGAAAATGTGCGGCAAGGGGCGATCTCTTTTTTAAAGCGATCGGGATTTGCTGAATAGGTGTAAAACTGCGAGCCCACGAGAGCTGACTGGGGATAATGAAGCGTGTAGCTCACCCGAAACTCAAGGGAAGGCAGAGCGACGAGATGAATGTCTCCTTTAGACCAGTAAAGAGGTTCGGCGATTTCTAAAAGATTCCGCTTTTCACCCTGCGCTACAAGGCCTGCTTCTTCGATGAGATCGACAAAAATTTGCGAACTGCCATCGCCAGCGGCGATTTCGGGCCCCTCTACCTGGATCAATGCATTGTCTACTTCCAAGCCGCTCAGCGCCGAGAGGATGTGCTCGACCATATAGACGTCGGCAGAACCTGCTGACAGTCTCGTGCAGCGGGGGGAGGGGTTGACAGAAGAGAGCAGGGCGGGGATCAGAGGTTTTCCGGACAGATCGATCCGCTGAAATACAATCCCCGCGCCCGGCGGCGCCGGGCAAATCTTAAAACGGACGTCTTCGCCCGTAAAAAGCCCCTTTCCGGAAGCAGAAACTTCGCGCTGGAGGGTCTTCTGCATTTCAGCAGGGCGGG
>MGLY01000034.1 GCA_001794935.1 Chlamydiae bacterium RIFCSPHIGHO2_12_FULL_49_9 | reverse complement strand
GGTGAGTTCATGTCCATTTTGCGGAATCACTCGGATTTTTGCCGACTTTGCCCTCTCCCCATTTTCAAGCTTCTCTATTTCAAATAAAACGGGGCCGATTCGAACTGTTTTCAAAGGCCATTTTTTAGGGAGGGCCTGCAGAGCATCCACCTCGATCTCCCCTCCCCTGAAATCAAAGTGTTCGATTTCAAGGCGGGGGAGGTTGAAAAGTCCTGCCCTGTCCCCTACTCCCAGAAAATCTTCCCTCTGAAGGCGACTTCCCTCTCCGAACCCAAGCGAGCGAATCGCCTCTTTTTCTGTCAGATCCCGGATGTGAGAAAGGGCGCGCCGATCGACCCCTCTGATCCGGCTGAAATCCACCCTTCTTTTGCCAATTGGGTCAGTCCAAGAGACGATGAGCGGGGCGGGCTTTGTCAAATCTTCGCCGCCCCTTTGGATCAACAACTCGATCGTCTCAAAAGTGATCGCAAGGAGATTCTCGATAGAGAGAAGCTCTAGCGTTCGGACGAGTTGACAACCCGTTTTTTTGAGGGCCGCATCGCCGATTTGTTTACAGCCATTTAATTTGAGCACTTTGATTTTCGAAAGAGGAAAAATGCCCCGGATAAGCCCCTCGTCATTGACGGGACTTTCAGAGAGATCGAGCTCGACAAGATCTGTGTAGTTTTTGAGCGTTTCAAGAGCCAGGTTGTCGAGCTTTCTTAAAGAGCGGGCGGTAAGCACCCGAATCGGAAGACCAATCCCCCTTTCCAGTGAGTGGCCCCTTAGATAAGAATCGGAAACATCGAGCGACGTGAGATAAAGGTTGAGTTTTTGAAAAACTTCTAAAAAGGGACCAAAATAGTCGTCGCACATGAGAAGTCTTCGAAGATAAAGAGAAAAAGGAGTGTCGAGCACTGGGAAATAAGGGGCCTGAACAATATCTGTCGCCGATTTGAGAAGAGGTTGGAGAACCCATTTTTTAGACTCTTCGTTTAAAGTAGATGGATCGAGCAGATCGCTCAGGCGATCCATCAGATTTTTGATCCGGTCCTTTCTCTCTAAAATCTCGTCTGCGCCTTGAGGCTTTGGCGAGCGAACGAGTTGCTCGAGCACCTCGATCGCCCCTAAATCGTTTTGGAGCTTTTCTGCATTCCTTTTTTTGAGAAGCTCCTCCTGGATTTCTTTTTTTTTGACTTCGATTGTGCGCAAGAGAAGCTCGAGAGCGACCCCTCTGACGTCGTTGTAAAAGGAGTCGAAGTGCTTTTTAATGTTGGAGGAACCATCAGGGAAAGTAATCGCATATTCCTTTGAGATCTCATCGCAAAAAGAGGCCGGAAGGAGCCCACACCCCTCGAGATCGATTCGCATCAAAGAAGAGCATTCCTTCAAAATCTGTTGAACTGCATCCTCTTCCAGGTTTGGAGAGTTGGTAAATGAGAGATAAGAGAGATATTTAAAATGGGTGATTTCTTCCGCGATGTCATCCCCTTTTCCCGAATATTTGTCGATTTTGATCCGGGAGAGATGAGGATAGCCGCTCTTTTGAATTTGATGGAGCCGCTTGCAAAGCTCTTTTGAAGAAAGAGCGTCCGCTTTGACCCGAATGCCAACCCTCCCCCCCCCTTCGACAAAAAATTCAATCGGCTGATCTCTGTTAAAACTCTCGAGTCCCGACTCAGATAGACCTGCCGCGTGGGGAGGAATCCGAAAGTCGGGCACCTGCTTTCTCCTAAATGTCCTGATGGGAGGCTCCGATCCCACCTGATCCGGAAGCGATCTAACGCTTCGGATCACATCAAACATCCCAAGAGCTGCGACAGCAACAGGCCCTCCTTCCGGCATCCGAGTGATTTTCCGGAGAGCCAACGTCGCTGCTGCTGCAGCTCCCCACCCGAGAATTTTCAGGGTGAGCCAATCCGACTTTGCAGAGAGGCTGGGATCTACCGGGTGCATTATAAAATCTCCGGAGCTGGACTATCAGACGACTCTTCAGGAGCGATCGCAGGAGAATATTCCAAACGGATCTCCTCCATCAGCTGATTGACCCTTTCATCTGAGCCGGTTGACGGCGTCTTCTGATCGCTCTTTGCCTCTTCCTCTTTTGATTCTTCTTCAATTTGGGGAAGGGTCCATTCGACAAGGGGAGGAATGAGAATTTTTTTCGAATATTTATCCGCAGCGCTAAAAAATAATCCTTGAGTTTTTGGGTCTAGTTCGGAAAACGACTCTTTTTTTAAAGCCCCGCGCACACTTTCAAAAGCGCTCTTTAAAATCTTGAACTGATCCTTAGAGATGCTTTTTGCCTTTTGCAGGGCTTTAAGCCCTGCCACATCGACCGTTTTTTCCTCTTTTAATTTCTTCCAAAGAAAAGCGGCCGGAGAGCCGAGGCGGGTTACTTTTCTCACCTGCTCGCCAAGTAATTTGCTCTCTTTATCAGTCAGGGCTTCTTGCGCACCATATTTATTTTCCAAATCGATCTGGCACAAAGCAGCAGCCGCTTTTAAACGGGCCCACCCCTCTTTCTTTTCAAGCCGGACGTTTTCTGATAAAAATTGAAGGAAGCGGGAGGCGACATCGATAATTGCAAAGCAGATCTCTTTTTGCTTTCCCTTGCTCTTTTCTCTGTGGATCCTAAATGTTTGGAACCGCTTTAGACCTGGATTTTCTTGAGCGTGGACAAGACTTACCGCCTGCTGAAGATCTTTCTCGGCGTGCAGAGCTCCTTTAAGAGCCTCTTCTGCATCAGGCGTCATTTGCCCAATGATGATGATCTGGTTTTTAGAACAGTCGCATATCTTCCCAACTGAGCACTTCTCGCATATGCTGCTGCATAGAGCGCCGATTGCATTGCACGTCATTCGATACCTCAAAGCTTAATTAAATCTTAATCTTAAGGTAAGGAAAATTTTCAAATTTGGCAATTTAATTTTTAAGAAACTGTAAAGATTGAGCGCATGGTTTTAAGGAAGAGGATCTTCCGCATTTTCTCGATCAGCGCGAAACCAGAAACTCTTTTTCTTTTCTCTCTTCTTTTTACCCTGTAGCCCTCTTCGAAGTTCGGGATTTAAGGGAATAGATCCGATTGTCTTCGGCTCTGAATGAAGGGGAGGGATTTCCTGGGACTTGGCCCTTGGATTGAAGTTCGCCTCTTGAGGAAAAAGAGCGGGCAGCTTTGCGGGAGCCTGCGTCTCGGGAGAAGATGCTGGCATGCTAAATCGAAACGCCGAAAAGAGAGGCCTTTTTAAAGGAATAGGCAAAGCGAGCCGAAAGGCGGCTCTCGCAATCTCTTTTGGTTTTTCTCTGGAGACCGTTTCAACAAGAGCATCTAAAAGAGGCTTTAACCTTTCGATCTCCTTTCTCAAAAGATGAGACTCCGGATCTGACAAATTGGAAGAAGAAGAGAGTTTCTGGATCGCCCCTCTTACCTGAACGATCAGTACTTTGGCCTGACCGAAGGAGGCAGTCTCTTTTGGGATCAAAGGAGAGGACTTTCCCTTTTCTTGAGGAGCGTCTTTCCGTTGAAGAAGAGACGCTTTCTCTTCGGGGATTTTTTCTATAAGGTCGCTCATCTCTTTTTGAGCAGCCTGAAGCTCGGTTAAAATTCGAGTTTCGCGAGAAAATGGACGAACTTCTTTCCTGGATGGAGGGACGAACAGCCTCTCCTTAAATGAAAAACCGCACTCAGCCCCTTCCGGCTTGGCAAGCATGGCAAGAGCTTGCGCAAGCTTTGTCAAAATCATCTGTGCATTAGCCCACTCGACTGAATTTAATCTCATTTTGCAATCCAAAACAATTCTATATTAGATCGACATAGAATATAACACAATAACTCCACTCCATTCACAATCGGATTTTCAGTCACAGACCCCCTGAGAACCTGGGGATTTGTCGGAAGCGAATATCTCATTCGAATTTTTTCTATTGCGTTTTTTGAACAAGGTCAGCTAGCCTCGCCCGCGTGAAAATTTACCTTTTCTTTCTACTTGTCCTCTTGGGAGCCGCTCAGGCCAAAACGATCTGTCTCAACATGATTGTAAAAAACGAAGCCGAGATCATCGAAGGGTGTCTCTCTACGGTCAAGGATCGGATCGATTATTGGGTCATTGTCGATACAGGCTCAACCGATGGGACGCAAGAAATGATCAAGCGCTTTATGCGGGATGTGCCGGGCGAGCTCTTTGAGAGGCCTTGGAAAAATTTTTCCCACAATCGAAATGAAGCGTTGGCGATTGCCAAAACAAAAGCCGACTACACGATGTTCATCGATGCGGACGAGAGGTGGGTCTTTGCCCCCGATTTCAAAATGCCAGCTCTAGACAAAGATTTTTACCGGATCGTGGTGCGCGAGCTCGGCGTTGTCGACAGCGTCAGAAAATGTCTCGTCGACAACCGGCTCAATTGGAGATATGAGGGAGTGCTGCATGAAGTGATCACGTGCCCCGAGGCTAGAACCTTTGAAGAGCTAAGGGGCGTCATGAACATCAACAACACAGTAAAAGGCGCTCGCACTAAAGATCCCGACAAATACAAAAAAGATGCCGCCATCTTGGAGCAGGGCCTCATCGATGAGCCAAATAACAGCCGCTACATGTTTTATCTCGGCCAGTGCTATGGAAATGCTGGAGAATACGATCTTGCGATCAAAGCGTTTAAGAAAAGGGCCCTCATGGACAGCGGCGAGCCGGAAGTGTTTTGGGCCCTTTACTGCGTCGGTAAGCTCCAAGAGAGCCTAAATCTCGATAGCGAGACGATCATTGAGAGTTACTGGGGAGCGCATCGAGCTTTTCCTCACCGAATTGAACCTCTTTATCGAATTGCCACAATCCACTTAAAACAAAATTCCCCTTTTCTCGCCTACCTAATCACAAAAGAGGCTCTCACCATACCGCCGACCCAAGACAACGCCATGGTCGAGCGGTGGATCTATGATTGGGGAATGGAGTTTCTTTTTGCGACTTCATCCTATTATGTCGGGAGCAGAGAAGAGTGCAAGCTTGCTGTAATCAGGCTTCTAAACAATCCAACAACACCTGCGGATATCAGAGAGATACTGCAGAGGAATTTAAAAATGCTTTGAGGCGCGGCTTCAAGTTTATTTCTTCTTTTGCCACTTCTTCCAGGAGGGGGAGCGGATGAAGCGTCTCGGCTGAATACCGACTCTCTTTTCAAAGATTAGCTCGTCTCCTCTTTCATATTCCACTAGAGAATAGGGGAAGAAGTAGATGAGGCCGGTCCCCATCGGAGCGTAAATGCGATACCCCTCAACCCCTTGGATGGAATAAGGCGTCCATCTTAAGAATGCCTCGCTCATTGCAGAAAAGTATCTGAATTTGCCCCTATTGCGCTGCTCGTCTGTCGGACCGGGAGATGGAGTGGCGATCGCTGTTTTATAAAAAACAGTAAAGGGGGCGCCTCCAATCCCTGAAGGATAGTAAGTGCTGCCCCTCTCATTGACTCCGCTACCGGGGGTGTAAGGCGTTCCATTGATTGTGGGCGGAAAGGAACCCAAGCCAAACGCGCCTGCGTAGAGCTGTACAATCCCGCCAGAGGTGATTGCGAGACCCGCGATGTCAAATAGGCCAGGGCCGAAACTCGGAGATGTTGGAAATGCGTTATCGACAACGAGAGTAATATCGCCATTTCCGGTCGTTGTGATCGTCGCTGCCCCCGAGGCGATGATATCTGCGCCAGCAATCAGAAGGATGTCTCCCGTTGAAGCGGTCAGAGTCGAGCCTGTGCCCAGCGTGATGCTGCCGCTGTCTGTTGTTCCTTGGATTTCAAGAGTAAGATTCCCGGTTCCTGTGCTAATAGTCACCCCGGCTGCGATGTCTATGTCGGCATTTCCCGCATCTCTTTCTGCGCTCACTGCAGATGGGTCATTGGCGCTCACTGTGAAATCGCCATTATCCGTTGCGACGTCTGCATTCATTGCGACGCTCCTTCCAGCGGTCAGCGTCAAATTGCCGCCATCTCCGCCTGGATTGCTGACCGTAACCGCCGAGTCAATCGCGATATCGTTATTCGCTTGAATTTCAACGTCGGTGCCGGCGTTGAGAAATGTCGTTAAAAATTCAGGCAAGATCGACATGTCCTGCCCTTGAGCCCTTTCAAATGTCATAGAATTGGGGTCATAGATGCCGATGCGAACGCGGCCATTGCTGCTGTTGCTCGTATCTGCTGAAAACTCGCTGATAAATGAGTCGTTCACCGCGTCGATCTGCGGCGTGCCGAGTCCTGAGGACGCAGATCCTCCCACAATGCTATTTTGCGAGCTCACCGTCCCATATAGGCCATAGAGACTTCTTCCCGTCGACCCATTGACCCAAGTGACGGCGCCTGCATTGCTGATGCCGTCAATATTTACACCTGAAGAATCGAGCAAATAAAAGCTTCCATCAGATGCAGCCACAAACCCCGAACCCACCCCATCTGAGCCAACTGCGCCGATGATGCTATTGCTCTGACTGACAGTTCCAGTAATTCCTGTAATCCCGTTTCCCCACGTCGCGGCGCCTCCGCCAGCCGCTCCAGGACCATCCCAGCTCGAACTGAGAACGACATAGTGCCCATTGTTAAGGTCTTCAACGCCAGAGGTGCTCACCTGATCACTGGCCGTTGATCCAATCAGACTGTTGGAAACGCTCACAGT
>MGLY01000033.1 GCA_001794935.1 Chlamydiae bacterium RIFCSPHIGHO2_12_FULL_49_9 | reverse complement strand
GAAGGGGGCAACGGACAGAGAGTCAAAAGGGACCGCGCCGGCGCACTCCTTTCCAGAGACAGAATGGAAAACGGCCAAATCGCCTCTCGCACGACCTATCATCCAAATGGGGAGATCCACACCGTCTCCAATTACCAGGGCAATGAACTCCATGGCGAGCAGCTCAAGTTCACCGCCCTCGGCCGCCCTCTCATGAAGCTCAATTGGAATCACGGAGTTCTCGATGGGCTCAAAATTGTCTATCGCAACGGAATCAAGATCGCTGAAATTCCCTACAACAATGGGCAAAGACACGGCAAAGAGAAACACTTTGACGATCTCGGATACTTAACCGCTGAAATCGAATGGCGCAACGATAAAAAGCACGGCTGCAGCCTGTTCCACGGGGAAGAAGAGAGCCAAACTCAGTGGTTCTACAAAGGACAAACCGTCAGCTTTGATCGGTTTGAGATGATGGAAAACCGCGATTTCCAGAAAGATGATTTTTCAAATCAGTAGTGATCCCAAAGTCTCTCTACACATCCATATCGAAGGCGGGAACCTATTGGCGACCCGCCTTTTTTTATCCAACTCTTTTGAAGTCATCTTCACCCACGAAACATCTCCCGCTCTTCTCAACTGGCTTCGCCTCTACGCCAAAAAATCGCCGCCCCTCCTCCCTATCCCATTAAGCGCCCAATCCCCCTTCTCGACCCAAGTTCTCACAGCTCTCCAAAAGGTCCCCTTCGGCCATACCCTCAGCTACAAGAGCCTCGCCCTCGCCTCCAATAATCCCAAAGCCCTCCGGGCCATCGGCGGCGCTTGCCATCGCAACCCCTTCCCCCTCCTTATCCCATGCCATCGCGTCATCCGATCAGACGGCTCCCTCGGAGGCTTTGCCCTCGACCTTGAAATCAAAAAAAGACTGCTTCATTTTGAAAAGAAGAGCCGGCAAGAACGCCGGCTCTGATCTATTTTGAGCTTTATTTCAACTCGACAACTGCGCTGTTTTCAGCGACAACGTCTTCAACTTTGACTTCTTGAATAACTGGCTCTGCTACAACAGGCGCTGCTGCAACGGCTTCCTCGATAACAGGAGCGGGAGCTGCTTCCTCTTTTGCCACGGGGGCAGCCTCTGCTACAGGTTCTGCTTTTTCAGAAGAGCCGGCAGATGCAGCAGGTTCAGCTTCCTCATCAGATGGGGTCGCTTTTGCCTCTTCACATGCATCATCATCGCAAGTATCATCATCATCCATTGGCATGGTGCTCGAATCATCTGCAGGAGCATCTTGTTTTCTGCATTGGCAAGCAAACGCGCAAAGTAAAACTCCCCCTGCCAGCAGGATTTTTTTACTGATCGAAATTTTGTTCATAAATTGTCCTCTCATGGTTAAGCGCCGAACACATAATCAGCTATTATAGCTAAATGTCTCATTTTCGGCACGACCGATAGGGCTAGCCTCTCAATTTTTAAGATTTTGTGCAATCAAGATTTTTTTAAGAGGGATCTCCCCCCCCTCCTTTTGCCGTGGCACGCTTCTTGCATTATATCTTTATGCCAAACCAGGAGGAGTGTCATGAAAAGCAAAGATCTTCTGAAGAAAATTGCCAAACTGGAAACGATCAATGACCAGCTCGCAGCTGAACTCAATTACTTGGAGAAACTCGCAAAAGCCCTTGGATTTGCAGAAGGACTTAAAACTCTGAAGGCCGCAGCTTTAGAGATGTTGGAAACAGACCAGGACAAAGAAGTAAACGCCGACAATGAAGGGAAAACTCCTGAAGATCTTTAATTTAGAAGGTTTAAGAGCTCTTCCTCGGACCAGTCGAAACCCTCTCCATCCAAGAGCGAACCTGCCATTTTTAGCTTGCCAGCTTTTAGATGCAGCATCTTCTCCTCGATTGTATTGGGGAGAAGGTAGCGCCTTGCAAAGACGGTGTTTTTTCGTCCGATGCGGTGCGCCCTATCAATCGCTTGCATCTCAACCGCTTCATTCCACCAGGGATCAAAGAGAAACACATAGTCTGCCGCCGTCAAGTTCAGCCCAACACCTCCTGCCTTAAGACTTAAGAGAAAAATAAGCGCGTCAGGATCATTTTGGAACTGCTCTACCAACTCGCCCCTTTTTTCAGCGGCAATCGATCCGTCCAAATAAAGATACTTCAACCCCCTATTTTCCAATGCTTTGCCGAGAAGTGCGAGCATTGATGTAAACTGACTGTAGATCAGCACTTTCCTCTTATCCATAAGAGGCTCTTCCAAATCAGAAAGAAGCTGCTTTGTTTTAGCGCCTTCTATATCCTCGCCCACAAGCCTTGGATCTGCAGCGATCTGCCTTAGGCGTAAAATCGCCTCCAAAACTTCCATCCTGTGAGCGCTCATCCCATCTCTTTCAATCTTCTTCAAAAGACTTGACCTCGATCTCGACCGAACCTCTTCATACACTTCTCTTTGAGCCTCTTCCATTTCGATCCAGACGACCTGATCCACTTTCTCCGGCAGATCGATCTGCACTTCCTCTTTGGTCCGTCTTAAAACAAAGGGTTTAAGCTTATTTCTAATCAGCTCAGACTCTGCCGCTTGGAAAGCGCTTTTTTCGCCGAAGAGCGCCGGCATCAAAAAGCGAAACTGCGACCAGATCTCCTCTTTCCGATTCTCTATTGGCGTGCCGCTGATGGCGACTTTAAATCGCCCCCTCAATCTACACGCTGCTTTAGCTGTCTGCGTGTTGGCGGTTTTAATTGCGCCCGACTCATCGAGAACAACTGTCTCAAACTCCATTTTCGAAAACAGCTCCTCATCGAGTCTCAAGATCGCATATGAGGTCAATATGAGCGGATGTCCTTTAAGATCAGAGCCCCTTTGAGGTCCATTGTGAACGTAAACAGAGAAGTCGGGGAGGAATTTTTTGATCTCGGAGCGCCAGTTGTAAAGAAGCGATGTGGGGGCTACGACCAGGGTCGGCAAATTTGTCCTTAGGGTGGAAAAAAAGGCCAGAACCTGGACAGTTTTTCCCAGCCCCATTTCATCAGCTAAAAGAGCTGAAAACCCAGACCTATATAAAAGATGAAGCCGCTCGAGCCCCTTTTGCTGGTACGGAAGGAGCTTCCCCTTAAAGCTCTCTCCCGGGAAAATCACCTCTCCACCTTCCCTCAACTTCTCCGCCGCTTTTCTCACGGTCTCTTCCCACTTCACTTGGGGCGCATCTAATAACGGAAGAAGCGAACCGATTCTCTCTTTGGGAAGTTTTAGCGCATCCCCTTCCCACTCACCTTCAAAAGACAAAATCTTTTTCCGATCGAGAAGACCTACGCTTCCACTTTCAAGCTCAACCCATTTGCTGTCTAAAATCCCGGCTTTAACAGGCGTAGATTCTTTGCCGAAATGAACCTGTCCCCTAATGACAACTTCTCTCCCAATCTCCCATTTCACTTCCGTCTGTTTGAAAATCTGACGCCCTTTAAAATCAAAAACGCGCCACCCGCAATCGAGCAATAAGATAAGGCTCTCGTCTGCTTTATCGCTTGGAGCGTAATAGTGAGATCCTGAAACCTGCTTTCTGATAAAGGCCGTCTCTAAAAGATCTCTCTCCCAGTTTTTTTCAGCCTCTTTGAGACGCCCCCTCTTATCTACTTGGGGAGCGAGATCTTGAAATTCCACTTTTCCCACTCCCGGATAGCGCATCCAAAGATCGGCAAAGCAGCCGGTCCGATCTTTCAAGACAAGCTCGGGGAATACTTCAAACGGAATTTCTCTTGCAAGGGGGAGATGTTTTTTTTGAAAGGAAAGCCTGCCCGTTTGTTCCAAAA
This sequence comes from Chlamydiae bacterium RIFCSPHIGHO2_12_FULL_49_9, assembly GCA_001794935.1. Taxonomy (GTDB): domain Bacteria; phylum Chlamydiota; class Chlamydiia; order Chlamydiales; family SM23-39; genus O2-12-FULL-49-9. The sequence goes on along the minus strand of MGLY01000033.1, from coordinate 2,859 downwards.
GCTCTAAAACCTCCTTTCTATAAGAGGAGGGAATATCGATTTTGCTAAAAGAGAGAGTGTCTCTCGATCCGTTCGACGAGCGAAGGTGAATCTTGACTAAGAGAGCGAGAAGGCGCCCGTCTTGATTTTGCGCGGCAGCTTTCAGCGTGTCTAGATAAAGAGTGCGTTTGATCCCCTTCTCTTCCAACCGAAGAGAGAGGACGCCCGCCTCTTTAATCTCAAGATGATAGTAAAGCATTTTTTAGACGGAGCTTTTCTTTATGGTCCCATTTGCGGAACGGTTTTGAGCTTCCATCTTCTCGATAGGGGCGAACTCTCCCCTCTTGACACTTTGAGCAGCAGCACCCTTGCTGCTCCTTTAAACACTCAACGCAGCAGATGAAAAGCTCATTGCAGTCCATGTTGGCGCAGTTGTAGTAGACATCGCAGCCGGTTCCGCAGTGCTTGCAAGAGCTAATGGGGGCTTCTTTCTCATCCCCAAGGGGGACAACCAACCGGTCGTCAAAGACGAAGAGATTTCCCTTCCAATTGTCGGAGCCCTCTTTGAGCCCATAATTGATGACGCCGCCGTCGAGCTGATACACCTTCTCAAACCCCTCTTTTTTCAAGACGGCAGAGAAAAATTCGCACCGAATCCCGCCAGTGCAATACATCATGACGGAGGTTTTTTTCGGATCTTTGGCCTCTTTCAGCTCTTTGGCATATTTCGGAAATTGTCGAAACGTCTCGAGTTTAGGCAGCTCCGAGCCCTCAAAATGGCCCACTTTCCACTCGTAGTCATTCCGCACATCTAAAACGAGAGTTTCTCCATCTCTTTCCTCAAGCATCTTTTTCCACTGCCCTGGCGATACATGTTCTCCAACCTTTGAAAAATCGACCTCGCAGTCAATCGCAACAAGCTGCTTTCTGTATTTAACGGTCATCTTGGGGAATGCGTGCTCACCGGCCACGTGGATCTTGAAAGGCATTTTTTGAAAACGGGGATCTGCCCGCATCCACTCAATGTACGCCTCAGCGTCCGCCTTCGACCCGCTCGCCTGGCCATTGATCCCCTGCTCGGAGATATAGATCCTGCCCCTAAAGTCCCTCTCTTTGAAGAACTCCTGGTGGCGGGCGACTTCCTCCTGAGGGTCATCGATCTTTTGAATGGTGTAATAAGCCAATACAAAATATTCCATAACCCGGAGATGTTACACAAAATCGGAAAATTCGAGAAGCTCATTAATTAACCGAAACCTCAAATAAGCGACAATGTGCTGGCTGCGGCTTTGCCAAATCGATCTTCATCGTCGCCCTTGCCTTTCGGCAATGGTGCTCCTCTGTCAGATCGGGGCTTTGCCCCTTCGATTTGGCTTTGCCTCGCTGACGCACATTGTCGCTTATTTGAGGTTTCGGTTAATAAAATTTTTACTTTCCGTCCTCTTTTCCGACCATTTCCCCTTGTTCAAAAATTCCTCTCTCGGCTAGACTGTCTTCCTTTAAGTAGAATTAGTTTCGGAGAAACAATGGCTCGTTATAGAGGTCCTAAAAACCGCATCGCCCGAAAATTCGCTGCCAATATCTTTGGCAAGGCGCGCAACCCGCTCCTTCACAAGCAGCATCCTCCTGGAATGCACGGCGCGAAACGGAAGAAAAAATCAGATTTCGGCGTACAGCTTGAAGAGCGTCAAAAACTCAAAGCCGTTTACGGCATGTTGAGCCAAAAGCAGCTCGTCAATTCATACAAAAAAGCCCTTGAGCGCAAAGGGAACACCGCTCATCTGTTCTTGGAGCAGCTCGAGTGCCGTCTCGACAATGTCGTTTACCGCCTCCGCCTGGCTTCTTCGATCTTTGCCGCTCAACAGCTCGTCTCCCACGGACACATCCAGGTAGATGGCAAGAAAGTGGACCGCAGATCGTTCGTCGTTCAGCCGGGCCAAACCGTGTCAATCCGTCCCTCTTCCCGCCAGATGAAAGCCATCTTGGCAGCTCAAGAGAGTTCGAATCGCGAAGTGCCTGAATACTTCTCTCTCGAAGGGGATAAATTCTCAGGCAAGCTGGTATCCAGTCCGCAAATGGATCAAGTACCGCTTCCGATTCCGATCAACATTCCCCTTGTTTGCGAATTCATCTCGCACACAACCTAATCATAAAAGCCTTGAAAGTTGTTCCAAAGACAATTTTCAAGGTCTTTTTTTTGTTCAAAAATCTTGAGCTCTTTTTCTCCTCATCCAGTCAAGAAGTCCCATCGGATAAGCTATCGCTCCAAGCGTCCCCACAAACACGCTCCCCAATCCCACGAGCTCGACTAGCTGAGAAGAAAAATCTCTTGCCGGCTCTCCTCCAATCCAAACAGCGCTCACTGTCATCGTCATGAAAGCAGCCAACCCTGAGCAAAGGCTCATCTTCCCGAAAAAGCCCCAAAATGGAGCGGCAAAGACTGACACCTGCAAAGACCTGGCAAGTAAAATTGCATTGAGCGCAGCGCTGATCGATGTCGCAATCGCAATGCTGACGGCTCCCCAATCGAAGAAAAAGACAAAAATGGCATTGAGCAAGACGTTCGCCAACACAGAAAAAAAAGAGGCCCGCATCGGGACGCTATAAGATTTTTGAGCATAAAAGCCGGCGGCAAGCAGCAAAACAAACACCGATGGCGCAAGCCCTGCCCCATATCCCCAAAGACATCGGACAGTCTCTCTCACATCCACTGCGCTAAAATCGCCCCGCCCATAGAGAAAATTAATGCCGACCTCTCCGAGAGAAAAGATCCCAAATGTGCAAATGAGCATAAAGACGGCCGCCTGTTTAAGGCCCCTTTCAAGCATCTCTTTATAGCGCGCCATATCCCCCGCCTTTACGGCCCTGGCAAGCGGCGGC
>MGLY01000032.1:6538-6680 GCA_001794935.1 Chlamydiae bacterium RIFCSPHIGHO2_12_FULL_49_9 | reverse complement strand
ATAGAGATGCAAACGAGGGGTTCGAGCGACTCGTTGCAAGCGTCGAGAAGATCGAGAAGGGCCCTCGGCGTTTTATGGGCAGATGAGACCTCGACGCGGCAGCCGATTTTGTGCTCATCGAAAACGGCTCCCATTTTCTCTG
>MGLY01000032.1:0-6492 GCA_001794935.1 Chlamydiae bacterium RIFCSPHIGHO2_12_FULL_49_9 | reverse complement strand
CCCTTTGACGATCCCCTCTTTTTTTAAATTTTGGAGCATCCGCTTCGGAAACTGTGTCGACTCTTTTTCAAGGCTAAAGCCCGTGATGGCCTGATAGACCTCTTTGTAGCCCTGATGCACTTTGTCCTGGATTTCTTTCGGAACGGAGATGAGAGGGCCATTTCCGGTAAAGCCCTGGCTTCTTGCCCACCCGCGCACAAACTCTTTATCGGGAAAGCGGACCTCTTTTTTCTCGAGGTCTTTTTGGAACCAAAAGCGAGAGGAATCGGGGGTGTGGATCTCATCGATGAGAGTGAGTTTTCCCTCTGGATCGATTCCGAATTCATACTTGGTATCGACGAGGATCATGCCCCTCTTTTTGAGAAGGTCGTTTCCTCTCATATAGAGGGCGATCGCTTTGTTCTCGATCTCATTCCAAAGTTCGGGAGACACAATCTTTTGGGCGAGGATTTCCTCTTTTGTGATGTCCTCGTCATGTCCCTCTTGGCTCTTTGTTGTGGGGGTGAGAATGGGGGAGGGGAGAGGGTCGTTTTGTTTGAGGTTTTCAGGAAGAGAAATGCCGCATTTTATTCTTTTGCCGCTCGCATAGTCTCTCCACATCGAACCGGCGAGATAGCCCCGAACAATCATCTCAATGGGGAGCGGAGTGCATTTTTTGACGACCATCACATTTGGATCGGGATGGGAGACGACATGATTCGGAATGATATCTTTCGTCTCTTCAAACCAAAAAAGGGCAATGCCGGTTAAAATTCTTCCCTTGTCCTGGATGGGCTCTTGAAGCACTCGATTGAAGATCGAGAGGCGATCGCTCGCAACCAAAATCAGATGGTCTTTGCTCTCGTAAATATCGCGCACTTTTCCCTGGCGGCGCGCTCCCAATTCAGGCAGGTTGAGCTTTTGCATAAGAGTCTCCTAGTGGTTCCTCAGTGATTAAAATATCTCTCTCCGGTAAAAACCATCGAGAGTCCCTGTTTGTCGGCCTCTTCGATCACTTCGGCGTCGCGCACCGATCCGCCGGGCTGGATAAAGGTTTGAATGCCGAGATCGGATGCGGCCTTCACGCTGTCTGCAAAGGGGAAAAAGCCGTCGCTTGCCAAGACGAGCTCTCCGATAGCGCCTTTGATCTTCTCTTCCGGAATTTCTCTTCGCAAATTTTCGATCGCTTTGGGAAGGGCCAAGCGCTGCAGACTATCGATCCGATTCGGCTGGCCGCCTCCTACGCCGATGAGTTGGTAAAGATTGGGCGCATATTCCCGAACGAGCACAATGGCGTTTGATTTAACTGCCTGCAGCGCTGCAATGGCAAAAGAGTAGAGGCCCGATTGTTTAGGATCGGGCTTTTTCTTTGTTGCGACGCCCACTTTTTCAGATAAGGGAAAAAACAGCTTTTCAATCGCTGTAACTGTTGGTTTTTTTGCCGTTTGAGCTAAAAGCCCGCCGGAGATGCTTCTGTAGAGCTTTTGAGACGCCTCTTTGTAATCCACTTCCAAAAGGCGAAGGGAGGGTTTTGCCTTTGCCGCCCAAGCGACAAATTGGGGATGAAATGAGGGAGCGAGGATCACTTCGATGTAGCGGGAGGAGAACTCCTGGCAGAGCTCCTCTCCTGCCTCCCGAGAAAGGGCTACAACGGAGCCGAATGCCGATTTCGAGTCGCCATCCCACGCCCTTTGAAATGCCTCCACTAAAGTTTTTCCCGTCGCATAGCCGCAAAGACCGCCGTGTTTGATGATGGCAGCGGAAGGGAAGTGGCTGATTTTTTGGAGCGCGCTAAAGGCGGCAGAGGCGTCTTCATAGTTGTTATAGGAGAGCGCTTTTCCTCCCAAAATTTTAGAGGACGCAACCCCTTTTTGCTCGGGGAAGGAGTAGAGCCATCCTTGCTGGTCCGGATTTTCTCCATAGGAGAGCTTTTTTCCTCTCTCTAAGAAAAGAGAAAGCCTCTCTTCGCCGTCTAAACCCGCGGCAATTTTCCCTTCATAGGCTGCGCTGACGCGGATCGCCTTTATAGCGAGCGCTTTTTTGGTCTCCAGAGAGAGCTCTTTTTTTTGCCGGAGCTCATCGAGTAGGGGAGCGTAATCTTCTTTGCCTACGACAATCGCCACAGATGCGCAGTTTTTACAAGCGGCGCGGATCAGGCTCGATCCCCCAATATCGATCGAGTCGATCTTGTCTTCCCGATAGAGATTGCAGACGACGAGATCAATCGGCTGAATATTGAGTTTTGCGGCTTCTTCATCATCAATGCCCCTTCGGTATAAAATGGCGCCGAAAATTTTCGGGTGAAGCGTTTTGACTCTTCCTCCAAAACACTCCGGAAACTCGGTCACTTGGGAGAGGGGAGTGAAGGGAATTTTTGCCTTTTGAAGATGGTCGGCGGTGCCTCCCGATGCGATGATCTCGAGTGTGGGAAAAAGAGCGAGAAGCCCTTTGGCGAAAACATCGATGTTTGTCTTGTCTGTAACGGAAAAAAGGGCTCTTTTCATAACTGACCCAGGTAATTGATGGCGTTTTTAAACAGGGCAAGGCCCGGCCCCTCTTTGGGAAGGGGGAGATTGGATCTTTTCATTTTCTCTTTTTCGCGGATCCACTCGGGGCGTTGAGTGAAGAAGAGGGCCGCTTCTGGATGGGGCATCATCCCAAGAACGCGCCCTGTCGGATCGGAGACTCCTGAAATAGAGAGGATGGAGCCGTTTGGATTTTCTGTGTATTGAAGGGCGATCTGCCCGTTTTTTTGAAGCAGCTTATGATTTCTTGCTACAAAATTCCCCTCGCCATGCCGAATGGGGAGATAGAGTTCAGTGAGTCCTTGAGTGAAGATCGATTTTGAGGGGGGAACATTTTGATGAACCCAGCGCGACTCAAATCGCCCCTTCTCATTTTTAATGAGGGCGGCAGATCCCATTCCCGGCAAAATGCCCAGTTTGACGAGGATCTGAAAGCCGTTGCAAACGCCGAGGATGCATCCCCCTTTTTCAATAAAGGCGAGAAGCTCGTCTTTGAGACCCGAAAAGGAGATCCGGTTGGCAAACGCCTTTCCAGCGCCCAGCTCATCTCCAAAAGAAAAGCCGCCTGGAAACAAGAGAAACTGATAATCGAGAAGATTGATTTTTCCAAGAAGCCACGCCTTTGCATGAACAGTTGTGACCTCAGCGCCCCCGAGAAGCGCGCCGTGCGCCATTTCTCCCTCGCAGTTAATCCCATATCCTGAAAGGACGAGAGCTTTGACTTTTCTCATATCGACCTCAGAGGGGATTGCCAAGACTCTTTGAGTTTAAATAGATCCTCAGAAAAAACCGTTTTGATAATGAATTGGGCATCTCCCCTTACCACCCCAATTTGAGCGAAAGGGAGTCCTTGCATCTCGTTTTCAAACTCTTTTTGTCTTTTAGGATCTACAGTGATGACAAACCTCGCGGCAGACTCGGAGAACAAAATTTCCGCATCGCTCAAAAGCCCATCGACAGGGATTTTTTTGAGATCGATCTCCAACCCGAGTCCTCCGGCAAAAGAGCTCTCGGCTAAAGCAACTCCGAGTCCCCCTTCCGAACAGTCGTGGCAAGAGGCGATGCACTCTTTTTGCATTGCTGAAAAAAGGGCGTCGCATTCCTTTTTCAGCAAAAGATAATCGACTGACGGCGGAGCGCCTCCTTTTAGATTTTTTAATCCAAAATATTCCGATCCGCCGAGCTCTCCCTTGGTCAGCCCTAAGACGTAGATGAGATCTCCCGCTTCTTTCACATCCATCGAGACGGCCTTTTCTACATCCGGAATCTCGCCTACGGCAGTGATTAAAAGAGTAGGAGGGATCGAGATTTTGATAGAGCCGATCTGATAGTCGTTTTTCATGCTGTCTTTGCCCGAAATAATCGGAGTCTTGAGAAGGGTCGCCCCATCATAGAGCGCTTGGGTCGTTTGAACGAGTTGCGCGAGCTTGTGCTTTCCGTCGGGAGTTTTTTCCGGATCAAAAATTGGATCGGGCCAGCAAAAGTTATCCAGGATCGCAATTTTTGAAGGGTTTGCTCCAACAGCGACTTGATTGCAGATCGCCTCGGAGAGCGCATTTGCGCCCATCGCGTAGGCGTCCAGATCGGAAAATCTCGGGCAAATGCCATTGGATACGACGATGCCTTTTTTCTCTTTTTGGAGCTCGATCGGCCACAAAATGCTCGCATCGCCAGGTCCATCGGATTTAATTCCGACAAAAGGTTTTAAAGAGCTTGCTCCCTGCACCTCATGATCGTACTGGCGGACGATGCTCTCTTTACTGCAGATCGTATATCTTAAGAGAAGCTCGTGGAGATCTCGTTTGAAATCGGATGGGGGAAGAGGCGTCTTGATCGGGAGAGACTTTGCTGTTTCCGCTTCCAACTCAAGCTGCGGCGCCCCTGCATGAAGAAAGTCGAGCGTGAGAAGGGCGACGGTTTGCTTTTCGTAGAGGACATGAAAAAGTCCGGTCTTTGTAAAATTTCCGATGAAGGCGATCTCGACTTCATGAAAATCGGCCAAGTTTTGAAGCTGGTCTTTAGTTTCCTCACCCACTGCGAGCGTCATCCTCTCCTGCGACTCGCTCACCAAAATTTCCCAAGGGGCGAGATTCGGATACTTGAGCGGCACCTTTTCCAAATGGATCTCACATCCGTTTGTGATGAGCGCCATTTCTCCCACAGATGAAGAGATGCCGCCGGCTCCATTGTCGGTGAGCGTTCGATAAAGACCTTTTTTTTGAGCGTCGATCAGAAAATCAGATAGCTTCTTTTGGGTAAACGGATCTCCGATTTGAACTGCTGAAGTGGGGCTTTCCGCATGGAGCGCTTCAGATGAAAATGTCGCCCCGTGAATCCCGTCTTTGCCCGTTCTTCCCCCGGCGAGGACGATCCAATCTCCCTCTTGAATCTCCTTTGTTTCAGTTCCTCTTTCTCCAACTCTCGCCGCCATAAGCCCAATCGTTCCGCAGTAGACAAGCGGCTTTCCTAAAAACCTCTGATCGAAGACAAGAGCGCCATTGACTGTCGGGATCCCACTCTTATTTCCCCCATGCTCGATCCCTTTGCAAACGCCCTTTAAAACCCGCTTCGGATGTTGGAGTTTTTCCGGAATGACACCTGTGTAATCGGGCGGCGCAAAGCAAAGAACATCCATATTCGCAATCGGTTTTGAGCCTGTCCCCGTTCCCAAAATATCTCGGTTGACGCCCAAAATTCCCGTCAGCGCGCCGCCGTAAGGATCGAGCGCAGATGGACTATTGTGCGTCTCCACTTTGCAAGTGAGAAAAGTCGTCCCATTAAACCGAACGATCCCCGCATTGTCTTTAAAGACAGAGACGAGCCAATCGCCTGTCTCTTTGGCAATCAGCGCGGTCGCTTTTTTTATGTACGTTGAAAAAAGGCTATCGATCAGAGTCTCTTTTCCATCTTCTAAATAGCGGATTTTCGCCTGAAAGATCTTGTGTTTGCAATGCTCGCTCCAGGTCTGCGCAATCGCCTCGATCTCCACATCGGTGGGCGCTCTTTGCAAAGAGGCGTAGTGGTTTCGGATCGCCTGCATCTCGTCTAGGTTCAAAGCGAGCTGGCGGCTCCGGCTGATTTCCAAAAGCTCCTTCGGATCTTCCGGAAGATCGATCGTTTTGTATAGACGCTCTCCCAATTTTTCGACCCGGATCTCTTCAATGAGCCGATTGGCTAAAAGCTCTTCGCCGATCCTCCTTACCTCTTTTTGCGTCAGCTTTCCCTTTAAAAAGTAACGAATCGAGCTCCTCACGGACTCGCCCGCCTTAAATGGCTCTTTTAAAAAATCCTCAATCGAAATCTGCGCAGTGAGTCCCAAATTGTCGGTCAGTCCCTCTTTCAGTCCAATCTCCAAGCACCAATCAAACGACTTTTCCGCTCCCTTAGCCGTTTCCGAAACCGGATCGAGCAGCACCTTCTCTGCCACCCTCTTCAATTTTTGAGGACTTAACTTCTTATAAATCCGATAGACTTGAGCCATCGCGACTCTCTCAACATCGATTCCCAAAACAGTCTTAATCGACTGGCAAAGCTCGGACGCCTTTGGGTTTTTCAACTCAGGTTTTAAGAAGACGGAGACTACTTCCATGAGACCCCCCTGCCGCCCACCACTTCGCCAACTAAAAAGCAGTCGCTCTCCGTTTTTAAAAGCTCCCTGGCCTCGCCTGGCGAAACGCACAGCACAAACCCGATCCCCAGATTAAAGACGCGGCGCATCTCTTCAACCCCAATCCGCCCCGCTTTTTGGATCCTCAAAAATACTTCGGGAACTGGCCAGCCCCCATAAATCAGAGCGCCCAACCCCTCGGGCAACATCCTCGGGATATTCTTCCCAAACGCTCCGCCCGTGATATGAGCCATCCCTTTTACTTTCACTCTCTCCATCAGCGCGTGCACTCGCTTCACGTAGATCCTCGTGGGCATGAGCAAGCTCTCATCTCTCTCGCCAAGCACTTTCCTGATCAAAGAAAATCCATTGCTATGCGCG
>MGLY01000031.1 GCA_001794935.1 Chlamydiae bacterium RIFCSPHIGHO2_12_FULL_49_9 | reverse complement strand
TCGACCGAGGCGTCGATCTTGATTTTGCGGGCGTGTACTTTGAGGATGTCGTGGCGCCCTTTGATGTCGGGGAGATCAAGGACAACTCGCCTGTCAAATCGGCCCGGGCGAAGGAGCGCTTTGTCGAGGATATCGGGGCGGTTGGTGGCGGCGACGAGGATGACGCCCTCTTTTGTGTCAAAGCCGTCCATCTCGACGAGGAGTTGGTTGAGCGTCTGCTCTCTTTCGTCGTGCCCGCCGCCGATGCCTGCGCCTCTATGACGGCCGACTGCGTCGATCTCGTCCATGAAGATGATGCAGGGCGCATTTTTCTTGGCAGTGTCAAACAGATCGCGGATACGGCTTGCACCGACGCCGACGAACATTTCGACAAAGTCTGAGCCGGAGATCGAGAAGAAGGGGCGGTCCGCTTCGCCTGCAACCGCTTTTGCGATCAGAGTTTTACCTGTTCCCGGAGGACCTACGAGGAGAACTCCTTTCGGGATGCGGGCGCCGAGCGCGGTGAATTTTTGAGGATCTTTCAAAAAGTCGACGATCTCTTTGAGCTCTTCTTTGGCCTCATCTGCGCCGGCGACATCTTTAAAGGTGACCTTATTGGTCTCTTTCGTCATGAGCCTTGCGGGCGACTTGCCGAAATTCATCGCCGAAGAGCCGACTCCCTTCATCTGGCGGGAGAAGATAAAGTAGAGGAACAAGATGACGAGCATCACGGGGAGGATCGTCAAAAGGTAGCTAAAGTAGTTTGGGGAGGGCTCTTGGCTCTTAAAGGTCTTTTCCAAAACGGTGTTGCGCGGCTGATCAGGCGCTCTATAGGTAAGTCCCTTATTCGCACTAAAAGATTCCCACTCCTGTTTTGCCTGAGCAAACCAGTGGCGGTAACTCTCGGGATCTTGTTTCTCTAATGCGCGAGTGGAGAGCTCCTGGTTATTAAAATACCAAATAACCGAAGAGACCTTCTGTCTTGATTTTTCTAAGAGGACTCCATTCTTCTCGAGCTCTTGGGATACCTGAGAATATTGCTTGAGCTCTTCGACATAGCTTCGAGTGCTTCTCAAGGCTCCGAGCCTTACGCCCTCTTTGTCGCGCCCCAGTTCGCTCAATAGATTCCCGAGCTTATCGATGGCGCTTCTATAGACGGCCAATTGCTGCTCGAGAGCGAGATCGGCCGCGTTTGACACTTTCTGATCGATCGTTTTGAGCTCGAGTTTCATCGGCTCGCTTCCAATCCCGAGCGAGGGGGAGCGGAGAAGGGCGATCAGATCGTGCAACTCTTTGCCGGCATTTTCAACGCTCTCAATGGTTCCCGATTCTTGAGCAATTGCAAGAGCCTGTTTTGCGGAAGGGAGCGACGCCATTTCTCGATCAGAAAGGCTTGTGACAATGATCGCGCCATCCCGGTCGGGAGTATCGTAAATGGGCGCCACAACAGTGTAGCCCGCTTTGGGAAGAGACTGACCCGTCGCATGTAAATAAAGGTCGGCTGCATCCCGAACGTTTTTCTGAAGCGTATCCAGATCGTCTGTGAGCCTGACTTCTTCGGTCGTCAGCTCGTGACTTTGGTTTAAAAGCTCTAAATAGCGGTAGCGCTCAACGCTCTCCTCAGGGAGGTTTTCGCGAAACCTGCCGCTGAAGGTTACGAGATTTTCATTCTGAGCGATTTTTCGATTTTCTTCCGGAACCGTCAGATTCAAGTTACTGAGGTGCTCTACCTGATGGCTAAATGAAACCTTGGCCGATTGATCCGAACTGAACGTCTGGATGCCGAGGATGATGAGGATTGCTGCCAGAATAAAAAGGAAAAATCCTCCCGGCAGACTTTTTTTCGGTTCGGGTCTCATTGGGGCCATAAACGCCTTGTTTTGTTTGCGTTAGATTACAGGTAAAACGGGTTAATTAAATCACCTTTCGGCGATAAAGTAAAGGGGCGAGTTCCCCCCAAAAATGCCCTCATAGCAAAAAAGAATTAAATTGTCTGTCTTATCTCGAATAAAAAGTTCTTATTTTTCTAAAAATCAAAAACTTAAAGCCTAATAAAAAAGATAAATCCCCCGTGGAGGGCAACCCATTTTCCCCCAAGCTCGATCCTCTTGTGAGCGGCTTTTTCCGCTGTCCAGTCTAAAAAAGATTCCAAAACGGACCTTGGAAATGCAACCCCCTCTTCTTTGGCCAACTTTAAAAGAAGGTGCCTCTGCTCCACTCTTTCAAGTCCATCGAGTTTTGCAAAAAGACCCCAGGCTCCCCTTTCGACGCAAGCGGACTCAATCTTTTTATTGAGATAGTCTCTCAATTCGGCAGATCTTTTAGAAAAAAGGCGTAAACTTCCCCCTACCTCTTTGCCAAACGAGCGGTTTAAAAAAGGAACGGTCTCTTCTCTCATCCGGGCGCGCAAGAAAGCAGGGTCGAAATTGGTCGCATCGATGAGCGGCTTGAGCCCTCTCTTTTCAAGGAAGGCGAGGAGCTCTTTTTTCTCCACATTTAAAAAGGGGCGCCAAACGACCATTTTTCCAAAGCGGGAGACCTCCTCCATGCTCGCGGCGTGGGCCAAGTGAGCGCCTTCCAAAAGCCGCTTAAGAGCAGTCTCTGCGAGATCATCCGCCTGGTGGGCCAAAAGAACCGCCTGAAAATTCCCCTCTAAAAAAAGGCTCTCAAAAAAGGCGAGCCTTCCCTTTCTCGCCTTATCTTCCAAATTTCCCTTTTTTGCTTTCCCTAATCGAATCGTATGAAAAGGGCAGCCGAGTTTTTCCGCCTCTTCTTTAAGAAGCTTTGCCTCTTCTCTGCTCGCCTCTCTCCATCCGTGATCGACGTGGGCCAAGTGCAAATTTTTTACGCCGTTTTCAAGTAATGCGTAAAGGAGCGCTTTTGAGTCGGGGCCGCCCGAGTAGCCGAGAAGGAGCGGGCGGCCTAAGAGGCGAGATTTTAAAAATTGCGAGAGAAGCGCTTTTGGATCTAAACTGCGTACCATGATGATTCCTACGCTCTGGCGCTATGCGCTCAAAAGCTATGTGCGGGTTTTTCTCTTATCTGTGTGCACGTTCATCGCCGTGCTGCTGATCTCCCGCTTCAAGGAGATCGCCCGTTTTGCCGCCTTGACTGCCGACTGGGGGAAAACCGGACTCTTCCTAGTCTACCAAATTCCGCTCATTTTACCGATGGCAATTCCGATCTCGGCCGCCATCGCCTCTCTCCTCCTTTTTCAAAGGCTCAGCCGCACCTGCGAGCTGACGGCCCTCAGAGCCTCCGGCTACCCCCTTCGCTCCATTCTGGCCCCGCTCCTTCTCGCCTCGCTTGTCTTCTCTATTTTCAATTTTTCCCTTTGCGCCGAGATCGCCCCTTTTTGCAGAAGGGAAGCCAAAACGCTTACTTTTAGAGAAACGTCCGCCAACCCGCTCCTTCTTCTTCAAAGACAAAAACTCGTCAAAATGAAAGACGCCTACATCAATATGGAGGTGTTTGATGAAGGACTCTCGGCAAAAGATCTCATTCTCATTCTCTATAACGACACGAACCAGCACTTAACTCTTCTATCGGCCAAAAAACTCCATTTAAAAGGCGATGAGCTCTTGGGATCCGATGTCGCCATCGTCTCCCATCTTCCGGGAGAAAAAACATTTTTTTTCGATCCGCTCATCATCGAAAATCAAGAGCTCATGTCCACTGCCGCGCCGCTTCTTTCCGCGGCTTTAAAAAAAAATAGGCCGCGTCTTGAAACAAACTCTCTCAGTTTAAAAATGTTGAACCTCAGAAAAACTGAAAGCGCAAAGCTCGCGAGATCAGCCCAGAATGAAATCCTGAGGAGGGTTTCTCTTTCCGTCGCCGTATTTAGCCTGACGCTCCTCGGCTGCGCTTTCGGAATCGATCAGGGAAGAAACCCCTCGAAAAAAGGGCTCTATGCCGCCTTCTTTCTCACGCTAAGCGTTCTCATCAGCTATCTTTTGGGAAAGGAGCTGAAAAAATCGCTCCCCCTTGCAAGCCTTGCCTACTTTACGCCCCATCTCATCATCTGGGTCTCGAGCTATATTCGACTCCGCCGCTTAAAAAAAGGGACTTTATGAAGATCTGGCAGCGCTATATCTTTTTCCAAATCGCCAAAACGTTCCTTTTTATTCTCATTGCGATTTTTACAATCTATATCCTCGTCGATCTCTCAATTAACGGGGTGCAGCTTCTCTTTGATGAAGGAGTTCTCTTCTCCGATGCGGCTCTTTACTATTCGCGCCAGTTCGCCATGCACCTCGAGCTTTTTCTCCCGCTCACCCTTCTCTTCACCACCCTGCGGGTTCTTTTCGATCTCAACATGCACCGCGAGTGGGCGGCGCTCCAAGCGGCAGGGCTCTCTTCTAAAAAGCTTCTCCTCCCCTTCTTTTTCTTTGCATCGCTCCTCACTGCCATTTGCTACATCAACAGCCAGTGGTTTGCTCCCGACGCCCTGGATGAGGCCTCTGCATTCAAATATCAACACCTCAAAAAAAAGAAAAAACGATCTCCCGTATTTACTCTCTCTCTTTCCGACGATTCGGAGCTCATCTACCAACACTACGACCCGAAGAAAAAAGAGCTCTCTGATGTATTTTGGATCAAAACCCCAAACGACATCTGGCATTTTAAAATTCTTGAAATCCCCCATATGAATGCCCGCTTTGCAGATCATTTCATCCAGAAAGATCAGCTCATTAAAAATAACAGCTTTGACACCATCACACTCACAGATCTTCCCTGGGATCCAAACGCCTCCTTAAGCCGCTTTGTCCCTTTTGAAAACCGCCCCATTTCCACTCTCTTTTCCCAGGCAAAGACCGCATCTTCCGCCAAAGCGGGCATTTTTTCCCACCTTTACTACAAGCTCGCTCTTCCCCTGCTCTCCTTCCTCATTCTCTTTGCAATCAGCCCAATCGCCCTGCGTTTTTCCCGTAATCTTTCTCCCTTCCTGATCGCCGCTTGCAGCCTCTTTGGCTTCATCGCCCTCAAAACGATCCTCGACGGGATGCTGATCTTGGGCGAAAACCAGGTCCTCCCTGCCTCTTTTGCCATCTGGAGCCCCCTCATTCTCCTTTTTGCCCTCTCGCTCCGCCCCTTTTTGAGATTGTGAGGAATCTTAAGGATTTACTATGATCCGAAAAATATGGACTGGCAGCAAGAATACAAAGACCTCTGGGATCTCTCTAAAAAAATCCGCACCTACGACTCCATCCTCGCTCTCCTCCATTGGGATCAAGAGACCTACATGCCCTCAGGATCGATCACTCCGAGAAGCGAGCAAATTGCGCTTCTCTCCTCTTTGATCCATGAGGAAAAGACAAGCCATAAATATAAAACCCATTTAGAAAAGCTCGTCTCTTTATCTACGGGCAAGCCCCATGCAAAAGGACTTTCCAAAAAACAGCTTGTGGCGACAAGGGAGTGGCGAAAAGAGTTTTTGCGAGTTGAAAAGCTCACCCCCGCTTTTGTCAAAACGTTCTCTCAGACAACTTCAGAGGCGACTCAGATTTGGGCGATTGCGAAAAAGACCAATAACTTTAAACTGTTCGCGCCGTTTTTAGAAAAAATCGTTGGGCTTTGCAGAGAAAAAGCCGAGGCTTATGGATACACCGAGCATCCGTACGACGCTCTCTTAGAGTATTATGAGCCCTGCGTCAATACGGCGAAATTGGGTGCTATTTTCGATAAGCTCCAGACAGAGCTTAAGCATCTCATCAAGAAAATCGGCTCTAAAAAGCAAGTTGATGATCGCTTTTTAAAGCACGATGTCAAAGATGCAAAGCAAATGGAGCTCGCGCAGCTCATCTTATCCAAACTGCCGATCGAGTCTGGCTACTCGCGATTGGATCTCTCTGCCCACCCTTTTTCAACGGCGCTTCACCCCCACGACAGCCGGATTACGACGCGTCTCTTGCCAAAAGCATTTATGAGCAATCTCTTTTCGGTTCTTCATGAAGCGGGCCACTCGATGTATGAGATGGGCCTATCGACGGAGCACTTTGGAACGCCTTTGAGCGAAGCTGTCTCTTTAAGCATTCACGAGAGTCAATCGCGCTGGTGGGAGACTCTCATTGGAAGAAGTTTGCCCTTTTGGGAGCACTTTTATCCCCTTTTGCAAAAAGAAATCCCCGATTTGAAAAAAGTATCGCTTGAGAGATTTTATCGAGCAATCAATAAGGTAGAGCCCTCTTTTACAAGGGTAGAGGCGGATGAAGTAACCTACTGTTTGCATGTGGCGCTCCGCTTTGAAATTGAAAAAGAGCTCATCTCGGGCCATCTCCAAGTCGTCGATCTTCCCGAGGCCTGGAATGCGAAGATGAAAGAATTCTTCGGGATCGCGCCGCCCACCGATACTCTGGGGTGTCTGCAAGATGTGCACTGGTCTTTGGGCGATTTCGGCTACTTTCCGACCTATGCGCTCGGCAACTTATTTGCCGCGCAGTTCTTTTCAACTTTTTCAAAAAAACATCCCGACTGGGAAAAGCAGGTAGCCGAGGGAAACCTCTCTTTTATCCGGGAGTGGCTGAAGAAAAATATCCACGAATGGGGCCGCACCTACGATGCGGAGCAACTGGCGAAAAAAGTCACCGGCAAAACGCTTTGCGAAACTGCCTACTGCACCTATCTCAAGAAAAAATACAAAGACATTTACGAGTTATAAGCGGGGAAGCCCCCGCACCCCCGTTGAAATAACAGGATCGACGAAACGTC
>MGLY01000030.1:7730-16807 GCA_001794935.1 Chlamydiae bacterium RIFCSPHIGHO2_12_FULL_49_9 | reverse complement strand
AAAAGCGGGGAAGAAGAGGCTCTTCGAGAAGATGGAGTTTGTCAATCGAGGAGTTGCTTTTTAACACTTCGAGGCCTACCTGCGATGTGAGGACGGCGATATAGGCGTTTGGAAAAGAGGCACGGAGATTACAGAGCGCAGGTGTGGCCCAAAGAGTGTCTCCGAGAGCGGTTGTCGAGATGACGAGGATCCGCTCTTTTTGGGGATGAAGAGGGATGAGGGGACAGATGGCCTTAAGCGCTTTTTTTAAGAAGGCGTTTTTCCAGCTCAAGGTTTCAGCTCCTGCCAAGAGCGAACGGAGAGAGCGCTCGGGTTTATTTCGGCGAGGCATTGAAGAAAAATTTGCGCGAGCTGCAAGTTGCTGATTAGCGGGATTTGGTGATCGATCGCAAGGCGTCTAATTTTAAAGCCGGCGGTGTCTTGTGCAGCGATTTGACTTGGGATATTGATGATGAGATCGAATTTTCCTTGAGAGAGAAGCGTTGAGATATTCGGCTCATATTTTTCGCCCACTTTATAGACCGAGACCGATCCGACGCCGTGCTTGGAGAGAAAGTCATGAGTCCCCTCTGTCGCGTGGAGGTTCCAGCCTTGCTCATCGAGTTTTTTTAAGGGCTCGAGGAGTTTGGGGCGAAAATCGCTGCTGATGCTGACGAGGAGCTCTTTGCCTCTCACCGTCTGATCGGTCGAGAGCCAAGAGGCAAAGAAGGCCTCCAAATAATTTTCTCCGATGTTGGCGACCTCGCCAGTTGAGGCCATCTCGACGTTCGCCACGGGATCGGCGCCTTTGAGCCTTTTATAGGAAAACTGGGGCGTTTTTACGCCGACATAATCGAGCTCAAGCGTTTCAAACTCTCGCGGCTTATATTTGCCGATCAAGATCTCTGCTGCGATCTCGATGAAGTTGCAGCGGGTGACTTTCGACACGAAGGGAAAAGAGCGGGACGAGCGGACGTTGCACTCGATCACCTGGATTGCATTCCCTTTTGCGATAAACTGGATATTGAAGGGGCCTGTGATCTGGAGCGATTTAACAATGGCGCGGGTGATTTTTTTCGCGCGCCGGATTGTTTCGAGATAGAGCCTTTGCGGCGGCAAGACGATTGTCGCATCGCCCGAGTGAACCCCTGCATTTTCAACGTGCTCTGAAATGGCCGAGACGATGAGCTCTCCCTGTTTTGCGACGCCGTCGATTTCGAGCTCTTTGGCGTTTTCAATGAATTTGGAGATCACGATGGGATGGTCGGGAGAGATGACAGCGGCCTCTTTTACATATTTTTCGAGATCTGTCTCGTTCCAGACGACGTTCATCGCAGCGCCCGACAAGACGTAAGAGGGGCGGATGAGGAGAGGAAACCCAATTTGCGCCGCAAACTCTTTGGCTTTTTTCAAGCTCTCCACTCTTTGCCAGGGAGGCTGGTCGATTTTGAGATCGCGCAAGAGCGATGAAAAAGAGTCCCGATTTTCCGCTTTATCGATGAAGGAAGCTGGGGTCCCGAGGATTGGATAGCCTCTTTTTGAAAGCGGATAGGCGAGGTTGTTCGCCACTTGGCCCCCCACTGAAACGACGATGCATCTGAGCGTCTCAAAATCGGCGATGTCTTGCACTCTTTCAAGCGTAAGTTCTTCAAAGTAAAGGCGATCTGATTCGTCAAAGTCTGTAGAGACCGTTTCGGGATTGGAGTTGATGAGAAGCGCCTCCACCCCATTTTTTCGCAGGGTGCGGGCAGTATTGACGGCGCACCAGTCGAACTCAACAGAAGAGCCGATACAATACGGGCCGGAGCCTAAGACGGCGATCGGTTTTTTCTTTGAGGGCAGAATATCGTGAGCGTTTGCATGGTAAGTGAGGTAGAGGTAATTTGTCTGGGTGTCGAACTCGCCGGCAAGAGTGTCGATCTGTTTGACGTAGGGGATGATTTTCGATTTGAGGCGCAAGTTGCGGATGGTGTCTTCGGAGTGTTTTTTTATCTTGCCGATAGAGGAGTCTGAAAAACCGAGTCTTTTCGCCTCTTCTAAAATTTCAGGCCCCAATTTTTGCCGGGAGAGCCTCTTTTCAAAACCGGCCATCTTTTTTAGGTGTTCTAGAAACCAGGGAGTGATGAGAGAGAGTTTGTGGGCCTCCTCGACAGTTCCCCCCTTTTTGAAAAACTCATAGAGAGCAAAGAGGCGCCTATCGGTCGGTTTTTGGATGTCATCGAGGGGATTTGCAATCTCTTCGGGAGCGTCATCGATACCGGTGGAGCCGAGATTGAGCATCCGGATCCCTTTTTGGATCGCCTCGGGAAACGATCTTCCGATCGCCATCACTTCGCCGACGCTTTTCATCTCGGTGCCGATCGTTCGATCGGCCGTTTTGAGCTTTTGGGTGTCCCAGCGGGGGATTTTGACGACGATGTAATCGAGAGCAGGTTCAAAAAAGGCGCTTGTTTTCTTCGTGATCGCGTTTTGCACTTCGTCGAGTCTATAGCCGAGGGCGAGTTTTGCTGCGACAAAGGCCAAAGGATAGCCGGTCGCCTTCGATGCGAGAGCGCTCGAGCGGGAAAGGCGGGCGTTCATCTCGATGACACGGTATTCGCTCGTTTTGGGGTTGAGCGCAAATTGAACGTTGCACTCGCCTTGGATTTTGAAGTGGCGAGCCGCCCTGATCGAGATTTCTCTTAAAAGATGAAACTCATGGTTGTTGAGCGTTTGCGATGGCGCTACAACGATACTCTCTCCCGTGTGGATGCCCATCGGATCGAAATTTTCCATGTTGCAGATGCAGAGGGATTGATCTGCTGTGTCGCGGACCACTTCATATTCGAGCTCTTTCCAGCCGAGAAGATACTCCTCAATGAGGATTTGGGGAGCGCCGAGAAGGGCCAGACGCGCTCTTTCTCTCATCTCTTCTTCGTCCTGGATTTTGCCCGATCCAAGGCCGCCCAAAGAAAAGCCGGAGCGCATCATCACCGGATAGCCGATTTTGCGGGCAGCTCTTAAAGCGGCATCGACGGTGTTTGCGGCAAAACTCAAAGGACTTTTGATGCCGATCGAGGCGAGATTTTTTTTGAAGAGGTCTCGATCTTCAGTAAGACGGATCGATTCGACAGGCGTTCCGAGAACTTGCACTTTGTATTTTTTTAAAATGCCCGCCTCTTCCAGAGCGAGGCCCAAATTGAGCGCCGTTTGGCCGCCGAAGCTGAGAAGGATGGAGTGGGGCTTTTCTTTGGCGATGATCTTTTCAACGGCGTCGAGTTGCAGCGGCTGCAAGTACACGAGATCCGCCATGTCGGGATCGGTCTGGACAGTTGCGATGTTGGGGTTGATGAGGATCGCGCGGAGACCCTCTTCTTTAAGGGCTTTAATCGCCTGCGAGCCCGAGTAGTCAAACTCACCCGCCTGTCCAATTTTGAGGCCCCCGGAGCCGAGAATCAGGACGCTTTTTTTCATAAGAAATTAACGCAGGAAACCGACAGCCTTGTGCTGTCGGAGGAATGCGCCCTCCTAACTTCTGTTAAAAATGATTTTGCTGATTCTAAAATCTTTAGATCCTTAATTTTAGCTGAAGCATGGATCTTGGTGCCATCTAGCAATCGGAGGTCAAAATAACCGATCATACGCCGCCCAAAGACAAAACATTCTTGTCTCTTCCACAACACCTTATCGAATCGCTGAAATCCTTGGATGAATCTCGGCGCTGTATTGGGGAGATGGCTTCGATCTCCTTTGAAAAGTTTGCGGTTACACTTCCTGACTTGCTTGGTGAAGTAGGTTGTAGGGGATCTCTTCTGTTCTTTTCCTCCTGCGATCACAAAGGCATCGTGTACATGGGATTTGGGGAGTTCTAGGTTTCTACGGTTCTGTTGGGTTATATAGCCATAAGTTGGAGCAATAAAGATCCCCTTATCGCGGACCTGATCCATAAGCGTCCTCCTTATGGTCGTCATGAAGGTCTCTGCTTTAAAGCCATTGGACTTCTTGATTTTAAGCGTGATATTTCCCTCGTGATGATTTCTGTGACAGGATGTGCATAAAGTGACGAGGTTGTCTGGCCGATTTCCGCCCGTTTGCCTAGACTTGATATGGTGGACGTGGAGTGTCAGTTCTTTCGAGCGGCCCTTGCAATGCTGACAGGTGTGTCCGTCTCTATGCAAAACATAGGCTCTTACATTTTCAAATCCCAACTGCACTCCTTGGCTGTAGTCTGTTCCTTCGATATCCATTTTTTGGATCTTCTGTATGTCAAAAGAGGCAATCTCCACAGTAATTTGGGAAATAGGTAGTATCTTTCTCACCTTCTCGACGGTTTTTAGATGAGCGTTCAACTTGTTTTGAAGAGAGGGCGCTAGCCACCCCGTCTTCTTATTGCCCCGATTCAGAAATCGTGCCTTTCTGTACCAGGTCTTCCGATATCTTCGTCCTCTACGGTACTGTTTTCGTTCGGCGTTGAGTTTTACTATATCATCGCGGAGATGAACCTCTTCACTGTAAAGTTCTCTTTTCTCTGAAACAGCTGATAATCCTACATGGCTATAGCCGCTATCTACTCCTAGCTGCACAGGCAGTAAAGCTTCTCCTGTTGGGCAGAGCAGTTGGATGGTAAAAGGAGTCCGCCGGACAACTTTTGCCAGGCCCTTCTTTAAAAGCCGCCGCGCTTTATTGGCGGTAGTAGGCATAAGGGGTTTGCCTCGTTTGTTGAGAACATAAATAGCAGGCACTCTCAAGGCCTGCCCTGCCTGTTCTCTAGCAGTTAGGGCCGCATCGGGGTTGTTAAAAGAGGTTTTTAAATTCGCAGCACGGCCCCTACCCTCAGGGCTTATTAACCGCGAATCACAGTTGCCACGGACGTGCGGAATATCCGTAGGTGTGTATGTATTTCTCTCTCTTAACTTCTGCATTGAATTTCTCCAAAGCCCCCTTGTCAACTAAGGCTTGTCAGTTTCCTTCCAAGCCTCGCCCCTTGTGGGCGAGGTTGTTGACGGCTCGATCATCTTATAGAATTTATCAAAGAGGTACGCAGCGTCCGTTGGACCCGGGTGGTTTTCCGGGTGGAATTGGACGGCGAAGAAGGGGAGTTTTTTGTGTTCGATTCCTTCAATCGAATCGTCGTTTAGGCTCCGAAAGCTCACCTTCCACTCGAGGGGCAGCGTCTTTTCATCAATTGCATAGCCGTGGTTTTGCGATGTGAGAACGCATGAGTGTCGCTCCAGATCCATACACGGGTGGTTCTGGCCGCGGTGGCCGAACTTGAGCTTGTAGGTTTTTGCCCCCACGGCAAGCGCCAAGAGCTGGGAGCCCAAACAGATGCCCATCGTCGGCTTTTTTCTTTTTAGGCTCTTTTTGAGGATGGCAATTGTCTCTTTGCAGACGGCCGGATCTCCAGGGCCGTTTGAGATGAAGAGGGCGTCATAGTCTTCTTCCGAGTAGTCATAATCGAATGGGACGCGGATGATTTGAACGGGGAATTTTTTTAAGCAGCGGACAATATTTTCTTTCATCCCGCAGTCAACTGCGATGATTTTTTTGGAACCTCTGCCGATTTTTTCAATTGATTTACAGCTCACCTCTTTTACGAGATGGGTTGTGTTTGGATCGAAGAATTTTTTCGGTTTTTTTAAGCTGATTGCGCCGAGAGCGACCCCTTTTTTTCGAAGCAGTTTTGTCAGCTCTCTCGTGTCGACGCCGGTGATGAGGGGCACGCTGTAGAGTTTGAGCCAGTCGAGAAGAGAATACTTCGAATCCCAGTGGCATGGGATCTCACTGATAGAACCGGTAACGACGCCTGCCGCTTGAATTTTTCCCGACTCCCAAAACTCTTTATTTGGGACTCCGTAGTTGCCGATCAAGGGATAAGTGAAAGTGAGAATTTGGCCTGCGAAAGAGGGATCTGTCAAAGACTCGACATAACCGGTCATGCCGGTTGTGAAAACAACTTCGCCAAAAAAGGAATCTTTTTGCCAGTCAGGGGAAAATCCGGGAAAGATTTCTCCCGATTCCAAGATCAATGATGAGGGTACCATATTGAAAATAAAGAATACTTAAATACCGATTACTAGGCAAACCGAATTAGCATCTTTGCACTACAGAGATTTGTCTCTTGGAGAATCTCAGAAAGGGCCTCGATCCAGTAGGGCTCGAGATTAAGGGAAGGGCATCGAAAAGCATTTAAATTTTTGGCTCTGACGGGCGGTAAATATTGCTCTTCAATTTCAAAGAGCGTTTCAATGTGATCTGAGGTGAAGCTGATTGGAATGAAGACGATGTTTTTTCTCCCTTCATGAACGGAGAGGATCTCTTCGCAAAGTTCATTTGTGTAAGGGCGGAGCCACTCGCCGCGCCCGAACTTGGATTGGTAGGCGAGAAGTCCTTTTGTTTTCGGAAACGCCTTCATCACCTCTTTGAATGAGAGCTCGCATTCTGATTGATAGATATCCCCTTCTTCGATAAATATTTTGGGCACTCCGTGAGCCGAGAAGAAAAGGAGAGACTCTTCCTCTTTGAGATTTTGGGACTGAAGATAGTCAGCGATTCTTTTTTGGTAAGAGCGGATGAAAGCGGGATGCGCCGCGTAGGATTTGATCCAGCGGAGCTTGTTGAGTGTTTTAGGGGAGAGGTTTTCAGAAAAAAAACGGGCGATGCTCCCTGTCGTTGCGTAGCAAAATTGGGGAAAGAGGGGCAGCACGCAGATAGTAGAGGCTTTGGATCTTTCGATTTTTTCAAGCGACTCTGCATGTGTTGAAGGCAGATAGCGGTGGAAGGTGAGGGAGATATTTAACTTTTTTGCAAGCTCTTCTGTATCGAAATAAATGGGCGATTTGCCTCCGATGAGAGCGTAATCGCGGCGCACTTTCAAAGCCCGTCTCCTCGCAATCCAGCCGAATAGGAGGCGATGAGCGAAAGGGGGCAATTTCGTTCGGATCACATCTTGGTCTTGCAAAAGAGAGACGAGAAAAGGAGCGACTTCGTTTAAATCTCGAGGGCCGCCGAAGTTGACTAATAGGCATTCCATCAAATTCTCTCTGGACAAAGAGAACAAAGCATGCAAGAATTTAGTTTGCTTTGCAATCCAGGTTTTTTATGCAGAAGTTCTTTTTTTGCCTCGCTCTGGTAGCTATCTCTTTTGTCGGATGCGCTCAAGAAAATAAAAAGCCAAAACCAAATGCACAAAACGGGCCGGCTCCGGTTCAAAACGGCAAAGCTGCAACACCTCCAAAGAACGGCAATGGGGCCGCAGCTCCTCAAAATGGGACAGATAGCGGCACTGGCGTTGTGGTGCCCAAAGAGGAAGAGTCTACCGCCAGCACTTCAGTCCCTCTGGAAAAATTTTGGCGCTTTCACAAGTGGGGCGCGATCGGATACCGATATGACAGACAGCAATTTGACGCTTTTCACTTTACCCCTCCCAATGAGTTGGATTCTACGACCAAAATCCACGGAAGAAACACGCTCACGATCACGGTCGGCTCTCACATGGAGATTCACTCTCTTGTGATCGACGCGCGGGGCGGCTACGGGTGGCTGATCGACGGGGCTCTCGATTACGATGTCCATGGGGGAGGAATCGATGAACCGCTTTCTTTCAAGGGGTATCCTCTCGGCGACGGCTATACAGCGGATGTGAGAGGGGTTGTCGGCTGGAACTGGAAGGTGGTGAACAGCGACAATTTTGTCTTTGAGATCATCCCTGGGGCAGGGTATCGCTACTCTCACATGATGAACTATCCCAAAAGCTCTAAAAGGTTCAACCTCCCCAGTCCTCCTGTTATTTTTGAAGCGGATGAGAGCGGATTTGTCCTGACCCGTTTCTTGGCGCCCAACCAGCAGGATTGGTTCGGCCCCCTGGCAGAGGCGAAAGTGGGATTGAGACTCTGGGGGCGGTGCGAGATCGATCTCTTTTACCAGTTTCATTGGCTCTCGATGCGATCGGTGACCAAATGGGAGCAAGATCTCTATCTCTTCAATCCCCCCTCAACGCTGACTCAAGTGCAGCTCAATAGCTACAACACCGTTTTAAAGAGCGGCAAAGCCTACACAAATCTCGGCGGGATGGATCTTGTTGTCCACTATCCTTCCGGATGGAGCCTCGGCATTTATTTCGAAGGGTCGAGAACGACGAGTTCCCATGCGGGGCTCACAGCGAAAAGAACGAGAGAGCAGTATTTGAGCGGAGCGCAAACAACCGTCTCAAACTTTGAGGAAAAGGCCCACCTCCTTTGGGTGAACTATGCAGCATCCACGTTTGTCGGATATAAATTCTAAAGGGCCTCTATGAAAAGGATTTTTTGCCTGCTTCTTCTTCTCTTGGCCGCCTGCGGAGGAGGCAGTAAAAAGGGATTTAGAGTCGGGATCGATCCAAACTGGTATCCTGTCGAGTTTGGCTCTCAGCAATCTTATGTCAACGGATTTACTGAAGAAGTTCTTTTGGAAATATCTCGTTACACCGGCATCGAGTTTGAAAAGATGACGGCGAACTGGGATACGATTCTAGACGGACTCAAAACAAAAAAATACGATGCGATCATCTCCTCTCTTCTTCCCTATGGCTACAATCAGGCGAAATACGATTTTTCTCCCCCGCTTTTACAGATCGGGCCCGTCTGGATCGTGCCAGGCGATCATAAAAAGGCTCCGAGCAAAGTGAAGGGCGCATTAGTCGGTCTTATCGAAGGGGATGCAACGGCGCTTATTTTGGAAAAATATCCGACTCTTATCCAAAGAAACTACAGCTCGATCCCCGATCTTCTCAATGGCATTGTGACGGGAGAGGTTCAGGGGGCCATCCTCGCCGGCATCCCGGCTACAAGCTACGTCCGCGATCTTTACGCCGGCAAGCTCAAGATTATCGGACGGCCCCTCGATGACTCGGGGCTTCGATTCATCGTTCTCAAAGGGGAGAATAAACAGGCCTTCAATGCATTTAATAAGGCGCTTCAAAGAATGCAGAAGAAGAAACAGCTTCAAGCCCTATTAGAAAAATGGCAGCTCAAAACAGCTTCTTAGGAGTTCATAATGCGGTTATACCATAGTCGGTCCCAAACTTGGAATTTGGACTCTGCGAGACAAAGCCAAATCGAAGCGCAGCGGTCTGAGCGAGG
>MGLY01000030.1:6362-7702 GCA_001794935.1 Chlamydiae bacterium RIFCSPHIGHO2_12_FULL_49_9 | reverse complement strand
GGAATTTGGACTCTGCGAGACAAAGCCAAATCGAAGCGCAGCGGTCTGAGCGAGGAGGCCATAGTAAAACTATGGCCGACGAGGCTGCTGAAGACACGAGAAGGTCCGGGGGACCTTCGCAGCACGAAGCAGGTGAGCGAAGCGAACCGGCCCGGAGGGATCGATTTGGCGAAGTCGCAGCCAGTCCAAATTCCAAGTTTGGGACCGATTATGGTATATTTCACTTTGTATTCGTCGTGGCTGCCCTGATCGCCGGAAACACGGCAGCAGGCAGAGTTGCTCCCATTACCCAAGCCAATTTCGAAAAAGAAGTTCGAGAATCCAAAGGGGTTGTTGTTCTAGAGGCTTATGCCGTTTCTTGCGGACCTTGCAAGATGGTGGCGCCAATTTTTTCTGAAGTGAGCAAGCAATTTGAGAGGAGGGCAAAATTCGGGACACTGAATGTGGGAGAGGAAGGGTTTCTTTCCAAAGAACTGGGAATTCGCGCCACGCCGACTTTTCTATTTTTTAAAGGAGGAAAAGTGATAGATCGCCATGTAGGCACAATCGATCAAAGCGACTTGTCGGAAAAGGTTGAAGAGGCTTTAAACAACTAGCAGACTGTCTGAGCGTTATTGCATCATTCGTTTTCGCATAACAGGCTTATTATCAGCATCTACCACAGAGAGCACAGAGCTCACAGAGGCGCGAAAACGCGCATTTTTATGCTTTTTCTCTGTGCTCTCTGTGGTTGTAATTTTTTTCGTAGCCAGCAACTTATGTGCGCATTGAATTATGCAACATACCGGCATTCCGTATATGCTGACGGGTTCTTTGGCTGCGATTTTATCTCTGTACATGACAAAAAATGATTTGAAGAAAGAAACTCGCTGAACTAGAACCAAAGGAACATGATAACGACTCGCTCTGCGAGTCTAAGGATATCCACTCGCTCTGCGAGTGGGCAAGATCCATCCGCCTGATGGCGGACTAGCAGGATAGAGGAAGGGGGAGCGCCGGGCGCAAGTGAAGCTTGCAACTGCGCCCACGGCGCAGTTCCGACTTTTTGTCGGGCCCGGCGCATCTCCGCTTCGCGTATCATTGGGGCGCGGGGCTTCCCCGCATCCTATAAGCCTGCTATCAAGCAGGCGAATCCTGCCCACTCGCGCAAGAAGCGAGTGGACATCTTTAGGCTCGCAGCGCGGAGCCGTTATCATGTTCCTTTGCCCTCCATAGATAGACTTGTGGGTAGCAGTCAGCCCATAAAGGGGGATGTTATATGAAATCATTTTTTGTCGTGTACAGAGCGATTTTATTTGATAAGTGGGTTAAGATGTTGGGCTTAAACAATGTGTATGAGA
>MGLY01000030.1:0-6314 GCA_001794935.1 Chlamydiae bacterium RIFCSPHIGHO2_12_FULL_49_9 | reverse complement strand
TATTTCAGCAGAAGGACTCAGGCAGGAACTATTTTTAAAATTCTATGCTGATGATTTTGATTTGATAGAACAGGAAAAAATCCTCGATCATTTTAAGAGACTGTTAATAACGGCACTCTAAGATGAGCCATTCTTGATTTTGCATCGATCGTGCTCGGAGTATTCTTCGCGCACTCTAGCGAGGACGGCGGAATCAGGCGGACAGGGGGCGATCCCCCAGATCTTTTCTGCGTAGTTGCGGATCGATTCATCTGTTGAAAAGCGGCCCATGGCAGCGATGTTATGAATGGCCGTTTCCGCCCAAGAGTTGGGTTGGAGGAAGAGCTCTTCTACTTGTCTTTGGGTCTCGTAGTAGGATCTGAGGTCTTTCAATACGTGGAAGGGGTCGGGACCGACCAAGCTGTCATAGATTTGAGCGAAGGCGGCAGACTCGCCGGAGCACTGGGCAATTGTCCCGTCTTTGAGAGCGTCGACGGCTCTCTTGATCGGTTCATCTTTGATGTAAATATCCCACGGCTTATAGGGCGCTCTATTTTCCTCGACGGAGGAACCGAAGCGAAAGGGCCACCACCTGTCGGTAACTGCTTCTCTCATTTCGATATTGGCTCCATCTTCTGTGCCGATCGTGAGGGCTCCATTCATCGAGAGCTTCATATTGCTGGTGCCGGAGGCTTCCCAGCCGGCGGTCGAGATTTGTTCGGAGAGATCTGCTGCCGGAATGATGATTTCAGCCCTTGAGACATTGTAGTTTTCGACGAAAGCGACGCTCATCAGTTTTTTCGCTTCGAGCTCGCTGTGGAATTTGCAGCCAAGGGCGTTGATGAGCATGATGATTTGTTTGGCTCTCTCGTAGCCGGGAGCGGCTTTGCCGCCGAAAATAGAGAAGCGGTGCACTTTTCGAGAGGAGGGGGTGTCTTTGATCTCATGGTAAAGCATGATGAGATGAAGGGCGTTTAAGAGCTGTCTTTTGTATTCGTGAAAGCGCTTGATTTGGACATCGAAGAGGGCGGATGGGTCGAGCACGTGGGAGTGGGAGGTGATTTTTCCGTTTGAATCGCGCACCGAGTTTTCACGGGTTAAAAAAGAGAGAAGAGCTTCCTTGTTTTTTCTCTTAATTGCTAAAAATTCCTCTTGAGAGATTTTGTCGGAGGCAAACGTTGCAAGCTTTGCGATTTGAGTGAAGTCGGTGATCCAATTCGGACCGATCCTTTTGGTAATAAACTGGGCCAGAAGCGGATTTGCATGGAGAAGCCAGCGCCTCTGCGTAACCCCGTTTGTAACACTGTCGAATTTTTCGGGAAAAAGATCGGAAAAATCTTTGAAGACATCTGTTTTTAAAATATCGCTATGGAGTTTGGCAACGCCGTTGATCTTATGGCAGAAGGCGACGGCAAGGTGGGCCATTTTGATCTGCCCTTTTTCGATGATCGAAAGACGCCGGATCTTTTCCTCATCGGAGGGGAAACGGGCTCTTGCTTGATTGCAAAATTCGAGATTGAGCTTTTGGATGATCTGATATTGGCGCGGGATGAGCTCGCGCATCTTATCTTCTCTCCACTCTTCGAGCGCCTCGCGGAGGATCGTGTGATTTGTGTAGCTGCAGCAAGCTCTTGCCGCATCAACTGCCTCTTTCCAGGAAAAGTCAAAGTTTTTGGAAAGAGAGCGGATCATCTCGGCGATCATGAGCGCGGGATGGGTGTCGTTGAGCTGGATCCTTACCTTGTCTGCAAAATTTGTCAGATCTCCATAGATCCGAAGATGTCTTCGGATGATGTCTTGGAGGGAGGCGGAGACAAGCAAAAACTCTTGCTTGAGGCGGATTTTTTTGCCGAGCTCTGTATTATCATTCGGGTAGAGGACATCGGTCAGCGTCGTATTTTCAGCTGCCTGGTCGAGAAAGCCCGCGTTATAGCGCTGAAGCTGAAAATTGCGGGGAGATTCTTTGGTCGACCAAAGGCGAAGCGTTAGAACCGAGTAGTCCGATTTTTCCGAATAGCCGATGATCGGAAAATCGTAGGGAAGCGCTCTCACTTCTTCATAATTTTCCAGAAGGTAGACGTCATCTCCATGCTTGTTCTTTGCATGGATGGGATGGCCTCTAAAATGGACGCTGGCAGCATGGATATCGCGCCTTGATTCCCAGGGATTTGCATTTAAGAGCCAGCAGTCGGGCCTTTCTATTTGGACGCCGCCCCAAATCTCCTGCTCGAATATCCCATATTGGTAGCGAAGGCCGTAGCCTCTCGCGGGATATTGTTTAGTGGCGAGGGAGTCTAAAAAACAGGAGGCGAGCCTTCCGAGTCCGCCATTGCCGAGTCCTGCATCGGTCTCGCAGGAGAGAAGGTCGGAAAAATTCCGATTCATCTTGATTAAGACAGCTTTTACGAGTTCATTTGCGGAGATGTTCGTGATGTTATTGCCCAAAAGGCGCCCCGGCAAATACTCCATGGAGAGGAGATAGGCGATTCTCGCTTTTTTGTGCTCAATCGTATCTGAAGTGGCCGTCCAGTTGATCATGGTCTCTTCGCGAAGGGCCGCGCAAAGAGCCTGAAAAAATTCTTCCGTTGAGGCGTCCGTTGCAGTGTGGCCTGAGGTCGTGATGATCAGATGCTTGATCTTTTGGGCGAGGGTGTCTGCTCTATCATTGATGTCCATCCAGCCCTTTTTACTCGAAAGGGGATTTCAATACGAGAGCCTTATATACTGCGCCCACTCAGGTTGTTTCAAAATCTGGACCACTCTGAGACCTGATCGTTACCCACAAGTCCATTTATTCAAAACAAGGGGACATGATAACGCCGCGAATGCGGCTGAGGATAACGCTGCGAAGCGCAGCTAAGGATATACAGGATTCCGGGGAAGCCCCGGACCCCAATAGAATTAGAAATTTTTTTGGGTTGCAGGGCTTCCCTGCATCTTGCATATCGTTAGCCTTCGTTTCGAAGGCGCTATCCTCAGCCGCGTTTCGCGGCGTGATCTTGTTTTTTGGTTGAAATAACAAGACTTGTGGGTAACGATCAGCCTCTGAGGCCCTCCAAAATCACAAAACCTAAGCGGGCGCGGTATAGTGCTAACTAACCAAGAGAGACGTTACTTTAGAGACAACTCCGCCGGCAAGCGATTTGAGGCCGCTTACCGAGACATTTTTAAAAATGGGAGCGCCGCAAACTTCAAGGAGATTTTCATTGGGGGTTTGGCCGGAGGTGGAACGGTCTGTTTGGATCGCGACCATTGCAGCGAGTTTTAGGCCGCCAAAGAAGAGGAGGCCGCCGAGGCTTAAAGATCCCAAGAGAAAACCAATTGCGTTCATTGAAAGGGATAAAGAGAGCAGATCGAAAGTGAGCGCTTGAGCTGTGTGCTTTCTTAAAGGAAATGCTTCAGCGTCTTGTGAACAGCACTTGGCGACAAACTCATTGAAAATAAAACCTACTTTCTCAGCTGCGAATTGAACTGCGGGCGCGTAGACATTTCTGTTCAAAGCATCGACGAATTCGCCGCCTTCTTTTTTGATGGGCCTCCAGCCTTTGTGCACGAAATTGGAAAGGCTGTTCCATGCATCGGACAGATCTTTAGAAGAGATTGAGTAAGTTGCGGACATTATAGGACTCCTATGGCTTTCATATCTTTTGGGGTGAGAATTCGGTATTCCCCCTCGGGAAGGGTTCCGAGCGCAAGGTTGCCGATTCGAACCCGTGTAAGTTCGACGACTTTGAGCCCTGCGCGCTCTGCGATGATGCGCACTTCGTGTTTTTTCCCCTCTTTCACGCAGATTTTAAAAGTCCCTTTGCGCAACTTTACAACCGATACGGGGCGAACCCATTTTTCATCGACGCGGGCGCCCTGAGAGAGGTTTTCCAAATGCTCGGGAGTGATCTCGTGGAGAGTTTTAACGATGTATTCTTTGATGATATTAGATGAGGGATGGATCACCTTGTTGGCAAAATGGCCGTCGTTTGTGACAAGGAGGAGCCCCGTCGTCTCTCGGTCGAGTCTGCCGACTGTAAAGAGGCGCATGTTCGGGGGGAAAAGATCGATGACGATAGGCCTTTTGCCGGGTCTCACGTTTGTGCAGAGATAGCCGGAGGGTTTGTTGAGTATGTAATAAACTTTTTTTTGCTCTCCCCTGATGCTTTCTCCATCGACCGAAATGCGATCCGACTCCCAGTTGACGAGAGTTTGCGGGATCTTAATCGTCTCGCCATTGACCTGGACTCTGCCTGCGAAAATCAGTTCCTCTGCGGCTCTTCTGGAGGCAACTCCGGCGGCGGCAAGGGCTTTGCTCAATCTTTTCTTTTCCATAGGTCGGACAGTATAAAGGAATCTGCCCTTTTGATAAACTGTTTGTAACTAAGGAAAATTTATGCCTCCCAAGCTCATCCTTCTTCGCCATGGCCAGTCGATCTGGAACCTGCAAAATTTATTTACCGGCTGGGTCGACATCCCTTTGAGCGAAAAGGGGGTCCAGGAAGCGTTGGACGCAGGCGAAAAGATCAAACACATCCCCATCGACGTCGTCTTCACATCGACTCTTGTCAGGGCCCATACGACGCTCATCTTGGCCCTTTTGAAGCACGACAGTAAAAAAATTCCCATGTTTCTCCATGAAGAGGGGGGCAAGCTCCAAAAGTGGTCGGAGATCTATAGCGAAGAGACCCTAAAGACCATGATCCCGGTTCACATGGCCTGGGAGCTCAACGAGAGGATGTATGGGCGTCTTCAGGGGCTCAATAAGGCGGAGACCGCCCAAAAGTATGGGGCCGAACAGGTCCATATCTGGCGCCGCAGCTACGATGTAGCGCCACCCGAGGGGGAGAGTCTCAAAATGACTGCCGAGCGGACGATCCCCTATTTTCAAAAAAAGATTATGCCTTGCCTCGAAAAAGGAGAAAACGTCTTCATTTCAGCCCACGGCAACTCGCTTCGATCGATCGTCATGCACATGGAGTCTTTGACGAAAGAAGAAGTGTTAAAGCTCGAGATCCCGACAGGAGTTTCGATCATTTACTCCTACAGACGAGGGCAGTGGCATAAAGAATGATCTATCTCGACAACCACTCAGCCACTCAGCCCTGTTCAGCGGCAATTAAACAGATGCAGTCCTATTTGGAAGAGCATTGGGCAGCCTCCTACTCGCCCCATAAAATGGGACAGCAGCTCGTCAGCAATTTAGCTAATCAGCCGATATACGATCTCGTCTCCGCTGACGAGAGCGACTCATTTGTCTTCACTTCGTCGGGAGCTGAGAGTATCTGCCAGGTTCTTTGGTCTGTCTTTTTAAATGTCTCTCGCAAAGATGGCAGATGCCATTTTATCACCTCTTCAAGCGAAGACGCTCCGACGATGCAGATGTTGAAGAGGCTCGAAGAGCTCGGCTGCTATGTGAAAATAGCTCCCTTGGATAAAGACGGAAAAATCGACATCGCGGCTTTAAAAGAGCTCATCGGCTCTCGGACGGCTCTCATTTCAGTTAGCGTCGCAAATGGCCTTACCGGCGTGATCCAGCCGATCGAGGAGATCGCAGCTCTCGCCAAAGAGAAAAATGTCCTTCTTCATCTCGATGCGACTTATGCTGTTGGGAAGACCTATTTCTCATTTTCTGAAATTGGCGCCGACTATCTCACTTTTTCGGGAGAGCAGATTCACTCGGTGAAGGGCTCCGGCGCTCTTTTTGCCAAAAAGGGAGCGCCCCTCTCTCCCTTCATCATGAAGGGAGCTGCTATCGACGCGCCGTCATTTATGGCGCTCGGCGCCGCTGCAATGCAGGCCTCTTTATATCTCGATGCGATGAGTTTGGAAACCGCGCGCCTTCGCGATTTGCTGGAAAGCGAGGTCCAAAAAAGATCTCCTCTTGTAAAACCTCTTTTTAAAGACACTTTAAGGCTGCCGAATACAACGACTCTTGTTTTCCCCGGGGCGCATCAAGAAGCTCTCACTTTTCTTTTAAATCGGAAAGGCGTTTATGCCTCGACCGGCGGCTTCTACGCGCCTCATCTCAGCCGGGTCCTTTTAGCTTCCGGCATTAATTCTAAAGATGCAGAATCTGCGATCAGCTTTTCTTTGAGCCGGATGACGACGGAAGAGGAGATTGTAAAAGCAGCCTCCCTCATCAGCGACGCCTTTCATCTGTTACAAACTGTCTCGGAGGATCTATTTTGCAAACAGTAGAGCCATTTTATTGGGAACTTTTTAGCAAAAAGCTCATCCAGAAGATCGACCATCTCCGCTTTGTCGGCTTTTTTACCGGGGAAGAGGCTAAAGCAAAGGGGATGCGCCTTGTCATCGGTTCTGAAAAAGAGCTCAAGTTTTATCTTCTC
>MGLY01000029.1:13106-13286 GCA_001794935.1 Chlamydiae bacterium RIFCSPHIGHO2_12_FULL_49_9 | reverse complement strand
TATAAAAAAAGGCCCGCACCCTCTAAGGGTGCGAGCCTTTGCTCACCAGCTGAAAAGTTCAGCTTAGCTATTTGCCTCAGCGGCTGCTTTCGCGGCAACCGGTTCTTTGGCAGGCTTGGCAGCTGTAGCTTTATCTGCTTCAACTTGAGAGCTGAGCGCTGTGAAACGCTTGCTCAAGCC
>MGLY01000029.1:6709-13082 GCA_001794935.1 Chlamydiae bacterium RIFCSPHIGHO2_12_FULL_49_9 | reverse complement strand
AACGATGCCGATTACGATCGGCGCGATGATCGGAACGAGCTGATAAAGAGCGCTTCCAGAGAAGACAGTGAGAAGTCCCATCTGGGTGTATGAACCCAGAGATTTTCCACCTCTTCCGCCGATGACGTCAACCGCTGCTTTACCTTTTATTTTCAACTCTTGATCAAGCGGGATGTACGCCATCTCTTTTGTTGGGTCGAAGAGCGAATACTTCACCGCTTTGCCGAACGCATTGACGAGCAGTCCAAGGACCACTGCAAATACGATCAGCTCGTGTTTGATGATCCCCTCTTTAATCGCCTCCACGATCTTCATTCCTTCTGGGAGTAGGCCATTGTTGTAGTAAATGACGCCGAAGAAGACCAAGATTCCGGAGAGGAGCACAACCGGTGTGACGAGGGCGCAAGTTCTCCAGCTGAAAATGCGGAGGAGGTTGCTGCCGACAAGCATCAAGACAACGGCGATACCGCCCGTTACGGTAGAAAGGCCGCCCATGACCCTGTTGTATTCGACTTCTGTAGGATAGGCGATCTTGATTTGACCTTTCCATACGCCCTCGAAGAGGTTGATGGAAACGCCATAGGCAAGAACGAGCATTGCGATCAGACCGATATAGGGGGACTGAAGGATGTACTTGAAGCTCTCCATGAGGGAGAGTTTCGCTTTGTTTTTCTTTTTCGTTTCCCCCATTGCTTCCGGATCATAGTAGCGCTTGTCTGTGAGTACTTTGCGGTTCATCCAATAGAAGGTGGAAATGAGAACGATTCCCGCAACGATGATGAAAGCCATCAGATACTTGAGCATAAGTCCTGTGGACTCGGCTCTGCCAAGACCCAAGCTGTGGATGGAATGGGAAACGTAGATGATCATCGGGCCGGAGAACAAAAGTCCGAAATTGCCCAAGAATCCGAACATGCCGTAAAATCTGCGAGCTTCTTTAACAGGCGTGATCGCGTTCGCAAACTGCCAGAAGAGGAGAGACAATACAGCGCTTCCCCAAAGCTCAGACAGAATGTAGAAAAGAGTGTAAGTCCAGTTTCCAACTAGAGGAACAATCCACTTAATCGTCGGATAGGCCGCCTGATAGCTTTGGATCGTATCCAGGCTCATGTGAATAGAATCGACAAATGGATAGATGCAGTAGGGGAACAGCCCGAAAAAGAGGAGGAACGGCAATGCTGTGACGTAAAATAGACCTTCCCGTTTAAAAATGTTCGCCGCTTTTGTGTAGAGAATCATGAAGAGAATCGCCGCAGTGGTCACTCCAATCCCTTTGGCAAAAGCCAAGCTTTCAGCTCCGGCGCCGGGTGAGTTCACCAAGATGGCATCTTTTGTGTCCCGCAATACTGTATAAATGAACAGAATGCAGAACATCATAATGCCCATAGGCAAGAATTTTTTGATTTCGTGAGAGTGGATAGGCCAGAGCAATTTTCGCCATCCGGAAAATTCCTGCTCCGCCCCTTTTGTCGCTGTTTGAGACATCGATTTATCCTTAAAAAGTTACTAATGTTTCAAGAAAGATTCTTTTGTTTTGTCAACCTAACATCATAAGCCTTTTCAGATAAAAAGCAACTGCAAAGTAGCTATGGGGCTGGAAAGTAAATTTTTTATTTATGACTCTGAAGAAGAAAAAAGCCCCCGAGATTATAAAGACCTCGGGGGCTGCACATTAAGGAAAGGAAATTTTTAGTGTTGAGCGGAAAGGTCGTTTGTCTGGAGAAGCTGTTGGGCTTGAACGGCCTCAACGTATGAATTCCAGAGCTCTTGTTCCGCCTTATTATGGCGGATCGCCTGGATCAGCTCCCTTTTGCAAGAACCGAGGGACTTCTTCGGCATCAGGATCGTCATGATCTCTTTGTCGCCGGCAAGGCGCGCGATGTTGAGCATGCGCTCTAACTGGTTGCGGGTGAAGTTCATATGATCGCGACGTTTGCGGGACCCTCGAGCGGCTCTCTGCTTTGGAGCGATGATGGTCGGCTTGTCGGAGTTGATGACAAAGCGCTCGATGATAGAGCAGAGCTCCTGGGGTTGCTTGTACTTCATTTTTCGAAGTGTGAAGTGGTGCATATAGCCGCCGGTCTTCATGGGAAGGTACTTGCACAGTTCGTTCTCTTTGCGGCCACCGATCTTCTTGATCGCTTTGGCAATCACATCCTCAATCTCTTTAAATCCTTTTGCGGATCTCATTTCTCTGATCTCTTCTTTCTGTGCCACGGTCATGATGTTTTCCTGGTCAAATTTAATTTATGTGGTTTTTTCTAAAACTTTTTAATCCAATCCTCTCGAACGAGAGTTCTAGGATTATGGTCGGTTACTCTGCTTTTTCCAAATTAATTGGTGATTATATGAGTTGGGTTCTTTTCTTGCAAGAAACTACGTTTTTTCTTTTTTTCTTTTTAGAGACATTCTAATCTATGTTGCTTGCAGAATGGTTAGTTTATGCTGAATGTAAAAAAAGTTCTTTTCCTCCTTCTTCTCCCCCTTCTGGCTATTGGCTGCTTTAAGGCGTCCAAAAGCCGCCTGGGGGAGTGGATGCAAGACGACGGAAAGATAAAAATTCTTTCAACAACCGCCCAGGTCGGAGATCTCGTAGCGGCTGTTGGGGGAGACCGGGTGAGCAACTGGGTCCTGATCCAGGGCGAGCTGGATCCCCACAGCTATGAGATTGTCAAAGGGGATGGCGAGAAGCTCGCAAGAGCCGATCTCATCTTCTACAACGGCCTGGGTCTTGAGCACGGCGCCGGTCTTTCTTCTCAATTGAAGGGCACCCACAAGGCGATTGCCCTTGGCGAGAGGATTCAAGAGGCTTATCCCGAGAGGATTTTGCTCAGAGAAGATGCGGTAGATCCCCATATCTGGATGGATATCTCTCTTTGGAAGGAGGCTGTTCCTTCGATTATTGAAGAGCTCTCATCTCTTGATCCCGAAGGGACTTCCGAGTATTGCGAGAGGGGAGAGGCTCTGATGCTGCAGATGGATGAGGCCCATTTGGCTCTCATCGAAAAGATGCGGAAGATCCCCTCCGAAAAAAGATATCTCGTCACAAGCCATGATGCATTTCACTACTTTGCCCGTTGTTATTTGGCCAATCCGGGTGAAAAAAGTTGGGAGGATCGATTCGCGGCTCCGGAAGGACTGGCTCCGGATGGCCAGCTCAGCCCTGTCGATATTCAAGGCATCATTGACTATTTGCGCGCTCATAAGATTTCTGTGGTTTTCCCCGAGTCAAACGTCAGTCGAGACTCAATTCGGAAGATTGCAAGCGCCGGACGCGAGATGGGAGTAGAGATCGAGATTTGCTCAGAGCCTTTATATGGGGATTCGATGAGCCATTTGAGCTATCTCGAAATGATGAGGCAAAACGGCGATGTAATTGCGAGGCATCTGGCGCTTGAAAATGATTGTGAGGGGGCGCTAGAAGAATGAAATACGCGATAGAGGCCAAAAATCTCAATGTCAACTATGGCAAGACGAGCATTCTTTGGGATGTGACGTTCCGGGTGCCTCAAGGAAAACTCGTCGGCATCATTGGTCCGAATGGCGCTGGCAAAAGCACTCTTTTGAAAGCAGCTTTAGGCCTGGTGAAGCCCCTGTCGGGAAAAATTTCTATCCTCGATCTCCCCGCAAAAGAAGTGAAGACAAAAGTCGCTTACGTCCCTCAAAGAAAATCGGTCGATTGGGATTTTCCGATTACGGCAAAAGAAGTTGTCTTGATGGGCCGCTACGGGCGCCTCGGTCTTTTTGGCCGCCTGAGAAAGGCGGACAGGGTCGCGGCGCTTGAGGCGCTTGAGCTCGTCGGGATGGCCCCCTTCGCGCACCGCCAAATCAGCCAACTCTCCGGCGGCCAGCAGCAGCGCCTTTTTATCGCAAGGGCGCTCGTTCAAAATGCCGACATCTTTTTACTCGACGAGCCGTTTGCAGGAGTTGATCTGGCGACTGAAAAAGAGATCATGGCTATCTTGCGCCGCCAAAAAGAGGCGGGCAAAACGATCTTCATCGTCCACCACGATTTGCCGAGCGTGGAAGAGTACTTTGATTGGGTGCTTTTATTAAATACGCGCCTTCTTGGCTGCGGCCCCTTAAAAGAAGTTTTTTCTAGAGAAAATCTCTGCCGGGCCTTTGGCAAAAGCCAGCTTCTCTTCGATGAGGCGGCAGCTCTCTCTGCAAAGAGCGTCAGCGGGATTTTATGAGCATCTCTTTTTGGGAATTTTTCATCCATCCGGTTTTAAGAGCGCCCATGTGGGGGTGCATCCTCATGTGTCTTGCCTCGTCGCTCATCGGCGTTCCCATTTTTTTAAAAAAGCGCTCGCTCCTCAGCGAGTCGCTCTCCCACGCAGCCTATCCCGGCGTGATCATCGGCGTCTCCCTTTTTGCCCTCCTTTTCCCATCGGGTGAAGAGTGGGTTTCGATCGCCGTTCTCATCGGTGCGTTTATCTCTTCGCTTCTCGGCTTAAAGGCAATTGAGTGGCTGGAGCAAAAGGGAAAAGCCCGCTCAGACGCAGCCCTTTCATTTGTCCTCTCCGTTTTTTTTGGACTTGGGATTGTGGCTGCAAGCGCCATGCAATCAACGCTTCCCGTTTGGCACAAACAGACGCAGATGCTCCTTTTCGGCCAAGCCGCGACGATGAGCGATCTGCACATTGCGATCTATGGAGCAATGGCCCTCCTTGTCAGCGCCTTTCTTTTCCTCACGTTTCGCCCTTTGCAAGCCTCGCTATTTGATCGCAATTACTCCATCAGCGCAAATCTCCCCGTCGCCCTTTTGGAAAAAATCCTCTTTTGGCTCCTTCTCATCTCGCTCATTGTGGGGATCCGAAGCGTCGGCGTTGTGCTGATGTCGGGGATGGTGATTGCGCCTGTTGTCGCAGCCAGACAGTTTTCTGAAAAACTCCAGACGGTATTTATCTTATCCGGTTTTTTTGGCGCATTGAGCGGACTGTTGGGCAATTACATCTCTGTCATCGGCTCTATTTCTCTCTCTTTAACCCTTCCGACAGGCCCGATGATTGTCCTTGCGGCCTCATCGATTGCCGTTCTCTCCCTTCTTTTTGCCCCGAAGAGAGGCCTTGTGTTCCGTATGCTGCGAGTCTACGCATTTAGACTCCGCTGTCTTGAGGAAAATCTCTTGAAGGCGATCTGGAAAAAAGAGACGGCCGCTTTTAGCGATCTGAAAAAAGATCACCAGGTTTCATCGATGGCTCTCAAATACGCCCTCTATCGAATGAAAAAGGAGGGGTGGCTTATAGATCAGAACAAGTCTTTTTCTTTGACAGACGACGGTCTTCAAAAGGGAGCTTCTCTGGTTCGTCTGCACCGCCTGTGGGAGCTTTATCTCGCAGAAAAACTCGGCGTTCAGGGAGAGCATATTCACAATACGGCAGAAGAGATGGAGCACATCTTGACTCCTGAAATTGAAGCGAGGCTGACCGATCTTCTCTCCGATCCGACGACAGATCCCCATTCTCAACCCATCCCAAAGAGACGCGCGCGATGATCGATGGACTTCAGATGGCAGTTTTAAGCCTTGTTGCGATTTGCTGCGGAACAATTGGCCCATTTCTCGTTTTAAAGAAGATGGCGATGTTTGCCAATTCGCTCTCCCACACGATTCTTCTCGGCATCGGCGTTGCCTATCTCATCGCGTCCCATCTTTGGGGAGGGGCTCTTTTTGATCTATCGACTCTTCTCATCGGAGCTCTTGCGGCCGCCCTCATCACAGCGCTTTTTACAGAAGGGCTCGTCCGCTTTTTACGCCTTCAAGAAGATGCGAGCGTAGGGCTTGTCTTTACAGCTCTTTTTGCTCTCGGCATCACATTTGTCACGGTATTTACGAAAAATGTCCATCTCGGTGTCGAAGCGGTGATGGGCAACGCCGATATTTTGCAGGGAAGCGATCTCAAGTCGGCTTCGATTCTCGCGCTGCTCAATGTCTCTACGGTTTTTCTTTTTTATAGACAGTTTCAACTTGGCTGTTTCGATCAGGGGCTTGCAAGAACGCTCGGCGTAAAAACCGGGCTCTTTCATTTCCTGCTTCTTTTCCTGGCGGCCCTTACCTGCATTGGCGCATTCAGAGCGGTGGGCGTCTTGCTCGTCTTAGCGTTTTTGGTTGGGCCCTACTTGACGGCGCGCCTTTTTTGCCACCGTCTTCCATGGCTGATTTTCTGGAGCTCGGCCATCGGCGTTTTGGCATCCATTGCGGGAGTTCTTCTCTCTAGACACATGTTGGATTTTTACGATCTGGCCTTATCGACAGGAGGGATCGTTGTTGTCCTTATCGGCTTGTTTTACGTCGCAGGGGTATTTATTCAATCCGGAAGAAAAATAATAACAGGATCGGCGCTATCGCGCCGGCAGGATCGACGCTGACGCG
>MGLY01000029.1:0-6641 GCA_001794935.1 Chlamydiae bacterium RIFCSPHIGHO2_12_FULL_49_9 | reverse complement strand
ACGAAGCGTCGTTGGGGACCCCGTGTGCCTCGCCGAGCCATCTGTCACCTGTTTGGGGCGCGGGTTAATAATAAGAAATTTTTTCTATCCTGCCCGCTCGCCTCGAGCGGATCCTGCCGCAGCCTTGGCTGCGATCCTGTTATTTTATTTCTTCTCTTCTTCAAAAATTAAACTCTTCACAGCTGATTAAGAATCTGCTAACCTCAGAGTCTTTTAGGGACAGCGTATGGCTATTAGCTTCTTTCACGCCCTTCTTGCCATCTTGGGACTCGGCGTTCTCGTCTTCATCCACGAGCTCGGACACTATTTTGTCGCAAGGCGCCAGGGGATGAAGGTCGAGGCGTTTGCCATCGGATTCGGCAAGCCTCTTTTTACCTGGGAGCGAAACGGCGTCAAATGGCGCCTCTGCATGCTCCCTTTCGGCGGCTATGTCAAGATCGCCGGCATGCAAAAAGAGGGGAATAAAGAGCCCTACGAAATCCCCGACGGCTTTTACGGCAAAAGTCCCTGGCAAAGAATTAAAGTCGCTGTCGCCGGCCCCCTTGTCAATATCGTTTTTGCGCTCATTGCTTTCATCGCCATTTGGCTTGCCGGCGGAAGAGACAAGCAGTTTGCCGAGTTTACCCACCGAATCGGCTGGGTCGATCCAAAATCGGCCCTCTATCAAAAGGGAGTCCGACCGGGAGATGTCATTCAGAAATACGACGGAAGATCTTTCGACGGCTTTAAAGACCTGATGATGGCGGCTGTTATGGATGACGACCAGACGGCAATCCAGGGCTACAAGATCGATTACACGACAGGCAAAAGAAGCGAATTCGACTACACGCTCTCGACGTACGAAGATCCGAGAAGCGCTAAAGATAAACTGCTCACCATCGGAGTTCTTTCCCCTGCGCGCTATCTGATTTTTGAAGATGGAGGAAAAGGAGTCCAGGAAGGGCTTCCCTCCGGCTCTCCAATGTTGCACAGCGGCATCCAGCCGAAAGATCGGATCCTTTGGGTCGACGGAGAGATGGTCTTTTCTCCCTATCAGCTCAGCTCCCTTATCAATGAGTCGACCGTATTTTTGACTGTTCAAAGAGGCGAGACTGTTTTCCAGACCAAAGCGCCCCGCGTCGTTCTCGACGATCTAAAAATGTCGGGACCTGAAAGAGGGGAGTTTGACGATTGGCAGCACGAGGCGGCAATCAAAGGGCGTCTCCAAGATCTCTACTTCATCCCATACAATTTGTCTCCTACCGCATCGATTGAAAGCAGATTGAGCTTCATCGATGAGGAAGATCAGAAAAAAGCGTTTCAGCGCTGCCAAAGATGCGCCCATTTTACTCTTCTTGAAGAGGGAGATCAGATTTTGGCTGTCGATGGACACCCAGTCAGCTCCTCTTATGAACTTCTGGAGAGAATGCAGACAAGGCGATCGATCGTCATTGTCGAAAGAAATCCTCAAGCGATTGAAAAGATACTCTGGACAAAAGCCGATCAGGAGTTCGACGACTTTAACACAAAAGATCTCGAGGCGATCATCTCCTCAATCGGAACGAAAAATGAGCTCAAAGCTTCGGGCCCGCTTCATCTTTTAAATCGGGTCGTGCCGAAGCCTTTCAATGAGTTCCCTTTGACAGAAGAGCAAAAATCGAAACTGGCCGTTGAGATCGCGGAGTCGAAAAAAGAGATCGAGGCCATTCAAGACCCCCAGAAAAGATCAGAGGCGCTGACAGCTTTAGAAAAGAGCCAAAAGAAAGCGATACTCGGCGTCTCTCTCAAAGATAGAGAAGTGATTTATAACCCGGGGCCGATCAGACAGTTTGTCGATGTGTTTAAAGACACCTGGCGCACTCTTGCGGCCCTTGTCTCCGGTTATCTCAACCCGAAATACATGCAAGGACCTGTCGGCATCGTCACTGTTGTTCAACAAAGCTGGATGCTCGGCGCCAAAGAGGCTCTCTTTTGGCTTGCCGTCATCAGTTTGAACCTCGGCATTGTCAATCTTCTCCCCATCCCTGTGCTCGACGGGGGACACATCGCCTTTTCACTTCTCGAGATGGTGACAAAGCGTCCCCTGAAGGCAAAAACGATGGAGAGGCTCATCCTTCCCTTTATCGCTCTCCTGCTTGTCTTTTTCGTCTACATTACCTATCAGGATATCGCGCGCCTTTTCTCGAAATTTTTCTGATGAGATTTCTGTTCTTTCTCTTCCCCTTTTCGCTATGCGCTTCCTGGGCAGATGAGACTCTTTTGCAAATGACTCTCGATGAAAAAATCGGGCAGCTCTTTGCCCTCCCTTTTTGTCCTTTAAGAGGAGAAGATCATCTCAAAGATTGGGAGATTTTGCAGTCCGAATACCACATCGGAAATGCGATCGTAAAACAATCCAACCCGATGACTCAAATTTTAAGGCTCAATCAGCTCCAGGCCGCATCCAAATTGCCTCTTCTCATCCTGGCTGACGCCGAGTGGGGCCTTGCGATGAGGATGACAGATACCATTGCTTTTCCTAAAAATGGCAATTTAGGCTCTATCGAAGATCTCTCTCTCATTGAAGAGCTCGGCTTTGAAATTGGAAGAGAAGCAAAACGAGTCGGCATCCACATCAATCTCGCGCCTGTAGCCGATGTCAACAGCAACCCGAGTAATCCGATCATCGGCATCCGCTCTTTTGGAGATAATCCCTACCGGGTGGCTGATCTCGTCTCCGCTTTTATCCGAGGCCACGAAAGAGCAGGGACTCTCGCCTGTGCGAAACATTTCCCCGGCCATGGCGATACGAGTATAGATTCGCATAAAGGATTGCCTCTGATTTCTGTATCGAAAAAAAGGCTCGGGGTTCTTGAGTTCATCCCCTTTCAAAAAGCGATCGACTCCAACGTCTCCTGCATCATGAGCGCGCATATTTTGGTCCCTCAAATCGATCCCGACCATCCGGCCTCTCTCTCTTCTTTTCTTCTTCGAGAGATTTTAAGACAAGACCTTAATTTCAAAGGACTTATTATCTCAGACGCGCTTAATATGAGAGCTCTTGCGGATCGCTATTCCGTGGAGAAAATAGCCTTTCTTGCCCACGGAGCAGGGACCGATCTACTTCTCTACGGGGATCATAAGGCGCCGAACATCGATCAGATTATTAGGGTAGATATTCCACGGGCCTTCAACGCATTGAAAGAGAAGTATCTTGCGGGGAGTTTAAAAGATCTCGATGAGAGCGTTCTTCGGATCTTAAAGGTGAAAGAGAAATTGCGTCTACATGAGGATCGATTCATTTCACCGGAGCATCTTTTAGAAGATCTATCGACTGCCTACGCCATCGATCTAAACAAAAGGCTCCTCCAGGCAAGAAAATAAAAGACCGCCCACTGAACCTATCTTGGATAGGTTCAAGCGGGCGGCCCAAAGTTTTTATTCTGCTTTATTTCCGGCGGCGCCGATGTTTGTCTTGGTGCCGCGGGGAACCACCGGGGGGTTTGGTTTTGCTTTAGGCCCTGTTTGTAAAATATGGGCAAGGGTTGTCGGCTCTTTTGCGGGGGGTGCCTCTTGCTGAGCTGCGGCTTGAGATGCTTGACTTAAAGCAGCAGCAGGGCCG
Organism: Chlamydiae bacterium RIFCSPHIGHO2_12_FULL_49_9; assembly: GCA_001794935.1. Classification (GTDB taxonomy): domain Bacteria; phylum Chlamydiota; class Chlamydiia; order Chlamydiales; family SM23-39; genus O2-12-FULL-49-9. The sequence continues at coordinate 3,061 of MGLY01000029.1, read as the reverse complement.
GCGGGTATACCTGGCTCATCATCCTCCGAATTTAAACTCTGGGAGTCGGGCTTGCTCGCAGGTCCTCCTGAAGCTGAGGTTGTTCCTGCTGCGAGCTGAGAAGCCGATTCAGCTGCTCTTAGCTTGTCAATTTCTCCTGCTACAGTGGGAATAATTCCGAGCTTTTTCTTAAAAAACCCGGTTAATCTCCATTCCTGCCCATATCCATTGCAATCTTTCATTATGGCATCTAGTTCAGCTTCAGCTATAACAATGCGTTCTTCGAATTCTCCATTCAAGGTGCTAATTTTGCTTATGGCGGTGGTGAGTGCGTGGTTTTTTTCATTTAGTTCGTCTAATAATGAGTTGATTTCGTTTTTTCTTGGTTCTTTTATATTTGGGATGTATGTAAATTTTGATTTAATTATTTCTGGTGGAGAATCAAGCGTCCTTAATGCATTTGTGTATTCCGAAGAAACTTGTTGGCAAAGTGCTAGCACCTTGTTTAATTCGGTAAAAATACCAAGAGCAAAATCTCGGGTTTTTTCAATTTGGTAGCAGTATCTTACGTCTTCAGGGAGTCCTTGCTTTATTTCTTCTGCATCTAGAGTTTTCTTTCCCAAATCTGTTGCTATTCTGATCCATCCTTTTTTTTTGCTCTCAAGCTGATTAGATATTTCGCATAATTCTTCGTAGTAAGTACCGAACCTCGCAAGCGCAAAATTTGCTTGCCCAAGGTGGTAACTCAGTGGGGTCAGGGAATTAGCCATAGATACCTCATGGTTGGGGCCCCTTTTAGAGCCCGGGTTTTTAAAAGAGGGGATTTATGTACCACAGCCACTGTTATTTGTTTAAACAAAAATTTACGGATCCTTTAAATTTTTAGTTTTTATTATTTTGTGCACATTTTTTATTTTTGTAGTAAATTATATTTGATTTAATTTAATAAAAATGTTTATATGAAGATTGGTGTTAATTTTGTGTAATTATGAACGTATCGGCTTGTCTTGTGGTGGCTATTTCTCTTTTGGGGGGCTGTCAGAGCGCTTTTGTCGCGACAAAGGCCGTATACTCTAACCAGATCCTCGATTACCGGGTTGACGGGAACAGGTACGCCGTCGTTGTGACCCAGGATCAGGGGGTGACTCGGGCAATGGCCAAGAAATTCGCCAGAGAACGAGCTGCCGAAATTACAGTGGACAATGGATACCGCTACTTTATCATCGAGTCGGAAGAGCAGGTCCAGACCGTCCGAACAGGAGATCCTGTAGGCGGCAAGCAGGAGTTCCACGAGAACATGTACCACGAGCAGATCATCGAAGGGGATTTTTATCGCCGCCCGAGCCAATTTCAAGAGACGCAGCCGGGAGGGACTTTCCCTGCGATCCGCATCGTCTTTAAGTGCTACGAGCAAAGGCCGGGTATACGGGCAATTGACGCCTGCACCCTGACCAATTGCGACTAGGCCCATATTGATGCAATATGGGCCTCCTCGCGATTTTCAAAATCTGGACCACTCTGAGGCCCTCCAAAATTCACAAAACCTAAGCGGGCGCAGCCCCGTTAAAGGGGGGACATGATATGTATGATAAAAAAGAAGGTGCGGCGAAGCCGCACGCCGCTTTGCGGCAATAAAACCTATCATGCGTATCGTGCATATCTTGTTTATCATGTCCCTTTTTCTAATGCGTCAGCTCTTTTGGCCGTCCGCAAACTGGGTCTTTTGGGAGAATTCCCTAAAACTGATGTCTATCTTCTCTCTCCTGGATATAGCGATCGAGGGGGGATTTTCTACAACAACTGCTCACATGGTAACAGATCAGGCCGGGCAGGGATAAATTTTTTACTTCTCTTTGAGAAAGGAGGTCGTTTAGCGATCCGCGGGCCTCATAGAGATTTTGGAAAAATTCTCTTACAAAATCATTGGTTCGTTCGTCGACTTTGCGAGAAAACTCTACGATTTTTGATCGGAGCTCTTGGGTATCGGCTTGTGGCATGGGGGTAGAGAGCAACTGCTTTGACTCTTTCACGATCTCTTCCGCAGATGGCTTTGTTTTCAATACGGTTACGGATGTCTTTACTGCGTCGATGTAGGCGCTGACAAAATCTTCTATTCGGTTTTCCGTCAAACTGCCGAATCCTGTTCTCATTGACCGAATTTCTTCCGTGAAAGATCGATAATAGCTTTCCAAAGGTCCGAAAAGGTTTTGGACTGCCTGTTCGGCAAGGTTTAGCGAGTGAAGGCAATTTTGCAGGGAGGACGATTTCATAGATTTCTCTCAAGGATGAAAAAGGAAGCGATTTCTTAGTCAGCTTTCTTCATTTCATCCAGATAGTTATGACCGAAAAGCCATCGGACCAACTCTTTTAAGTAGGGAATTGGCGTAGAGTCTTGTGTTTTAAATCGGAAGATGAGGTTAGCGAGGGCTTTTCTAGCTTGCGGCAGCGAAACGCTTAATTTGCCCAACGGCTCATTGAGGATATTAGAAATCTTAAGCCATTCATCCATGGGATAGTTGTTTTGATCGAGGTGAGTAACTGAGGCGGTTTTTATCAAACGGATCAGGAGAGGGCAAACGCTTTCGGCGACTTTCTCCGCTTGGCGGTAGAGCGCAACGTGTTCCCGCAGCTGGTCGATTTCCAGAACCGATCTATTTTTATCCCATTCGATGAGCTGTCCTGTCGTTTTGCTAAAAGAATTGGAGACTCCTGTAAGTTCAGGTAGCTTTTTGTCTATTTCGCTCTTCAGCTGATCCCATCGGAGAATATAGGGCTCGGGTAAATTGAGAGAGGTGATTTGCGACATTTCTTGCCTCATTGTTCAAAGTTAGAAAAGAGGCGATGTGTTTAGCACAGAGAAAGATATTTGTTAATAAAAAAAACCCAAGGGGACTGCCCTTGGGTTTTAAGAAGAGCGATTACTTATCGTCGTTGAGGACTTCTACTTCGGCATCTTCAATCTCAGAGTCGCCCTTTTTGGCCGAAGGCGCGGTTTGAGGTTGAGGACCTGGAGATGCTTGCCCTGCTTTTGCAAGCTCTTCGCCGATCTTCTGCATATGCTCTTGGAGTTCGGCCGTTTTTG
>MGLY01000028.1:6881-10823 GCA_001794935.1 Chlamydiae bacterium RIFCSPHIGHO2_12_FULL_49_9 | reverse complement strand
TCAAGGGGATATGAAAGTCACCGGCTTTCGGATCGGCGATCTTGCCTACATCTCAGATATAAGAGACTTTGACGATTCGATTTTTGTCGCTCTGAAGGGAATCAAGACGCTTGTTTTAAGCGCGCTCATGGAGGGGCCTTCTCGCGTTCATCTCTCCTTTCAAGAGGCTATCTCTTTTGCGAAAAAAGCAGGCGTTCACAAAACATGGCTAACCCACATGACCCACACGGTCGATTATGAGGCGGCGTCTAAAAACTTGCCCCCGGACGTAAAGTTGGGCTATGATGGCCTGGAGCTGGAGTTTCTCATCTAATGATCGAACAAAAATCATCCCCCGGACAGGGGCGCTTATCCGATCTGAAAGAGAAGCAAAAAAAAGCTCTTCTCGTCGGAACCTACTTGAACGCCAAAGCAAAACCCGAGTGCGAGCAGCTTCTCGAAGAGCTCAAGAGTTTGGGCGAGACATATGGCTTGGAGACGGCAGTGATTGTGCCCTGTCCGATCCGCGCCATTGAAGCGGCGACATTTATCGGCAGCGGCAAAGTGGAAGAGATCAAACTCCTCGCTGAAGAAAATGGGTGCTCGGTTGTCATTTTTGACGATGAGATCTCCCCGCAGCAGCAGAGGAATTTGGAAAAGATTCTGGGGCGCGTCGTCATCGACAGAACCGAGCTGATCCTCGGCGTCTTTGCGCAAAGAGCAAAGACAAAAGAGGCGCGCATCCAAGTGGAGCTCGCCGCCCTTCGCTACCAAATGCCAAGGCTGAAAAGACTTTGGACCCACCTCAGCCGCCAAAGATCAGGCGGGGCAAGCGGGGGATTTGTCAAAGGGGAAGGGGAGAAGCAGATCGAGATCGACCGGCGCATTTTAAAAAGAGAGGTCGAAGATCTCCAAGTAGAGCTCAAAGAGGTCAAAAAACAAAGAGAGATCCAAAGGCGCCAAAGAGCGCGCTCAAAAATTCCCACCTTTGCGATCATCGGCTACACAAACGTCGGCAAATCGACCCTCATGCGTGCGTTGACCGACGCAGATGTTTTCATCGAAGATAAACTCTTTGCTACTCTTGATACAACGACTCGCAAATACACGCTCCCGAATCGGCAATCGATCCTTCTCATCGACACCGTGGGTTTTATCCGAAAAATCCCCCACCTCCTTGTCGCGGCGTTTAAAAGCACTCTCGAAGAGGCGGTGCAGGCAGACATCTTGCTTCATCTCATCGACACGAGCTCTCCCGCTGCAGAGATGCAGGCTCAAGCGACCTTTGATGTGCTCAAAGAGTTAAAGGCTCTCAATCGCCCGATCATCACGGTCTTAAATAAAGTGGATCAGTGCCAAGACAAGGGGAGGATCCAGCGCCTCAAAATCCGGTACACAAAAACAGTTGAGATTTCAGCTCTTCAAAAAACGGGATTCGACGCCCTTTTAGAAAAGATGATGAAGGAGATTTCTCTTCTTCGGAAGATCGTCAAACTCCGCATCCCGCAAAGCGACTACGCGATCGTCAGCGAGGTGAGAAAAGAGGGAAGGGTCATTTCCTGTGAATATGAGGAGAATGACGTTCTTCTCGAGGTCGAAATCCCGCTCCAATTAGAGCGGGAAGTGGCCCCGTTTTTAGTGAGAGAAATTACAGACTAAAGAATTCTTTGACGAGCGTGAAAATGCTGCTTGTGAGCATCTGAGTGCCGATCAAGCAAACGAGCATTCCGCCGAGCCTCTCTACCGCTATCAGCCCTTTTTCTCCGAGCGCCTTTTTGATGAAAGAGCCGAGGAGGAGGATGACGAGGGAGGGGATCCAGGCGAGGATGACCGCTCCAGCTACCATTGGGGCGTTGCCGGTCTCGTGGGCATAGAGCATAACTGTCGTAATCGCCCCGGGGCCCGTGATGACGGGGATCGCAAGAGGAATAATCATCGGTTCGTGGGCCATCGCCTTTTCTCCGTCGTCTTTTACTGTCTTCGGGAAAATCATCGTTAAAGAAATGAGGAACAGCAAGATACCGCCGGCGACCCCGATGATGGGTCTGGAGATGCCTAGCACTTCGAGGATCTTGTCGCCGAAGAATGTGAACATCAAAAGGACGATCAGGGCAACGACGAGTTCTCGGGTGATGATCCTCAGCTGGCGCTTGTGATCGAACTTGGCCAACATGGCCAGGAAAAGGGGAATTTGCCCGGTTGCATTGAGAACCAGGAAGATCGCCGCAGTAACGGTAAAAAAAGAAATATCAGGAGAAATAGACATAAATACTCGACTAAGTAATAAATGCCTCCAATGGTAATCGCGTGGACTGATTTTTGAAAAGCTGATTTTTCATTGAGATGCCATCTCGCCTATGGCATAATGCCCCCCATGAAAAAGTTTAAAGTGGTTACCCTCGGCTGTCGAACCAATCAGTACGAGTCGCAAAGCTATACCGATCAGCTCCGCCAGATGGGATATGCTCCCGCTCAAGAGGGCGAAGAGGCAGACCTTTGCATCGTCAATACCTGTACCGTCACAGACGGGGCTGACAGCTCCTCGCGCCATGAGATTAGATCCCTTTTGAGAGCCCATCCCAATGCAAGACTTGCCGTAACCGGCTGCATGGCGGAGAGCTCCCCCGACGCCCTCCGGCAGATCGACAGCCGGATCGAGATCGTCCCCAATGCAAAAAAAGAGCGCCTTTTAGAGCAGATTTTTCCCGATGAGGAAAACTTGCCGGAGTTCAGCATCAAAACCTTCGACGACCACACAAGGGCCTTTGTGAAAGTCCAAGACGGCTGCAACTCGTTTTGCACTTACTGCATTATCCCGTACGTTCGCGGCAGATCCCGCTCGCGCCAGATTCCCGAGATCGTGGGTGAGGTCGAGGGACTCATCGCGTCGGGCTACAAGGAAGTCGTCATCACCGGCATCAATGTGGGCGATTTCGACGGCGGCGGCAAACTCGCCGACTTGGTGCGCGCCGTCGACGCAGTTCCGGGTCTTAAAAGACTCAGGATCTCCTCGATCGATCCCGATGAGATCGACGACGACCTCGCAGATGCTGTCATCAACGGCAAAAACACCTGTCCCAGCATGCACATCGTCCTTCAGTCGGGATCAAATGTGCTCTTAAAGAGGATGAACCGCAAATACACTCGCCAAATCTTCATGGAAACAGTGGAGCGGATGGTGCGGCTCAATCCCGACTTCACTGTGACAACAGACATCATTGTCGGCTTTCCCGGAGAGAGCGAGACCGATTTTCAGGAGACGACAGATCTCGTAAAAGAAGTTAAATTTGCGAAAGTGCACATGTTTCCTTACAGCGCGCGCAAAAGAACAAGGGCTGCTCTCTACCCAAACCAGGTGCCCTCAGATGTCAAACAAAGGCGCAAGCAAGAGCTTCTTCGCCTCTCTGAAAAGACGGGATTTGAGCTGAGGCAAAAATTTGTAAGCCGCCGCATGAGCGTTCTCATCGAAGGCGATGGCACAGGGCATACGGCGAACTTTCTTAAAGTGAAAATCCCAAACGCAAAATTAAAACCGCACGATCTTGTCGATGTGCTCTTGGTGCGCAATGATCCCGACGGACTGATTGGAGAGATATGAAAATAAAAATTGCAGCGAGACTCGCTCCCTTTTCCCACACGCCCGGATCGGGCTGTCTCATCCCGGGAACAACTCTTGAGCTCAGAGCTTTTCCGACAAAACTCACCATCCCTCAGGCGGGCATCGAGCACAAATGTCAAGTCACAGGACCTGTCCAAAATTTTACGCTTCAGCAAGATTTGGAGAAAAACTGCGTTTGGATCTTTGGCAAAGGGGAAGAGGGGTTCTTTCGTATAAAAGTTGAGGCGACAGATGAGGGTTTTAACATAGGAGCCGAGCACATCCCATACGAGATGCAGTTTGTTAAAAAGACACACATCGAAAGGCTCTCTTTGGGCGGCCACAAGCTTCAAAATTGGGACTAT
>MGLY01000028.1:0-6853 GCA_001794935.1 Chlamydiae bacterium RIFCSPHIGHO2_12_FULL_49_9 | reverse complement strand
CTTCTCGGACAAAAGATTCCCCACATCGAGCCTTTTGCCCTGAAGGGAACAGCGAGCCTTCTTCAGATGCCGACCGATCGCAATAAGATTGCCTCTGCACTCGACGCCCTTCTCAAAGCCGGCTTTTCTAAAATCCTCGTTCCGCGCCTCTTTGACGATCAGTATCAGGGCCTCTCTCCCGAAGAGACAATCGACGGCAATCCGAGCATCCTCGTTCAAGAGGGGGCTAAAATCATTCGATCCCTTTTCTTCAAGCAAAACGAGCGGCGCCTCGCCTTTCTCCCAACGCTTGCCCCACGATTTCACAGTGGGCGGATGGTGAGCCTCATGGCAGACGGCATCGGCGAGATCGACTTTGAGTGGTCAAAGGGGCTTTTGAAAAAGGCGATTTTCCGCGTTAAAACAGCCGGCGATGTCGTTTTGGAGCTTCAAAAGGAGATCAAAACATTTCGCGTCCGAAAGAATCTCAAAGAGAAAGGGAAAACCCAGTGTGCAAAAGAGCCCCTAGTTCTCTCTGCCGGATCAACGTATTTTCTAGATCGATTTAAAAAGTAAATAAATTTATACTATTTAATTTTAGTTAGCTCTTCTGTATCATATTGCTTTTAAAATTAATAAATAAGGTAATATGAGCCTATCCCACTATTCCGATTTTCCTGTTTTTGATCTTTTTGGCAGATTTCAAATGCCCTTTCTCGGCCGTGTGTTTTCACACGACCTTCGAAAGGGAACCCCCGGGGGGCATTTGAAATCTGCTCAAAAATATCTAAAAACATTTAAAACCCTAATAGTGAGATAGGCTCATGATCCCAAGTCCCACCGCGCTGTCTGAAGCGTCCAGTCTCCACTCTCATTTTTTCCCTGAACCGGAAGATGAAGTTTCTCCCGCTGAAGAAAAAGTAAATCGGATCACGGGCGAGCTCAAAAAATGGGGCTGTTTTGATGAGGCTGCTCAAAGATATATTCACGACCATCCTCTTTATCCCAACCAGGCGCAAAAGGTAATCTCCTTTGTCGCCCACGAATTTGGCGAAGAGGCGGCCCTTTGGACTTTAAGCGAGCTAAAAGGCTCATTTGCGACTCATGATTGGTGGCGCGGTCGAAAGATCTATCCCTTGAGTCAGATCGAAGTGCTCCGAACGTTTTGCCAGCTTGGCAATGCCAAAGTGGCTCTTCAAGTCCTCAAAGAGATGGAGTTTTATCAAGAGTCTCCCAAACATCCGATTCGGTCTGCTTGGGAAGATACTGGGAATGAAGACGAATATCCAAAACCTATTTACCACCATAGCTTTCTTGCACAGCCGATCAGCCTTTTAGGAGACACGTTTGGCCTAAAGGCCGCAAAAGAAGCTCTTCAAGAGAGCCGAAATCACATCTACATCAAAGATGAAAGAGTCCGGCAGCAGATAGAGACCTATTTTAAAGAGAAATTCGGGGAAGAGGCCGCTACTTGGGCCCAATCTCAAATGACCTACCGGGTTAAGTTCGGAGATATCTGCGTCGTTTCGTAGCAAAAAATAAATCATTTTAATAGTAGCTTTTTCATGCTATTCTTGGCACAATGACGCCTTTTTAAATGACATGTAAGTGGATGAAAGATAAAATTTCTCTTTCTCAATTGACGATATTAATTGTATCTACGATCGCGAGTATCCGCACGCTTCCAACAACTGCTTTTTTCGGCTCTTCTCTTGTGTTTTTTTATGTTTTGTCGGCTTTTCTTTTTTTGATTCCCGTTGCCTTTATATCTGCTGAGTTTTCTTCCCGATATCCTGATGAGGGAGGTGTGTTTCATTGGATAGGGAGAGCCTATGGGAAGAAATTGGGTATGCTCGCAGTTTGGCTTCAATGGATCAACACAATGGTATGGTATCCAACCATGCTTCTTTTTATTGGGGGGACTGCCAGTTATCTCATCAACCCGGCTCTTGCCACAAACAGCGTTTTTCTCCTCACGGTTTCTTTGCTCACATTTTGGGGGCTCACGTTTTTGAATTTAAATGGGATCAGATCTTCAGTCCGCTTAAATTCTTTTTGCGGAATTGCAGGGACTTTTATTCCGCTTTTTGTGCTTCTTTGTCTGGGGATCGGGTGGATTTTGGCTAGCAACCCCACAGAGATATCTTGTGGATGGAAAGACCTGATCCCTTCTTTCGGGACGATGGACGGCACAAATGCACTGATCACGATTATGGCTTCTTTTGTGGGAATGGAGCTGGCCGGCGTTCATATCGGCGATGTTGTAGATCCCAAAAAGAACTTTCCCAAAGCAACTGCCTATTCTGTTTTAGCTTTATTAGGGACATTTATATTCGGCTCCCTTGTGATCGCTCTGGTAGTTCCCAACAAAGAAATCCACTTTGTCGATGGAGTGATGCAGACATTTACCGCGTTTCTAACAGCTTTTAATTTGCCTTATTTCATCCCCTGGCTTGCTTTGCTGATCATACTGGGAGCGGTAGGAGGATCTGTAAATTGGGTTCTTTCTCCGGCAAAGGGGCTTTTGCAAGCAGCCGAAGAAGGTTTTTTGCCGAACTATTTTGTAGAAAAGAACAAAAAAGGAGTTGCCTACCGCATTTTGGTTCTTCAGGCCATTGCGGTGAGTCTCTTTTGTTATGCACTATTTTTTGTTTCTAATGTGAACGACTATTATTGGTTTTTGATGGCTCTCAGTACAGGGCTTTATATGCTGATGTATATTCTCCTTTTTCTCGCGGCTCTAAAGTTGGGGAGGCCCGAAGGGGACGGTGTAATACCGAGAGGGGTTCGAGGAATACTATGTGGGTTGGGCCTTTTTTCCTGTCTAGTCACAATGATTCTGGGATTTCAGCCGGCGCCGGGAATTATTATCGAGAGTCAAACTAGCTATATTTTCACAATAGCCGCCGGATTTCTTCTCCTCCTGTTTCCTGTGTGGTTTTGTTGGAAATGGCGAGAGAAGAAAGGTGAGAGGGTATCTACACAGTGAGGTTCTTTTGAGCCGGCGCTTTCCGAATAAAGCTATTTTCTACAAGTGCAACTCGTATAGGTTCCTCCACATTTTTGGCATGTATAAATACCTCTTTCTGATTTTGGTGGAAGAGAAAAAGAATTCAGTGCTAGCAGGCATAGAGCGCAACAAGCAAAACATGCGGAATTTTTTTTCATAGGGCCTCCTCATTAAGGAGGGGATGCTAATATTTTTTGGCAATCAGGTCAACTTTTCTCTCATTTTAAAAAATAACTCCTTCCGTTAAATTCTAGGAGAGAACTTCTATGACGATAGCGACAGACCTTTCCCTTCTCACGCAGCTCGGCCTTCACGATCCCCATCGTCTTTTGGGTTTGCACGAAGTTAAGTCAAAGCAAGTGATCCGCCTCTTTCGCCCCGGGGCGAAAGAGATCCATCTCGAAGTCAAAGGGAAAATCGTCCAAGCCAAAAAAGCTGATGAAAAGGGGCTTTTTGAATATTTTCCCTCATCTAAAATCCAGCCTTCCGATTACCGCATCTACCATCAAAATGGCGAACTTGCCCACGACCCCTATGCCTTCCTTCCCACCGTTGGCGAGATGGATCTCTTCCTTTTCAACAAGGGATGCCACTACGAGCTCTATCAAATGCTCGGAGCCAATGCCAAGACCTTTCAAGGCGTAAAAGGGGTGCAGTTTGCCGTCTGGGCGCCGAATGCAAAAAGCGTCTATCTCGTCGGGGACTTTAATTTTTGGGACGGCAGGTTAAATCCGATGCGGAGCATGGGCGTCTCCGGCGTGTGGGAGCTTTTTGTCCCCGAGATCAAAGAGGAAAAAAAATACAAATTCGAGATCCACACGCAGCAAGGATACATCCGCGTTAAAAGCGATCCGGTTGCGTTCTCTTCAGAAGTTAGACCCAAAACTGCCTCCGTTGTCTTCGATATCAACAAGTACTCTTGGAGCGATGCCGCATGGATGAAGGAGCGCGCATCGAAAAGTCTCAATCAGCCGATGAACATTTATGAAATACACCTCGGCTCTTGGCGAAAAATTTCCAACTACAAAGAAATCGCCCCAAAGCTTGCCAAATATTGCAAAGAGATGGGCTTTACCCATGTCGAGCTTCTCCCCATCATGGAACATCCACTCGATGAGTCGTGGGGCTATCAGGTGACCGGTTTTTTTGCGACGACAAGCAGATATGGAACGCCCGCCGCTTTTCAGTTTTTCGTCGACCATCTTCACCAAAACGGCATCGGCGTGATCCTCGATTGGGTGCCGGCCCACTTTCCGACCGATGACTTTTCGCTCAACCGTTTCGACGGAACGGCTCTTTACGAGCACGAAGATCCGAGAAAGGGGATGCATCCCCACTGGCAAACGGCGATCTTCAACTACTCTCGCAAGGAGGTGTCGAATTTTCTTCTGGCGAGCGCTCTTTTTTGGATCGAAAAGATGCACATCGACGGCCTTCGGGTCGACGCGGTGGCCTCCATGCTCTATCTCGATTACGGAAGAAAAGACGGAGAGTGGATCCCAAATCCCGACGGGAGCAATTTTAATCTCGAGGCGATCGAATTTTTAAAACATCTCAACTCGATCGTTCACGAAAGAAATCAGGGCGTCCTCATGATCGCAGAAGAGTCGTCCGCCTATCAGGGCGTCACTCACCGCGATGGACTTGGATTTGATCTCAAGTGGAACATGGGGTGGATGAATGACACGCTCCGCTATTTTGCCAAAGATCCGATCTACCGAAAATTCCACCAAAACGATCTCACATTTAGTCTCCTCTACTCCTTTTCTGAAAAGTTTATCTCAGTCCTCTCGCACGACGAAGTCGTCCACATGAAAAAGAGTCTTCTCTCCAAAATGCCCGGCCCCGACTGGCAAAAGTTTGCCAATATGCGCCTTCTCTATACGTATCTCATGTGCCATCCGGGTAAAAAGCTCTTCTTCATGGGAGGCGAGGTAGGGCAATGGGACGAGTGGGATTGCAAAGCTGAGGTGCAGTGGCATCTTTTAGAGTATCCTCTCCATAACGGCCTCCATCAGATGATCCGCGAGATCAATCAGTTCTACCTCTCCCATAATCCTCTTTGGGAGCGCGATTTTGATTGGACGGGCTACGAGTGGATCGACTTTGCAGACGCGGAGAAATGCGTCATCCCCTATCTTCGCAAAGGCTCCAACGGAACCCTTGCCTGTATCCACAATTTTACCCCTGAGTACACCCCCAACTATTTCGTCCGTCTTAAGGGCGTCAAATCGGCCAAAGAGGTCTTTAACTCAGATAGCGCCCGCTTTGGCGGATCGGATAAGTTAAATCTAAAAATAGAGTGCAGAGATGGTTTTTCTATCGCGCTAGCGCCGCTGGCCACGATGATTTTCGAGGTGGAGTTTGCATAAGATCAAAGACCAGCAAGAGTATATCGAGCTCGCAGAAGAACTCATCGAACATGACAAGCACTACTACGATGAGAATAAGCCGGTCATCTCCGATTACGAATACGATCAAAAGATGCACGCCCTCATCGCCTACGAAAAGGCGCACCCCGATCACATCTTGCCCCACACACCCTCAAAAAGGGTCAGCGAGTCGCCCACGCAAGGCTTTCAGCAAAGAGCGCATCTCATCCCCATGATGTCTCTGGCCAATACTTACTCGGAAGAGGAGGTGGAGGATTTCATTAAGCGCGTCCACAAACTCCTCGAGAAAAAAGAGGTCTCTTTTTGCTGCGAGCTCAAGCTCGATGGAACGGCGATTTCTCTCACCTACAAAAAGGGGAAACTCGCCCACGCCCTTACCCGCGGCAACGGCAAAGTGGGCGACGATGTGACAAACAACATCAAAACAATTGCCTCTCTGCCCCACAATCTTGAAGGATCGAATCACCCCGATGTCATGGAAGTGAGAGGAGAGGTATTTATGAGCCTGGCCACTTTCCACGAGCTCAATGAAGAGCGCGAAGAAGAGGGTTTAGAACCTTTTGCCAACCCCCGCAACGCAGCCGCAGGATCTCTTAAAATGCTCGACTCCAAAGAAGTTGCCAAAAGAAAGCTCCATCTCATCGCCTACGGCGTGCCTGAAGAGCACACAAAATTGCTCTCTCAGCATGAGCTCCATCACCAGCTTAAAAAATGGGGCCTTCCGATTGCGCAGCACGACCATTTGGTCGTCTGCGATAACCTTTCCGAAATCATGAAATTTGCAGATAAAATCCAAAAGCAGAGAGAAAAGCTCCCCTTCGAAATCGACGGCATCGTGATCAAAGTCGACGATCTCAAAAACCACGAGCTCCTCGGCTATACAGGCAAAACGCCCCGCTTTGCAGTAGCGTATAAATTCGCTCCCGAGCAGGCCGCAACCAAAATCCTCGATATCACAGTCCAAGTGGGAAGATCGGGCGTTCTCACGCCCGTCGCTGAACTCGATCCCGTTTTCCTTGCCGGCAGCACGATCTCCCGCGCAACGCTCCATAACCAAGATGAAATTGCCCGTAAAGATATCCGCATTGGCGACACTGTTGTCATCGAGAAAGGGGGAGACGTCATCCCGAAAGTCGTCAAAGTGGATTTTAAGAAAAGACACTCTTCTTCCAAACCCTGGCATATGCCCAAACACTGCCCTGTCTGCGGCACTGCCGTTGTCCATCACGAAGGAGAGGTTGCGGTTCGCTGTCCAAGCGCTCGTTGCTCTGCTCAAAAACTACGCCGCATTGTCTACTTTGCCTCTAAACACGCCATGGACATCGAACATCTCGGCGAAAAAGTAGCTGAGCAGCTCGTTGAAAAAGGGCTCGTCTCCCGCGTCTCCGACATCTACACCCTCGATGAAAATGCCCTCTCCAAACTCGAGGGCTTTAAAGAAAAATCGATCATTAATCTCTTAAAAAGCATC
>MGLY01000027.1:7053-8610 GCA_001794935.1 Chlamydiae bacterium RIFCSPHIGHO2_12_FULL_49_9 | reverse complement strand
ACCTTCTGCAGAGCACCTGGTAGCGCTTGAAAGAGAGGCTCCAATCTTCGAGGTAGTAGACGCTTTTTGGATGTATGGGTTTTGTGAAGGAGGGCCAGCCGCTCCCTGCATCGTATTTGTCAGAGGAGCTAAAGAGAGGATGCTGGCAACCGGCGCAGATATAGGTGCCCTCTTTTGTCGTAAAGACATATTCGCCTAAAAAAGCGCGCTGCGTCGACTTTTTTCGCATCACGTTGTAGCGCTCTCTTCCTAAAATCTCGCGCCATGCGCTGTCGGTGTGAATCACTTTTTCAACAGCAAGAAGAGCGATGAAGGCAAACAGGAACCTCATATTTTGCTTTATAGATTTTGAGAAGATATTGTACAACCGATGGTTATGAGAGAAGAGATTGAAACTACTGTTACTCCAGATATCGTCTGGAGCGCTTGGGAGCAAGCGCATGCTCTACATGGACAAAAGACGATAGAGACCGGCCAAAAGGGATCCTCTCAGAGCGAAAGGGGCCGCGGCTTTAAGTACAAAGTGCTAGAGGCCATTCCCGGAGAAGAGTTTTCGATTCTCTGGAAAACTCTTTTTGTTCGTCTGATTTTTACCCATACGGTGAAACCGACAAAGAGGGGATCTTTGATTTGTTATCATGTGAAAATCAAGGGTCTTTTCGCTTGGCCGGTTCGAATGATGCTTGGAAAAAAGATCAAACGAAATATCGGCCAGGTTTTGAAAGAAATCGTCCACAAGCTAGAACTCGAGAACAAGACCAAACCTCGCCACCGCACTAGAAGTTAGCGAGTAGCCCGGCAAGTAACCCTTCGTTTTATATCCCCCTTCCGCCTCCAATCCCCAGACTTCATGCACCTTGTAAAAAAAGATAAGCGATGCGGCAGTCCCGTAGCGGATTTCTCTTTGCTCCGAGTAGGGATAAAGGGGATCTGATTTGGATGGTTTTGCATCGAAGTCGATATCGAAGATCGAAGTGGAGGCAGGCTCAAGAAGAAGTTTTGGCTGGCGCCAAAGATCGAGTCTAAATCCGAAAAACCAGTTTCCGAGCTGGAGGAGCCTTGGAGCGTAGCCGCCGAGGCCATAGTAGTGATTGCCCGCGTGATAGCCTCCTTTTAGATAGGCGTAGAACGGCTTTTCATTGAAGCGAAAGAAATTTTCGATGAAAAATTCAGGTCCAAAAGGAGCAAGTCCCATGCGCAAGCCGGGCAGGTAGCAATTTGCGATCATCGGGATGGGTCCTTGCTCCCCAGAGGCGATGTAGCGGAACCACGAGTAGACAGCATAGAGAGTAAAGACGTCTGCGAGATTGATCCAAGAGAGGGTGCGGAGATGCCCTTTGCTAAGGAGGTTTGAGGGATAGGTGTAATTTAGCGATTCGATATAACTGTGGATGTCGTGCCCTGAGAGGTCTGTATCTTTCGCTTTGAGAGAGCCGATGTAAAGGCCGAGATCGTGCTCGGAGAGGAGATAGAGAATGGCTTGTCTCGGATCGATTTTTCCCGACTCGATCCACTTGACTTTGGTGAGCCAGGCTAGAATCGCTGTCGATTCGACGC
>MGLY01000027.1:0-7037 GCA_001794935.1 Chlamydiae bacterium RIFCSPHIGHO2_12_FULL_49_9 | reverse complement strand
TTGTTGTGAGATTTTCTCCCACGTTGTAGTAGGTGATGCCTCCGCCTCCTCCATAGGGAGGGGGTGTGTCAAAGGAGTAGCCGGTTACGTCCGCTTTTGAGGAGCCAATCGAGCGGATCCGATACCCATGGCCGAAGATTTCGTGCTGGACGACCATTGCGAGGTAATTGAGAGGCAGCCAAACCATGACGAGATCTGAGAGCCTCCAAACTCTAGCAAAGGTTTTTTTGGAATAGGAGACCGGATTTTTTTGGGTAAAAAAAGCGCCGATTCTCTCGCACGATCTGTGGACGAAGAGGACGTCCTCGCCGCCCGCATAGGGAGACATGTCGATGTCCCAAGAGAGTTTATAAGGCGTTGGAGTAAAGAGGGGAAAGGGGGGATCGAAAGGAGAGGGGTAATCGCTGACAGTAGGTGACTTGGCAAAACCGAGCGCTGCGGTGAAGACAAAAAAAAGGGCTGCAAAAGATTTGCGTCTTGCTGTATACACACACTTCCATGCGATGCAGCGCTTATTGTACATCAGCCACTTTTGATATTCCACGCCTCTTTCAGTTTTTGCAGGTGACGGGAACTGCTCAGCTTTATCGCGATGTCATCCATGTTCAGCCCAAAGATGAGCAGGGAGTCAAAAGAGACATTTTTTATTTTCCGTATGGAACGGCTATTTTTTGGGGATTTGAGGAAGGGGAGGAGAAAACTCTTTTAGCTACTCTTAAAAAGTTCGAAAGAGAACCTCTTGCCAAGGTGGAATACGACAAGCTGGGTTTTTCTTACGGAAGTAAGATGAACGTAGAGGGAGATGAAATCACTCTTCAAAAAAAAGACGCTCTGACAAAACTTGCCATTTCTTATGCGCTGGCCCAATCGGTAAAACTGACTGTATTTGAAGAAGTGATCTCTAAAACGGTTGAAGAGGGAAAGCAACTTCCGAGGGATCTTGCGGTGAGGGGGAAGATAGCCCTTTCAAGAAGGGAGATTTCGAAGAAAATGGGAGAGCTTTTCCTGGAGAGAAACTACATCAATTTACATACCGAGATATTGGATACGCCCGAGTTTTTCTGGGAGCGTTCGGAATTAGAGCCCTTTTATAGAAGGGTTGTTCATTATTTGGATGTGAATAAGAGAGTGGAGCTGTTGAATCGACGGCTCAATCTCATGCACGAACTTTTTGAGATCTTGGGCAATGAGCTCAATCATCAGCAGTCGTCGAGGCTCGAGATGACGATCATTATTTTAATTGTGATCGAGGTGATCTTGGCTTTGTTGAGAGACTTGTTTCATCTGATTTAGAAATAAAAAAACAGGATCGCAGCTGATGCTGCGGCAGGATCTCACGAGAGTGAGGCAGGATGAAGGAAGAAAATCCATATCCTGCCGGCGCGTTAGTGCCGATCCTGCCTGCTCATTTCGAGCAGATCCTGTTATTTTTTTGGCTTAAGCGGGGCGGACGTTTTTAGCTTCCGGGCCTTTTCTCCCTTCAGCTGTTTCGAACTGCACTCTTTGTCCATCATGGAGAGCGTTGTCCGGGGCGTCCACATTTGTTCTGTGGACGTAGATATCTTTGCCGCCTTCATCCGGCGCAATGAATCCAAAACCCTTGTCTTTATTAAACCACTTTACTGTTCCTTTCATAACTTTCCTTGTTTGTTATTCGAATGCTTCTTTTGTCAATACGCCCTGTTCTCCTTCGCTCCGTGCGACGAGAATGGCGCAGCAACTATCGCTAAATACGTTGACTGTTGTACGGCACATGTCCAAGAGTCTGTCGACCATGATGAATAGACCGATCCCTTCTGGAGGAAGGCCGATCACTCTCAAAATGACCAAGATGGCGACGAGACTCCCCGATGGAACTCCTGCAACGCCCATGGAGGTGATGAGAGCCATCAGGACGACGACGAACTGCGTTGTGATTGAAATGTCCAGCCCATAGGCTTGGGCGACAAACAGGGCGGCTACGCATTCATAGAGCGCTGAGCCCGACATGTTGATCGAAGTTCCCAAAGGGACGACCAAGCTACAAATCCGGTTTGATACCCCCGCTCTTTTTTCTACGCAGTCGATGGTGATGGGAAGGGTTGCGGCAGAGGAGCTGGTTGAAAAGGCCGTTACCAGCGCCGGAGCCATCGCTTTAAAATGGCGGATAGGACTTACTCTCGCGATAAATTTTAGGTAAAGGGGCAGGCCGATAAACATGAAGACCGCAAGTCCCGCCACTACGGTGAGGAAGAAGAGGCTGACCGATAAAAGAGAGGTGAGACCTGTTGCCATAAAGACTTTTGCGACAAGGCAAAAAACTCCAAACGAAAGAAACTTCATGATGATATGAGTGATCCGGATCATTGCCTGGAAAACTCCTTGGAAGAACCCTTGCAGGATCGAAGAGGGAGTCGGGTCGATTTTGGAAATTGCATAGCCGAAGAGAAGACTGAAGAAAATGAGCCCCAACATTTGTCCATGCGAAAATGCGGCCAAGACGTTCGAAGGGACGATTTGGATGAGGACATTGACAAAAGTCCCGCCACCTTTTTGCATCAGATCTTCCTTCATCGCTCTGAGCTGTTCAGCTTCAGCAGCGGATATCGGAGGCGCGATGTGCGAGCTTCCCGGCTCGATGAGATTGACGAAGAAAAGACCGATCAAAATGGCGAGCAGCGTTGTTGAGACGTAAAAGAGGAACATCTTTCCGCCGACCCTTCCAAACAACCCCTCGCCGCCAAGCCTTGAGACGCCTGTAATAATTGATGAAGAGACGAGGGGAACGACAATGAGAGTTAAAGCATTTAGGAAAACAACTCCCAATACATCGACGATGCTGTAGAAGGTGATTCCAAAGATTCCCTTATCGGATCCCGCCCAGCTTCCAAAAAATACAGCCAGTAGAATTGCGAGAAATACCCCCCAGGGGCGTCTTTGCTTTTTACTCATCGAAAGGCTCCAAAACATTCATTTTACCTGACAGAGGGTGATCGTGAAAAGAAAATTTCATGCCGCGTCGAATCTCATGCCGTGCAAACCAACCCCGAGGGACCTCGAGGGCGTATTTGGCAAGGGCCAGACTATGGCAAAGCGAGTTTGAATAAGGGTCCATATCGGCGGTATTGAGCAGTTTTTTCTCCGCGTCAAAGAAGGCAATCGAGAGGGGGATTTTCGTATCTTTCATCCAAAAGGAGAGGATTTGAGGCTTTTCAAAAACAAAGAGCATGCCGGTTCCTTCCTCTAAATGATCGCGGTTCATGAGACCTGTCTGTCTCGTCTCATTTGTGTCCGCGATCTCAGCGTCAACGAGCTGATCGCCGATCTGCAAGGTGAGATTTGCCGCAAGGAGCCAGGAGATGAAAGAACGCATAGAGACATTTTCTCCTAAATTTCTAATTTTTGGAAAAAGAATTCTTGAATCATTTAATATTTGCAGTATGCGAAAATATTTTCTGCTCGTGGCGGTTCTTCCTGTTCTGCTTTTGGCTGACAAGACGGCGCTTCCGGTCGAACCTTTGGTGCCGGACCCGTGGTTGACAGGGCCTCTTCTTGCAGCATCGAGCGTCACAATCCCCGCCGGCCATTACAACATAGAACCTTATCTCTATGCGACCGCCAACACCGGTTTTTACAACAGCAACTGGGGTGTAAATTCAAGAAAGACGCTCTGGCAATTTTCTCTTCAGCCCGCTCTGCAATTCGGTCTCACTCCCTGGATGGATTTTCAGTTTAACCCGACCTTAAATTACGCCGTTTCCGGCGGCGCGCAAGACTGGACGCTCGGCGATATGCCGGTGCTTTTCGACTTCCAGCTTTATAAGAGGAATGTGCCGACGACCGATTGGGTCACTGCCGTCAAGCTCTTCTTAAAAGAGACGTTCCCGATGGGCAAATATCAAAAGCTCAACCGGCGCGAAAATGGGACCGATGCCGGGGGCGAAGGTTCCTTTCAGTCGGCTATCGGTCTCATTTGGGGAAACCTCATCCATTTTGGAGGCGTTCATTTTCTCTCCTCGCGCCTCAGCCTCCAATACACTATCCCGGCGCCTGTGCGCGTGCAAGGGCTCAATGTGTATGGCGGCGGCCACGGAACAAATGGAACTGTTTATCCCGCGCAAAATTTTGAAATCGACTGGGGTCTTGAGTCCACACTCACGCAAAATTGGGCGCTTGCTCTAGATCTGGTCGCCAGTTGGTCGGGAAGAGTGCGCTTTAAGGGCAACCCGGGGACCAATCCCAATGGAACGACCGCAACTGTAGGCCAGGGATCCTCTGCTCAATTCAGCTTGGCTCCGGCAATTGAATACAACTGGAGCGATGATCTGGGGCTCATTGCGGGAGCCTGGTTTACAGTTGCTGGAAGAAACTCGACTCAATTTGCGAGCGCTATCGTCGCGTTCAACTACTATAAATAGTTTTTTTTCTAAAAAACTTTTGGTATTCTGAAGATGTGAGAAGATTTGCCCTTTTTGTTTGTCTTGCGCCCAGGCTCTACTCTTTGCCGATAAATCCGGAAATAGTGAGCGGCATCGTTCAGCAAAATGGAACCGAGTTCATTTGTTCTGATCGCTCTGTTTTAAAGTGGCAAGAGTTCTCTATTGCGATTGATGAGTCGCTTCGACTGACTCTCCCCAATCAAGATGCCGCCGTTCTCAATCAAGTGACAAACATTGCTCAAATCGATGGTTCGTTATTTTCCAACGGACAGGTTTACTTTTCTGCGCCGAATGGCGTTATCATCGGCAAAGATGCCGTGATCGATGTGGGCGCTCTTTTGATTACGACACTCGATATCGACACAGATGCCTTTATGACAGGGGAAGGGCTAGCTTTATTTAGGAGCGAGGGGGACGCGCTCGTTCGTCAGGGAAATATCTCCCACAGCGGAGTTATTTTGAGCAGAGGAGATGGAGGAAAAGTTTATTTAAATGCTCCAGGAAAACAAATTGATATCGCAGGATCCATCATTGGGGAAAGCGTTGCGCTTGAGGGGGCGGTCATCGGCCTAAGTCCGATGGCGAAAATGGATGTGTCCGGCAATGTGCTTGTTTTAGCGGAAAAAGAGGCGTATCTCGGCGGCGTCATTTCGGGACAAAATATCAAAATCCAATTGCAAGAAACAATGCCGATTCACTTGCTGGGCGATCTGAGGGCCGAAGAGAAAATTTCTATTGACGCTCCGAATGTGATTCAGCACGGAAATCTTCTCGCAAAAGAAGTAAGCGTGAATACAACGATCTCGTACATGAGCGTTGCGAAAGCATCCGTTGCAGCTCCTGAAAAAATCTCCTTTTTGGGAAATGAAAAAAGTTCTTTTTTCACCTCTGGCGCGATCGACGCCTCCGGGGATGACGGAGGAGAGATCCGGATTGAGGCGGGCGCGATTCGGATGGCGGGCGGCAAAATCCGCGCAGATGGAGAGGCGTCTGGCGGCGCAATTTTGATCGGAAGTCGAGAGTTTACGGATGCAATTTTGATCAACGGCTTCACAAAAATCAGCGCGAGAGGGCGGCACGGCGGCACGGTTCGCGTCATTTCTAAAAAAGATATGGAGCAATACGGTTCAATATCGGTTGACGGCGCGCTGAAGGGAGGCGAAATTGAAGTCTCTGGGATCAATGTAACTCTCGATCGGCAAAATCATCTCAGCGCAGGCGGAGAGATGCCCGGTAGAATCTTTTTCGATCCGCAAAATATTACGGTAGCTGCATCCCCAACAGGTGTCTATCCCCAGTATGAGCTCATCGATCCGACCCCGAGTTTGGGCACCGGATTCGGGGCGTCTATCGAGAATCTGTCGACAGGAAACGTCATCGTCAGAAAGTCCGGCTATAACCCGGGAGGAGCGTCAAATGTGGGGGCTGTTTATCTCTATAATGGGTTGACGGCAGAGCTCATTTCGACTCTCACCGGCAGCTCGGCAGGCGACTCAGTGGGAGGTGCGGGGATAGAGGCCCTTACGGGAAACGGAAACTTTGTGATTCGGAGCACAACTTGGAATTCGGGGGCAGTTGGCGACGCGGGCGCTGTGACTTGGGCCAGCGGGACTCTCGGGGTATCTGGAACGGTGAGCATTTCCAATAGTTTGATCGGAACTACAGTGTCAGACGCAGTAGGCGACGAGTTTATTGCTCTTACAAACGGCAACTATGTTGTCGGCATGGAAGATTGGAACGTTTTAGGAGCGGCTGCTGATGTAGGGGCAGTGACCTGGGGAAGCGGGACAACAGGAGTAACGGGGACTGTGAGTGATCAAAACAGCCTTACAGGATCTTTTACTGGCGATAGTGTGAATGCTTTTGGCCTGTTCGCCCTGACAAATGGCGGTTATGTTGTCAATTCTGGAATATATAGGAATGGAGGGCTTCCTAATGCGGGAGCGGTCACCTGGGGAAGCGGAACTGCCGGGGTCACGGGGACTATTACCGCTTTCAATAGCCTCATCGGCTCTTCCGTCAACGATAACGTTGGGATCAGCGGGGGAGGCAACGGGGTTGTTGTTCTCACCAATGGAAATTACGTTATTTCTACGCAAAGCTGGGATTCGCCATTTACGTCAGACGTCGGGGCTGTCACCTGGGGAAATGGAGCGACTGGCGTTACAGGGACAATTTCCATTTCAAATAGCCTCATAGGCACCAGAGCGTCTACCACAATAGGAAACAACCGAGTGACAGCCCTCACAAACGGCAACTATGTCGTTCGAGCTACCGTTTGGGAGCCGGATTCTGCAACGCCCTCAGACAGCGGCGCTGTCATATTGTGCGATGGAACTGTGGGAAGGGTAGGCACGATCAACAATGTCAATAGTTTGATAGGCACGACTAACTCAGACCAGGTGGGAAACACAGGAGTTACCGCTTTGACCAACGGCAACTATGTAGTCAGAAGTACCCTCTGGAATGTGCTCGGGGGGAATGCGGACGTAGGCGCCGTCACTTGGGGCAGCGGGACGCTCGGCGTTACAGGAACTGTGAGCCCGGCGAACAGTCTGATTGGATCAACGACTAACGACCAAGTGGGAGTGACTGGAGTTACCGCCCTCACTAACGGCG
>MGLY01000026.1:14972-16633 GCA_001794935.1 Chlamydiae bacterium RIFCSPHIGHO2_12_FULL_49_9 | reverse complement strand
ATGTCGGCGAAGATCCGCTTACATTTGTTTTAGGCTCAAATCAAGTGTTTCCCGCTCTTGAGCAAGCTCTTTTAGGCCTAAAAGTAGGCGACACCAAGCAGATTGTTTTAAAGCCTGAAGAGGCGTATGGGCAGATTATCCCCGATGCGTTTAGAGAAGTTGAGATCGATGCCGTTCCCGAGCCGTTCCGCTATGTGGGCGCTGTTCTTGGCGTTCAAGATCCGTCCGGCGGAGTCTATCCGATTCGCGTTCACCAAATCAAAGAGGAAAAAGTCGTTTTAGACTTTAACCACCCATTAGCTGGCCGCCAGCTCCGCTTCGATGTCAAAGTCCTCGAAGTAGCTTAGAAAAAAATAACAGGATAAGAAAAACTTTTTTCTCTCCTTTATCCTGCCCCGCGCTTCGCGAGATCCTGCCCGTTCGTTTCGAACGGATCTTGTTAAATAATTTCGGTTGCGACAGTGTCGTAAAAGAGCTTGCCGCGCTCTGTGAGGATAAGACGAGAGCCTTGGCGCTCTGCGAGCCCTTGACTATTGAGGTTTTCGATGGTGTCTTCGATCTCAAGGTTGAATGAATTGAGATCGACGCCCTCTGTGAGTCTCAGGCGGACGGCGAGGAGCTCTCTTGCGCTCGCAGAGTCGGAAAGCCTTTCTCTAAAGTCGACAGGGCTTTCTTTGTTTTGAAGAAGCGTTGCATATTTTTTTAGATGGGAGACGTTTTTGAAGCGCTCCTTTTCCCAGTAGCTGAAAGCGGACGGGCCAAATCCCAAAAAGGGGCGAGCCGTCCAGTAGCCCAAGTTATGGCGCGACATGAAGCCCTCTTTTGCAAAGGCCGAGATCTCATAGCGCTTGAGTCCGATCTCATTTAGTTTTCTTAGAGCGGACGTCAAAAAGCCAAGGCTTGTTTCATTGTTTGGAGTTTTGATCTGTCTTTTGTGGAAAGCGGTGTGGGGTTCGATCGTGAGGTTATAGAGCGAAAGGTGTGTGATCGAAAGAGAGGGGAGCTGATCGAGAGTATAATTCCAGCTCTCTTGCGTCTGGTCGGGAAGATCGTACATGAGATCGATCGAGATGTTGTCGAATCCAGCTTTTTTTGCATCGAGGATAGCGGACTTGGCTTTTTCCGCCGAGTGGATCCTCTCGAGCATTTGAAGAGAGCGGTCATCGAGAGACTGAACGCCTAGGCTCAGTCGATTGACGCCGATCGAGAATAGGTCGGAAAAAAGCGAATAGGAGACGTCTTCCGGATTGCCTTCGATGGTGATCTCGCAGTCGGGGGCCAGTTTAATGCTTGCGCGGATCCGGCTTAGGATTTTTTCGATTCCCTTAGGGGCGAAAAGAGTCGGCGTTCCTCCGCCAAAATAGATCGAAGCGATCTCTTTGTCTTGGAGAAGCGGGAGATTTTGCTCCCACTCAAGCAGGAGCGCGCTGTCTAGAGTCTCATGAGATTCTAGACGGTTTGGAATCACGTAAAAATGGCAATACGGACATTTTTTCGCGCAAAAGGGAATATGAAAATAAAGGCTTACCAACTGTCTGAATCGGGATCCTCGAGGATGCCGCGCTTCCACCGATTTCTGTCGGAGAAGGGATCTTCATCATCCTCCTCTTCCTGGACCGTGGCTTCCTCATCTGTTGCGCCTGCCTCCGTCTCATCTTCTG
>MGLY01000026.1:13765-14921 GCA_001794935.1 Chlamydiae bacterium RIFCSPHIGHO2_12_FULL_49_9 | reverse complement strand
AGGAATATTTGAAAGAGTATGGGGCTCTGCGTAGGCTTGGCGTTGGTTGGAGCGCTTGGGAGTTACATACTCTTCCCCGTCGCCGCTCTCTTTCATGAATCGGAGCCGCTCTCTCTCCTCATCGATTCTTGTCCTGAGACTGCGGATCTCCTCTTTATGTTTTTCAACGTCTTTTTTGGGAACCAGCCCCAGGTTCATCCACTGTTCTAGATCCTGGAGTTCGGTTTCTAATTTTTTGAGCCTTTCGCTTTTGATGTTCATGATCCTCTTTCAAATATTCCTTCTTCCTATCGCACACTTGAAGTTATTATAAAATAATTTTTTTAAGTTCGGCTCATTTCTGCAAATTTCCCTTGCAAAAACTCCGGACTCAAAAAGGGGCGGAGACGATTTTTTACTCCAAAATGGGTATTTTGGACAAGGCTTTTTTATTTTACACGGACAAAGGTGTTGTGATATTGAGGGATTAGAGGATTTTATATGTCTCAGTTTCCCGACTACGCGCAGCTCGCCAATATCGGCCTCATCGAGGAGATGTACGCGAAATATCTCAAAGACATGAATAGCGTAGATCGGTCTTGGCGCTCCTTTTTTGAAGGGATCGAATTTGGTTCTTTTGCTGAAAAGGGAGGAGGCGATCTCAAAATCGTCTCTTTGATTCAGGCCTATCGAAGAGAGGGGCATCTCTTCGCCCATTTCAATCCGCTGCGCGGGGAGGCGGGGAGGCTCGACTTAAAAAAGTTTGGGTTTACAGACTCTGAGATGGAGACGCTTTTCCCAAGTTTTGGATTTTGCGAGACAAAAGAGGCTCCTTTAAGAGAGATCGCAGCGTCATTAGAAAAAATCTACTCATCGAGAATCGGATTTGAGTACATGGGACTGGAAAACCCGGAGCTCGAAAAATGGATCCAGAAAAAAATCGAACCGAAACTTGCAATTGAGCTGCCAATAGAAGAAAAACGGCTCGCCTTTGAGTCTTTATGCAAATCTGCAATGCTCGAGACGTTCCTTCACACAAAATATGTAGGCCAAACGAGGTTTTCTTTAGAGGGCGCGGAGACGATGGTTCCGATGATTGCCGAGATGATCGATTTGGGAGCAGATCTCGGCATTGACGAGTGGATGATCGGGATGGCGCATCGAGGCAGGCTCAACG
>MGLY01000026.1:0-13748 GCA_001794935.1 Chlamydiae bacterium RIFCSPHIGHO2_12_FULL_49_9 | reverse complement strand
GCCAACCCCTCTCATCTCGAATCGGTCGATCCAGTCGTTTTGGGACAGACATTTGCCAAGCAGATTTTGAAAAAAAGGGCAGCGCCGCTGCTCATCCACGGCGACGCGTCTCTTGCGGGACAGGGCGTTGTCTACGAATCGATGCAGCTTAAAAATCTTCCCGCCTATTCGGTCGGCGGCACGATCCATCTCGTCGTCAATAATCAGATCGGCTACACCACTTTGCCCGATGAGGGGAGATCGACTCGCTACTGCACAGATATCGCCAAATCGTTCGGCGCGCCCGTCTTCCATGTGAATGCGGAAGATCCGGAAAGCTGTCTTTTTGTGTCGAAACTCGCCACTCAGATCCGGCAGGAATTTCACCTCGACGTTTTTATCGACCTCGTCTGCTACAGGAAGTATGGGCATAACGAAGGAGATGAGCCCTCCTTTACTCAACCGCTTCAGTATGAAAAAATCCGCTCCAAAAAATCGATCCGCCAGCTGTATCATGAAGAGCTCATGAGAGAGGGTCATGTTGAAGAGGAAATGGCAGAGGAGATCGAAGCTCAGTTTAAAGAGAAGCTCAATGCAGCTTTAGATAAAGCAAAAATAAACGGCAAAAAGAAAGAGACTCCTTCTCCTCTTAAAGAAAAGAGCGCTTGCGATACAAGAGTGAGTCTCGACGTCTTAAAAAAGGTAATGGATGATTTTTGCAAAATCCCCGAGACGCTTCACCCCCACCCCAAGCTGACAAAATGGCTGGATGCAAAAAAATCGGGCGGCGCCATCGATTGGGCAACCGCCGAAATGCTCAGTTTCGGATCGCTTCTCTGGGAGGGCGTTTCGGTGCGCCTCGCCGGACAAGATTCGAAAAGGGGCACGTTCAGCCAAAGACACATTATCTGGATCGATCAGAAAACAGGCGAGAGCTACTGCCCTCTTTGTCAGATCAAAGGAGGGCGCTTTGACGCCGTCAATTCGCCTCTGACCGAATTTGCGGGGCTCGGCTTTGAATATGGCTACAGTTTAGTTTGTCAAAAGGGGCTCACCTTGTGGGAAGCGCAATACGGAGACTTTTTTAACGGCGCTCAAATCATCATCGACCAGTACATCGCAAGCGGCGAGCAAAAGTGGAATACCCCCTCCGGCATCGTTTTGCTCCTTCCCCATGGATATGAAGGGGCAGGGCCTGAGCACTCATCGGCCAGACTCGAGAGATTTTTACAGCTCGCGGCATTCGATAATATCCAAGTGGCCTACCCCTCGACGCCATCGCAATATTTTCATTTGCTCCGAAGACAAGCTCTCCAAGAGAGAAAAAAACCGCTCATCGTCTTGACGCCAAAAAGTCTTTTGAGGGCGCCCCAAAACGTCTCTTCCATAGAGGCGCTGACAAACGGGAGTTTTGAAGAAATTTTGCAAGATCAAAAGCCTCCTCTTCGAGCCAGGAGAGTTCTTCTCTGCACGGGGAAAATTTATTATGAGCTCTTCAATGAAAGAGAGAAGAAAAACCGAACCGATGTCGCCATTTTGAGACTTGAGCAGATTTACCCACTGAACGAAGAGAGGATCAAAGAGGTTTTGGGGCTCTATGTTGGGGCGTCTGAATGGTTCTGGGTGCAAGAAGAGCCGGAGAATATGGGCGCTTGGAGCTTTATCCGCTTTTCACTCGAAAAGCTGCTCTCCAAAGGCGCAAAACTCAGCTACATTGGGCGGGTGGCGAGTGCGACGACTGCCACCGGATCTAAAAAAAGACATGGAACTGAGCAGCAGGAATTGCTCGATAAGGGATTCGCATGAAGACAGAGATCAAAATTCCCTCGATGGGAGAGTCGGTTGTAACAGTTACGATCGGGTCGATTTTATGCCCAGGCGGCGCTCAAGTGAAGGCTGATGAAGAGATCCTCGAGATGGAAACCGATAAGATCAATCAGGCGCTCAACGCGCCGGCGAGCGGCAAGCTCACTTTGAATGTCAAACAGGGAGATGTCGTTAAAATAGGACAGGTTGTAGGATCGGTCGATACCGAGTCGGTTGGGGTAGCTGTCGAAGAGAAAAAAGAAGAGAAACAACAACCTAAAGAAACAAAAAGAGAAGAAGGAGTTAGAAAACAGCCCGATGAATATTTGAAAGAGACGGTAAAGAGAGAAGAAAGGGCAGTCTCTCAGGACGGAAAAGAGACGAGAAAAAAGATGACAAAACTGCGCAAAATCATCGCAGATCGGCTCGTTCAGGTGAAAAATGAAACCGCCATGCTTACGACCTTTAATGAAGTGGATATGAGCGCAGTGATTGCTTTACGGGAGAAGGAGCAGGAGAGCTTTCAGAAAAAATATGGAGTCAAGCTCGGCTTCATGTCGTTTTTCGTCAAAGCCGTGATTGGGGCTTTGCGAGAATTTCCCGAGATCAATGCGAGGATTGAAGGAGATGAGATCGTCTATCACAACTATTTCGATATCGGGCTTGCAGTGGGGACAGATAGGGGGCTTATGGTTCCCGTCATTCGGGGGGCGGATCAGCTCTCTTACGCAGAGATTGAAAAGGCGCTCAAAGAGTTGGCCGAGAAAGCGAGAAACGGGACGATTGCAGTGAGCGATCTTCAAGGGGGCACATTTACGATTACAAACGGAGGCGTTTACGGATCGTTATTGTCGACGCCGATCCTCAACCCTCCCCAAAGCGGCATCCTCGGCATGCACAGCATCGTGAAAAGACCGATTGCCGTCGGCGATCAAATTGCGCTCCGCCCGATGATGTATTTGGCCCTTAGTTACGATCATCGAATCGTCGATGGCAAAGAGGCCATTTCTTTTCTTATGCACATCAAAAAGAGTTTAGAGCAATGTACGACCTTGTCGTGATTGGATCGGGGCCCGGCGGCTATGTGGCCGCAATCAGGGCTGCGCAACTCGGCCTTAAAACCGCCTGCATCGAAAAAGAAACAACTCTCGGCGGCACTTGTCTCAACGTCGGGTGCATCCCATCGAAGGCGCTCCTCTCTTCTTCCGAGCTTTATTACAAAATGCAAAACGATGCGAAAAAACACGGGATCCAATGTGGCGAGATCCGCTATGAATTTTCTGAAATGATGAAGCGCAAATCCGAGGTTGTCTTTGGATTTACGAAGGGGATCGAAGGACTTTTCAAGAAAAACAAAGTCGATTGGATCAAAGGGAATGCGAAATTAACAGGAGAACATCAAATCGATGTCAACGGGCAAACGATTGAGGCCAAATACATCATCCTCGCTACCGGCTCCGAACCGATTGCGCTCCCTTTCATGCCGTTTGATGAAAAAAGAGTTCTCTCTTCCACGGGAGCTCTGGCTTTGACGCAAGTGCCTAAAAGCATGCTTATTGTCGGCGCAGGAGTCATTGGGGTTGAGCTCGGCTCTGTCTATAGCCGCCTCGGTTCCAAAGTGGAATTTATCGAGTTTTTAGATCGGATCTGTCCTGCATTTGATTTGGCTCTTTCAAAAGGGCTTCAAAAGAGTTTAACTTCTCAAGGAATGATTTTCCATCTCTCTCAAAAAGTTGTCAAAGCAGATCTCGGCAAACAGGTCGTCCTAACGCTCGAGAGCGGCTCTCAAATGGAGGCGGACGCAGCGCTCGTCGCTATAGGGAGAAGGCCCTACTCCCAAGATCTCGGACTGGACGCCCTCGGCATTAAAAAAGATCCAAAAGGTTTTGTTCAAATCGACGCCTCTTTTCGCACCTCTATTCCTCACATCTTTGCCATCGGCGATCTCGTCGAAGGGCCGATGCTTGCTCACAAAGCCTCCGAGGAGGGAGTGGCTGTTGCCGAGCTCATCGCAGGACATCGCCCTTCGATCGACTACATCGCGATTCCGAATGTCGCCTATACTCATCCGGAAGTGGCTTCGGTCGGCTTTACCGAAGAAGAGCTCAAGAAAAAAGGAATCGCCTATAAAGCGGCGCAGTTTCCTTTCAAGGCCAACTCGAGAGCTCGCTGTACGGGAGATGATGAGGGGTTTGTCAAAATCCTCGCAGAAGTCTCTACGAAGAAACTTTTGGGTGTTCACATTCTGGGGCCAAACGCATCGGAGCTGATTGGGGAAGCGACGGTTGCTATCGCCGCAAGGATGAAAGCGGACGAGCTGGCCTCCACTTGTCACGCTCACCCCACTCTTTCAGAGGCGATCAAAGAGGCGGCAATGTCGCTTTTTGGCTTGCCAATCCATCTTTAAAATTTTCAAAAGGATTCAAAATACATATTGAGTCCACAAAATCAAAAATCCCTTTCCGACTTTAAAAACTATTGAATTTGTATTTATAATTTAATAATAAAAACAATTTTAATTGTTTACTATTAAACAAAAACACGTTATTATATTAGTGTTTTTATCATTAAAATGAAAAGGATTAATATGAGCATAACTCCATCGGGACCGAGCGCCCCATTTTTAGACTACCAGGTAGAAGGCCTCCCGCAATATGAAGAGCCCAGTCCTCCCTTATATGACGAGCCTCCTCCTCCATATAGAAACGGCGATGGCGAATTAGACCCACAAACTGCTCGAGCTTTTTTGGATAGTAAAAATAAAGTTCAATACGTACTAGATGGCGACTTCTGGCGGAAGCCCTTCTCAGACAGATTGAAGATCTCCCAAACTCTTGGACTAGATGCGAAGAAAGCGGAGCTGTGTGGCTTACGAGATTTGAAAGACAAGATATGGCGTCATACCAAGGATAGTGAGGACTTTATTGAGATGAGTGCTGTGTGTGCAGGGGACTCCTTGGGGCTTGTTATGTTCGCTGGTCTTGCCGCAGCTGCCTCAGGTGGAGCAATATCAGGTGCAGTAATATTTTTTGGAATTATTGCCGCAGTTTTATTATTGATAGCAATAATTTTCGGAATTGAAGCTATCCGCTGCTCGTATTGTAAGTCTGCCTCAGAGAGTCGGCTAAAAGCTGAGGCGGAAAAAATCGTGCAAGAGATCACCGATCGGATATTAGATCACTATGTGTTCCCTCAGCTTGGGACCGTTGCATAACTCACGTTGCTTAAGGGCGTGACCTCAGGTTAGTGAGGTCGCCGCTTTTTTCTCAGTAGCCGTGGGAGGAGCCGCAGCCGCAGGAAGCCTTCACGTTCGGATTTGAGATCTTGAAGCCGGCTCCCTGGAGGCCGTCTACGTAGTCGATGACGGAACCCATGAGGCGCTCTTTCGAGCCGCTGTGGATGTGGATCTCGATCTCTTGAGATTCAAGGACAAAATCGCCGGGTTTCGCTTTTTCTGAATAGTCGAGAAAATACTCAAATCCGCTGCAGCCCGCGGCTTTCTCTCCAAAGCGAAGTCCCCAGCCCATTTTCCCGTCATCTTCCAGGATCTCTTTATACTTTTGCGCCGCCCGCGGAGTGATGGTGATGGTGGAGAGGTCTTCTTTTTCTTCAAGAACCTGGTTGAGCTCTTTGAGAAGAGAGTCGATTTTTTGATCTTCCATGCCGTGGCTATACATGCCCGCTTCGATCGTTTCCCAAGTGGAGGCTGAGCAGCCAACACAGTGGAGTCCCGCATTTGTCATCACTTGAGCCAGCTTTTGGCTTTTATTGGGAAAACGTTTGAAAACGTCTTCGATTGTCGTGTCTCGGGTAATTTGCTGTTGCATGGGGGTATCCAATTAAAATTTAATTCTTACGCATCCGCCGTTGATCTGGCACTGGCAGGCAAGGCGCTCTTTGTCGAGCTCGCCGAGAAAATCGGCCTCCGCCTGGTTGAATTCGGAGAGGTTTTCCATCCCTTCCGTCACTTCGATGACGCACGTTCCACAAACGCCTTCGGTGCAGGCAAAGGGGACGCCCGCTTGCTCGCAAGCCTCGTGAAGGGGAGATCCATCCGGAAGATCGGTTTCCTCTCCGCTGTCTTCAAAAATGATTTTGGCCATACAAACTCGTGAAAGGATCCGAGTTTAGCTATCCCTGGCCAAAAAAGCAAGGTTTAGAGATTTTTTAAGATCTGTAAGATCCATGCGGAAAACGAGTTCCAATAAACCTCAAAATCAGCCTGAAATGGCGGGGGCGTCCAGTTTAGGCGACTCAACAAATTTTTTGCACGTATTAAAGTATTTCGGATCTCAACAACTCTCACGTCAATCGTTTTTGCTTCGGTTCGATGAATGCAGTCGCGCAACTTCAGGATTGTCTCAAAGAGATCTCTCCAAGAGGGCATAAATCCGGGGAGCGGGCCTAAAATTCTTAGGAAATCGTCCCTTTTTGTGAACCGGTAGCTTTTGTGATTGCGAACCATGGAAACATCGCAAATTTTGGCTTGCGCAAATCCGTCCAAAACATCTGCAAGATTTCGTTTTGTATATCCAGTGTCTATCGTGTCTGCAACGGTGTAACAGTCTGCTTTCTTGGCTAAAAAAAATCCGATGAGATCTGCGCGAGCGCCAACACCGAATAGCGCGCGGAGCCTAAACAAAAGGAGAGCTGGATTTTCAAACCGTGGGGATTTCGATTTTCCGCTAGGTTTGCACTTCAGGGGGGAGGAAGGGACAAGAACCGGCCAATTAGCGCCCGAAATAGAGTTTAATGTTGCTGCAAAGATCGAAAAGGATTTGATTGTAAGTTCGCCAAACGCCTTTGCAAGTGTTTTAAGGCGGCTGACAGAAATAAGAGAATGATAACGACTGCACCAGTCGAGAGCTTCATCTCGGAGGCGGGGGTCTGTTTCTCCGATGACGGATGTGAGTAAAATGAGTTCTTCCGGTTGGATCAAAAATTGCCGATGCTTGTTTTGAATGCCGGCCACGCCGAGTTCAGTCCAGAGGCTCCACGCAAGGTCGATTAAATGTTTATCCAGATGTTCTTTAAGAGAGCTCACAGTTGACTCCCAACGCCTTTAGAGCATCATTCAATTCGGCTGCAAAAGTTTCTGAAGTGTCTTGCGTTAAACACCAGCGCTTGGCTACGTCTAATTCACTCGGGGTGGGCTTTAAGTGCTTGAGATCTGAGAAGTGCTTGCTTTGAGGTCCCTGATCAACCGCTGCATAGAGTTTAAAGCAAATTTGGTCAAAGCGTCCTGCCAAATGAACAATCAAACCTCGATAGCGCGGGTATGCATCCGACTTTTAAATCCTTGGGGCAACCCTGCATCCAAGAGCGAGGCGGGCCCAATATTTAGCCACCCTTTTCCGAGATCAAGAGCTTTTCCGACGTCTTCAGCCGCTTGGATTAAGCCTCCGGGAAGGGGGGCTGCAGAAACAAATCTGTCCTTTTCCACCAGAGCGACAAGATCAAGGTCTTTTGTTGAACGATCAATTTGACCCAAAAGGAGGAGTCCGCCTCCTCCAATCGCAACGATCTCATAGAAATGACCCCGATCCGCAAGAAGCGAGCCGAGGGTTCTTAAAGCCTGCTCTAAAGTGACTGAGTCTATCTCCATAAGAACCGCTGAATTTAAGATTCCCGATTCGGGAAGTTAAACTTCATTATATAGGCTCATGGATTATAGGTCAATAAAGCGCTTTAAACGCACTCTTTGAGGTACTGCAGGGCTGTCTCTTTGAGGGTCGAAATCCCCTTTGAAAACCCGCATTGAATTAAGATGGAGTTCAGGTAGGAGATTTCCGTTTTAAGGTGGTCTACAACACTCTCTAGAACAGCGATTCTTTGGCTCGAGTCCATGGAAGGCTCCTTCGATTTATAGGGTAACTACCCTTCCGATTATAAACGAAAATAAGCGAAAAGTCAATGCTTAAATCATTGTTAATTAGAGTTTTGTAAATTAATTATTTGGTGTTGAAATTAACTTTAAAATATAGTATAATAACCGTTACAAAACTTGATAAATGAACGATTTATGTCTGCAATCTTAGCTGTTTCCGGAAGGGTTGTTGAGAAGCCCGAGCGCATCTCGACAAACCGAAGGGTCTATGAGTGGATCAAAGACGAGTGGGAGTTGGGATCTCCCTGGAAGGCAGTTGCCGCTGCCGTTGCCGGGGCGGTTTTATTGCCGCTCACTTTGGTTGGAGCTGTTTTTGGCGCGATTCCCGCTTGGGAGCGAGAGGTGGAAAAGACGCCTGATCTCTTCCGAATCCGCGCAGCGGATTCATCGCCGATCAAGGGAATTCTTTCTAGAAAAATCAAAGCTTTTGCCCAAGATCCTGCTCAGGAAGATTTCATCCCGGAGATTCAGGAACTACTTTTCGATGTGTATCAAGAATGTGAAAATCCGGAAGATGCGCGCAAGATCGAAAAGGCTTTAAAAGAGACGATTGGGATATCTGCAAAAAAAGGACTTCAGAAAACAGCCAAGGGCACAATCAAGCTCATCAAGAATGTGATTTTCGATCAGATCATGACGGATGAATTTAAAAAGAGCATTTCCGACGCGCGGGTTGAAAAACTTTTGGGAGATTTTGCGGTTGAGATTGAAAGGGCTGATTCCTTTTTTGCGGAAATAGAGAAGCTGAAAGAGAGGGCAACCGGATTTGTTCATCCGGACGCTATAGAGCAGCTAGCTCTTGAAGCGGAGAAAAGGCATATAGCCCGCTTTTATGAAGATCGAATCGAAACGCTGGTTAAAGCCAATCAGATTCAAGAGATCAAGCCGCTTTTAGAAACGCTTGTAGAAGGCCCGCTCAAAGAGGGTTTGATGAGCTATGCGGCGCAGCTTCTCCTGGAGCCATTTAAGAGAGAAATTGAGACGATCGATCCATTCGGAAATTGGGCGACGATGAAGCGCCGTTACACACAATTGAGAAACTGTTTAAAAGCAGCGGGGATAACGGGTGATGCGCTTACAGGAACTTTGGACGAGGCTCGCATCTTGATGGAAGAACAGTTTGTCAACTATATCGCTCTTAGCCTGGCTCAAGGCGAAGATGTGGGCGATTGGATTTCCGATCTGATCCAAATGGAAGTGATTAAAGAGGATTATGCCGTTCACTTTATCTCTGCTGTAGCAGAGAGAAGAGATCAATTTCTCGCTATTGATGCGTAAGCAAATCAGAGAGGCCGACTAGAACATCTCTTAAAACTTCGAGCGGTTTTTGGTCTGCGTTAAAGCGGGAGATGATCGCATCGGGGTAGTGATCGAGCAGTTTCTCCGTGTCTCTTTCGTAAACTTCCATCCGAGTTTTTAAAACATCCGTGTCGAGATCGTCCGTTCTCTTCTCAATGACAGCCCGCCTTTGGATCCTTCTAATCACGATATCGACATTTTCGATCTCCAGCACGATGATACGGGAGATTTCGATGTGCTTTTCGAGAAGATCCGCCTGGCGGAGCGTTCGGGGGATGCCGTCCAGCAAAAGGAGCTGCTGGGCAGGGAAATAGCGGTTTGTGGCGATGAGCCCATGGACGAAATGGTGCCAGATTTTGATCGTGATCTCATCCGGGACGAGGAGCCCTTTTCCCGCGTATTCGTGGTAGATTTTGCCCGCAGGAGACTCGGGGGCAAGGCCTCGGAAAATATCCCCTGAGGAGAGGTGGCAGTGGTTACCGGCGCTGCTGAGGAACTTGCCCAGCGTGCCCTTTCCCGACCCGGGGGGGCCGAAAATGAGAACCGAGCGGAACGGCTCCCGATGCTGGGGGATAATCGATTCTTTCATGTCTTTAGGCATAAAGGAAGAGCTTATCCCAAAGGGGAGAATTTCACAAGTCTATTTATTATCAGTCACTTACGACGCAGTTAATTATAATAAACCGTCCCGATTTTTATTGATTTTATTCAAAAAATTTGATATAATTTGTCTATAAAAACGATAATAATTCAGGTTAATTAAAATGGCGTTTAAGGTTCACAAACCCACAGAAGTTGTTCAGGAAGCCGGCAAGAAAAGCTATGTTCTCAAAGGAGCTCTTTCATCCGGCGGCAAAAGCTATGACATCGTCTTTTGGGCCTCAAATCAAGAGCGGGCAAAGGCGATCATGAGTCTAGAACGAACTCATGATAAAATTGTAAGCACCTGTTCGGCTGTCCTACAAACACTCAAAACCCAAGAATCGAGCCTTGAGCTTGCAGATCTTCAGCTGACTTACTGCAAAGATCCCGAAGAGCTGAATCTTGTTCAAAAAAACCACCCCTTAGAAGACCGTTTTAAAAAGACCGTGTTACAAGCGAATAGAGTCGCTCTTCGCTCTTTGGTCCATTTGTTTTCAGATTCTCAACCGGAAAAATTACCGCCCTTGGATACCGATAGCGATTCGGAAGCTGATATTCGGTTAGATTTAGACGACGACGATTCCTCCTCTCAGGGGGATAATTGTTCTATTTCAAGGCGAGGGACATCTCAAAATTTAGACAAAACTAGCGAAACAACGGCAAATAGCGATGACAATGCTACAGTCAGGCCTCATCTGGCAGAAATCTTTTCGCCACTCTCGAGGCCCGAATCTCCGCAAGCGGATATTGGATTAGAGATTGAGTCTTCAGAATCTGGAGACGGCGGTCGGGATCTGCGTTTTTCTATCAGGCCTTCAAGCCCGCGTACCCCGCGGTCGCTAACCGATTATTTACCGCCCAAAAGATCCGAATCTCCCTTAAATCCGGCTCAGGAAAAGAGGCGAGCTCTAGAAAAGCAAAAGGAAGAGACAATTAAGCAGCTTCAAACTCTAGCGAAAAATCTCGTAGAAGAAAAAGAAATAGAGCCTGAAACCGATGAGGCTTTTTGGCGGCTGGTTTATCGCATCTATGAAACGATAGAGGAAGATACAAGTATTGGCGTGGATGAAATTGTCCGTTGGACTGTCGAAAGTATTGAAGGTTTAAATAAAGAGGAAGCTCAAAGGCTTGAAGAAGCTGTTCTGTTTGCTCTAGAAGAAGAAATTGCTGAGCGCCTGGCTTCCTTAAAAAGGCTTGTTCTTAACCCGGAAAATATAGAAGAGCGCGATTATCAAGTTATGGCTGAGTTAGTTTCTGAGGCCTGCAAGCTCTGGGGTGACGCAGGTCGCGTGGGGATTCAAAAGCCGGTGCAATATTTAGAAGTTGCTGAATGGGCATTAGCAGGTATTCGAGAACTTCGCGGTCTAGACAAGCGAAAGCTCGCAGAGAAGATTGCTGAAATGGTTCAAGTGGAAGTGGAAGAACAGCTTGGTAAAGAGTAACATATGGCGGCTGTAACGAATCTTACCTTTGCGGCAGGGGCGGTGTCTGGAGAGGGCGCGCATAGCGCGATCGATTCCAGACAGGCTGGAAAAATTGAAAAGGTAACCCGTTTTGTCTCAAAGCATATGAGGGAATTTTCTCAGTATCTTCAGTCGCTTGAGTTAGATGAAAAGGCTCAAGTTTTATTTAAGATGCGAGAAGTTGTAGTCCTTGTGGATGGGGAAAAGAAGAGCTTTGAGGTCCCCGACCATCTGAAAAAGCAATATCACAAGCTGCTTGTGGGGGCTGTTTCCTTTTTGGAGTGCACGGATGCGAGATCTGTGCCCGAGGTAGGAGAGCTGCAAGGGGATCCAAAAGAGAAATTTGATGGAGTGAAAAAGGGCGCTCAGCCGACGTGCGCGCAAAACATTATGGCCGGTTTGAATGCGGTCGATGGGGGACTCTCTTTAGCCCGCCAGATATTTAACGTCAAAGAGGGTCCTACGAATCTTGTAAGCGCAATTTTGGGGTTTTTCTCGGGATCGATTTGGTTTCTCGGCGCCCTTTTGGATATCAAAGGGGGATATAGCGGCTCTGAATACTCTGAAGAGATTGGCGATAACGAGGGGAAAAGGCGCGCTCAAGCTCAGATGGCATCCGGAGGATTGGGGGCTATCGGCGCAGGGTTTTTCCTCGGGAGCAAAACGACATCTGTTGAGGCAGCCGGAACGGGCGTGGTAACCGCTCTTTCTAACGTGGCCACTGCCGGATTTGGAGCTGTTTCTCTTTTGGGAATGGGGACCGCGAGTCTGGGGATCTATCGATGTTACCGCTTTCAAGAGCGTCTGGATGAGGTGATGGAAGGCGAAAAGTCTGAAGGGAATAAAATCAGAGCGGCTCTTCGATATTTGAAGAGTCTGCTCGCCATTCATCCTTTGGAAAAACAAGCAATTGAAAATCAGATCGAATCGGAATATCCCGGGATAGAACAAGAAGACAAAAATGAGCTTGTAGAAGAGAAACTGCGCCATCTCGCGGAGACGAAAATCAAATATCTCAAAAGGCGGACAAGCTCTAAAGCAGTTGAGCAAATTCTGAAGCAAACCGACGCTCTTTTAGAGGAATATGAGGCGGGAGTTGTTGGGAAAGAGAAAATAGAAGCTGCGGCTCTTATTGCTCTTGTCAAATCGGAAAGCAAAAAGAAAATTGTTCTTTTCGCTTGGACTTTTGTCGCGTGGTTACTCTCCTTCGTCGCGTCGATCCTCTTCCTTGCAGCAGTGGTAAGCACAGTTCCCTACATTCTGATGGGTCTTTCCACTCTGATTTTTCTCGTCATTATCATCCGGGGAATTTGTGCGAAGTTCAAAGACAGCAGCAGCGCGAGGGCAGAAGGCTCTTTTGTTCACGGAGCGGGATCCGGTAAATAGGCCTTTTTGCTAGACTCAGCCTTATGGCTGAAGACTTCCGCATTCTCGATTTTCTCGACTACATTCGCTCTGAAAAAGGGCTCTCCGCCCACACGGTAGAAGCCTATGGAAGAGATATCCGCTCATTTGCAGCGCACTTCCAGGGCAAAGAGTGGAAAGCGGTCGATCCGGCAGCCATTTTATCGTTTGTTCACCACCTTAAAGACAGGGCATACGCGAGTTCCAGCGTTTGCCGCATCCTCGTCTCGATCAAGGTGTTTTTCCGTTTTCTCAAACGGGAGGGGGCGATTTCAGTCGATTTAGGCCGCTACTTTGAGACTCCCAAGATCTGGCAGCTCGTCCCTGAGGTGTTGAGCGTGGAAGAGGTGGAGTCGCTTCTCGATCAGCCCAAAACAGATGACTCGATCGGATCCAGGGATAAAGCGATGCTGGAGCTGCTCTATGCAACAGGTATGAGAGTCTCCGAGTTATGCTCGCTCAGGGTGCGCGATTTGAATGAGACCTTTGTGAAAGTGAGGGGCAAGGGGAAAAAAGAGAGGGTAGTTCCCGTCGGCAAAAAGGCGATTGGGGCAGTCGATCATTACCTGCTTCACTACAGGGGCAAAGCAGAGGAAGAAGACGCTCCCTTATTTCTCTCTTCCAGGGGAAAGCCGATGGATCGGGTAACTGTTTGGAGCAGGGTCAAAACCTATGCCAAATCAGCGGGCATTGAAAAGGAGATTTCTCCTCACACTTTGCGCCATTCCTTCGCAACTCATCTATTAGAAAACGGGGCGGACCTTCGGCTCATTCAAGACATGCTCGGCCATGAGGACATTGGAACGACCGATCGTTACACTCATGTGACGGGAAGCAGGCTCAAGAAGGCCTTCAACGACTTCCATCCCAGACCCTAGGTGGTAAAAAGAGAAGGGGAGAATAGAACAAAATAGACGTCGGGCATGCTACGCGCAAGCTTCGGGCGCTGCGCCCCCGCGCTTAAGCCGCTTCATCTCGCTTCGACCCTCAGTTCCGCTGGATTGCTATCGCAACCCGCTTCACGCATTCAAAGCTTTACGTTTCTTTCAGCATTAGGAAAGGCTTATTTATGCGACGCCGATTGCGCAAGCAATCGGGGGAGTTGGGGTGCGAGGGGCCTCCCCTTAGTTCTGGCGCGCGAGTGAGTTCTCAACGAAGTTGAGACTCGCGCGCCAGCCCTTGGCTTCATATCGCAAAGAATTTTTGCGGCGCAGCGAAGCCGCTAGGCGAGAGCCTGTCGTTTTTAACGACAGGCTCGAAGGGGACAG
>MGLY01000025.1:21978-22334 GCA_001794935.1 Chlamydiae bacterium RIFCSPHIGHO2_12_FULL_49_9 | reverse complement strand
AGAGGCGAAATACTACAATGAAAGACTCTATGAGAGAACCGCCTCTTGCGTCCTCAATGAGAATCATCTCTTCCCAGCGCTGATGATCAAACATGCGTTTTAGCTTCAGAGGCAATTGCCTCTTCATTTTTCTATTTGCCGCAACCCTCCTGGCGACCCCTCCCGGCTATCATGAGCCTTGGGGCAATGACTGCGACCTCAAAGCGCCCGCTCCCACAAAAGAAAAAAAAGCTCCCTCTCTCGCTGTTCGCATGGCCGATTCGATCATCAAGTTCCACCAAGAGGTGATCTCTCCCGTCGATGGGCCGAGAAGCCATTACCGCCCCTCCTCTTCCCAGTACATGCACCTCGCGATG
>MGLY01000025.1:10427-21963 GCA_001794935.1 Chlamydiae bacterium RIFCSPHIGHO2_12_FULL_49_9 | reverse complement strand
AGAAAACGACGAGGAGTGGGTCTACAGGAAAGTCGAAGTCGACGGCCGCATCTTCAAATACGATCCAGCCAAAGAAAACAAATACGATTAGTCGTCACGAAACTCTGCCTAGAAAATCAACGATATAACGATAAAAAATAAAAATTCCTATCGTTCAATCGTTATATCGTTTCCATCGTTTTTTCTCCAATTTTGGATATTTTACGGGGGGTATTTCGTCCAAATTTGGCTAAAAAGCGGGGGTTCTCTCGCAAGTAATTAATTACAAGAAACTTAATCGTCTTTGCGGTGGATGAGCTCTTGGGCTCTGAGACACGCCTTCCAGGTGGAAAACTGCGGATTGCTCTCATCGGTAAAGTAGAGATTGTCGAGGCCGATCTTCTTCACAAGCCCCGCTCTATGAAACACGTGCCACACCTCTTCGGTCAGCCCGCTGATCACGAGATGGCGCCCCGTCCCCTGCAGGGTCTCAAAGAGCTTCAGTATTGCCAAACACATCGATGCATCCATGTGATAGACATTGTTGAGCCTTAAAACAATCGCCTGCACATTTCTGTCTTCCGTAATTGAATGCAAAGAGCTCTGAAACACATCTGCCAGAGCAAAGTAGAGTTCGCCCCCAATGCCGATGATCCTCACCTTCCGATGCACATCTTCTTTGGGACTTACAATGCTGAGCCTGCCCTTCGAGTTAAATGCATACTCGACCAGATGAGGCGTGGAGGATTTTTTCAAATAAGTGCCAATCGAGATCACAATCCCCACAAAAAACGCCACATCCAAGCTGAAGATCAAGCACGAGAAAAATGTCAGCAAAAAGACGAGCGCGTCTTCTCTTGTCGCTTTGAAGCAGAGCTTGATTTCAGCCCAGTTCATCAAAGTGGGAACGGTGACCATTAAAAGAGCCGCCAAAGCCGCCAGGGGAATATGCTGCACTAAAGGCCAGCAGAAGAAGATAATTACCGCAGTAAAAAGGCCGCTTAAAATTGCAGCGAGTCTCCCCTTCGCCCCCATCCGGAAATTGAGCGATGTTCTCGTCGCGCTCCCTGATGCCGGCAGCGTTCCTGCGATAAAAGAGAGCACCGTATTGCCAACTCCCAACCCAAACACATCCTGATTGACCTGCACCTGCTGACCCGATTTGGATGCAAAATTTCTCGAGATCGAAAACACCTCTAAAACAGCCAAAAAAGAGACTGCAACTGCCGCGGGAAACACTTTATTCAAGAGTGAAAAATCGACAAATGGAAAGGTCAGCATGGGAACCGGCTTGCCGGCCATCTTGAGATCGCCCAGCCTTGGCACCACCGCCCCCTCGAACCAATAACTTAGTCCATAAGCAAAGCTCGATGCAATAACCAGCATCAAAAGGGCATCGGGCAAGTTTTTTAAAAATCGCCTTAAAAAAAGCAAAACGGCAAGACTTATTCCCCCAACAACTACAACCCAGGGCTTCAGTTGAAAAATTCTTAAGAAAAACGTCCACCCCTGCACCAAAATCGTCTGATCGCCCCTCGCAGACGGGATGCCTGTAAAGTAGTACATCTGGGTAACTACAATCGCAACAATGAGTCCCGCGAAATAGCCCAAAACCACCGGCCGGCTGACAAATTGGAGCAGCTTGCTCACATTGAAAAAGGCCGATCCGATCTGTATTAATCCCATCACCAAAATGATCTGCTTTAAAATCTCCAAGATGAGAGCTTCTCTCTCCGCGCCGACAATTGTCTCCGGATAGGTCGCAAGCACATCGGATATGGCCGTTTGAATCAAGATGGCAGTTCCCGTGCTCGGGCCCGACACCAAATGCCTAGACGAGCCAAATGCCGCAACGAAAATGCACCCGAAAATAGCCGAGAAAAGTCCCGCCGTTGGAGACAAGCCTGCAAGCAGCGAATAAGCGATCGATTGAGGGATTGTCATCAAAGCGACAGCGAGCGCCGCCCAAATATCGCTCTGCAAAAAAGAAAAGCGATAGCCCCGCAGCTCCTCCATGAAGGGGGCGAGCGAGATGGATCTGGGGCGAGGAAAGCGCATGAAAGAGGACTCCTGAGCTCAGGATAGTAGGAGCGAGCAAAAATTACCAGTGGGGAGAGGAAAAGAAAAAATGCCCGACGATGCCAGAACCGATTTTCGAATCACAGGAAGTATGCATTGATAGACCGGCGAAGCAAGGGAGCGCCATCTGTCAGCCTACTCGAGAAGTATGAAACATCTGTTCTACTAAGGTTTGTAAATCCGTTCTGAATGGCCGTTGAAAATCGCTCGCAATCTGCGACTGAATCAAGACCTACAAGAAAATTCGCTATAATTTGATGGAGTTCATAGCTCAGATAAGTCATCGGGATAAAGGTGAAAAGGGCCACAAAAAGCGGAGACAAAAGAGCAAAAATCGCACAAGCGACCATCATCACTTTGAATGTCGTTTGCACCTGTTCGCAACTGCGCTTAATCAACGCTCGCGTTTCTTGTGAATCCAACACACCTGGCGCGGGATGATCTGCTACTGGTAACATATAAAACTCCTGCCTTTTTAATTTTTTGCTGATTATAGCAAAGGGGTTTCGCCGATCGCATTTTTCCCCCGAAGCTCAAGGGTCAATGGACAGCCGCTATAGCCATAGCTCTCTCTAAATTGGTTAATCAAATATTTTTTATATGGCTCGGTCATGAGCGTCGGGTTATTGACGAAGAGGACGAATTTGGGCGGGTTGAGTTCTACTTGGGTCATGTAGTAGATCCGAAGCCTTTTTCCGATGATGAGAGGAGGGTGGTATTTCTGGAGGCACGCCTCGATGAACTTATTGAGCTGGCCGGTGGTGATTCGTTTATGTCTTTCGACAAAGACCTCTTTGACCTTGGGGAAGAT
The DNA here is from genome assembly GCA_001794935.1 of Chlamydiae bacterium RIFCSPHIGHO2_12_FULL_49_9. GTDB lineage: Bacteria > Chlamydiota > Chlamydiia > Chlamydiales > SM23-39 > O2-12-FULL-49-9. The sequence goes on along the minus strand of MGLY01000025.1, from coordinate 19,094 downwards.
CTGGCCGAGATTCCTATCGTTGAGAGCAGAGACAAAAAGAGTCGGGCAGTGATTCAAGAAAGGAATTTCTTCTTTAACTCCGCGAAGCGCATGCTCCATGCGGAAATTTTTCAGAAGGTCCCACTTATTGAAGACGAGGACGCAGCTTTTGCCCTTCTCTTCGATTTCGCTTGCAATCCGTTTCTCCTGCGTCGTAAATCCTTCGAAGGCGTCGAGAACGAGAATGCAGACATCCGCTCGCTCGATCGCGTCATCAGTTCGGATGGCGGCAAATTTGTCGACGACCTCTTTCTCCGCTTTTTTGCGCCTGATGCCCGCTGTGTCGATGAGGAGATACTTTTGCCCCTGGTGTTCTAAAGTCACATCGATCGCATCTCTCGTCGTTCCGGCAATGGGGCTCACAATGGAGCGCTCTTCATGGAGCAAATGGTTGAGGAGGGTCGATTTGCCCACATTTGGGCGGCCCACGATAGCTACCTTGATGACGCCCTCTACTTCAGGGGCGGGGACAGGAAGCTCCTCTTGAGGAGGGATGAAAGAGATCGCCTTCTCTAAAAGTTCCGCCACCTGAAAGCCCTGGATCGCAGAGACGCCGATCATATCCTTGATCGCAAGCGAATGAAAGGCATGCATCTTGTAATCATCGCCCATCCGATCGATCTTATTGACGGCAACAACGAGGGGCTTTTTAGACTTCAAGAGGATCTTGGACACTTCATCATCGAGCGGATTTGGGCCTGCCTGGCCATCTACCACAAGAATAATCACATCCGCTTCCTCGATCGCCATGTAAGCTTGTTTTTTAATCTCCTCGTTGAAGGGGAGCTGGCTCGAGATGTCGATCCCCCCGGTGTCGATGAGGGTGAAAGGTCTTCCGAAGATTTCTGCCGTCGCATAGAGGCGATCGCGCGTGATCCCCTCTTGTTCATCGACAATGGAGATCCGCTTTTGACAAATCCGGTTAAAAAGGGCCGATTTCCCGACATTGGGACGGCCTACAAGGGCGATTTTGGGTTGCATAAGTGGCGGATAGTATAGAGGAAGGAGGGGGAGCAATCAACTCTTTTGAAAAAGAAAAAATAACAGGATCGGCGCTAAGGCGCCGGCAGGATACTCCAAAGGAGCTGCAGGATCCGGGGGAAGCCCCGCCCCCCATGAGAAATATCCTGCAGCAGCGTCAGCTGCGATCCTGCCCGCTCGCCTCGAGCGGATCCTGTTAATTCTTTTCTTCGATGTGGACGTCTTTGAACATCTTTTCAAAGACGATCAGGAGCTCATCTCTTGTCAAATAATTAATTTGATCTTCCTGGCCGATAATATCCTCGAGGAGTCCTTTTTTGCGCTCGATCATGTCGTGGATATGTTCTTCGATGGAGTCTTTGGTGACGAGCTTGAAGACCTGGACGCCGCGGCTTTGGCCGATCCGGTGGACGCGGTCGGTCGCCTGGTTTTCTTTGGCGGGGTTCCACCATCTGTCGTAGTGGATGACAATCGAGGCGACGGTGAGATCGATCCCGACGCCGGCGGCGAGGAGCGAGGCGACAAAGATTTCGCAGGCGGGATCTTCGCGGAAGCGGCGGAGCTGTTCACTGCGGTCTTTGGTGGAGCCTTTGATGGAGGCGTAGCCGATCCCTTTTTTCTTGAGATACGCTTCGATGATGGCGAGCATCTCGAGGTATTGGGAGAAGACGACCACTTTTTGTCCGCTGCCCTTCGCCTCGTAGAGAAGTTCGACGAAAAGATCCCATTTGCCCGAGCGGTATTGGGACGCTTTTTTAATGTCGCCGTGGATGAGGGCGGGGTGATCGCAGATGCGCTTGAGGGTGGAGAGAGCGGAGAAGACGTGGACGTAGGGGATCGGTTTTGAGCTGTCTTGCAGATCTTGGTAGACGGTCTCTTTCATTTTGAAGGCAATTTGGCGGTAGAGCTCTTTTTGATCTTGGGAGAGATCGCAGTAGGAGATCTCTTCGATTTTTTCCGGGAGATCGAAGAGCACTTCGCTTTTTTTGCGGCGCAGGATGAATGGTTTGACGAGTTTGCCGAGGAGCTCCATCTGTTCGGGATCGCGGAGTTTTTCGATCGGGTTGATGAAGAGATCGCGGAAGACGGGATCTGGCGGCATGTAAGAAGGGAGAACAATGTCGAGTAGAGATTTGAGCTCGCGGAGCCGATTTTCGATGGGCGTGCCTGTGAGGCCGAGCCGCATTTGGGAGCGGATCGCTTTGAGCGCTTTGTGAGTTTGGGAGAGGTGGTTTTTTGCGATTTGGATCTCATCGAATATGGCGAGCTCAAACCGATAAGCCTGGAGCTCTTCTTCTCCTGTGCGGAGGATCCCGTAGGAGGTGAGGAGAATGTCGTGGTTGGTTTCGAAATGCTCCAAACTTCTCTCGAGGCCGTAGTAGGTGCAGACTCTCATGTCGGGCAAGAAGCGCTTTAAGAGCTCTTCCCAGTGGTAGATGACGGATGTGGGGCAGATGATGAGGTATTTGTTTGTTTTATCTCTATCTTCAGAGGAGATGGCGGCGAGGAGCGCCATCGCCTGGTGCGATTTGCCGAGACCCATGTCGTCGCAGAGAAGTCCCGAGAGATTGTGGCAGTAGAGAAACCAGAGCCAATTGAGGCCAATTTCCTGGTAGGGGCGAAGAGTCGCCTTGAGAGCGCTCATATTGAGAAGGCGGTGCGCTTCGAGTTTATTGATCTCTTCGAGGAGGTTTCTCGTCTCGATGGCCTCGGGGCTCTCTCCTTTGGGAGGCTCGATGAGTTCAAAGACGTTTAAGCGGATCCACTCAAGCGTGCTGAGGCGGAGTAGTCCTCTTTTGCGGTCGAGCCTTCTTTTTTGGAGTTGGCGGATCCAGTTAAATCGGGGCTCTTTTAATGAGAGAAGGCCGGCGGAAGAGAAGAGATGGCGCCTCTTTTCCTGGAAAGCGTCCCAGATCGGGAAAATATCGACTGTGCCCGCTTCAGATGCATAAGCGAGATCGACGAGCCACTCTTGTTTTCTTCTCTCTTTATTGCGGATGATTTTTCTGATTTTGAGATAGAGATTTTGCGGTTTGGCAAGGCGTGGATCGATTTCTAAAATGTAGGGTTTTAAAGGTTCGAGCTCAAAGGCGAGAAAGGCCGCCTCTTGAGAGGGGTTTAAGATGGCGCTTTCCCGATAGCGCTCAGGCAGGCGCGATGCGGGAGGGATTTCTGAAAACCCTTTTCCCTCAATGAAGATCCAATCGCCCAAAAACTGCAATTTTGTGGGGTCAATGCTCGGATCGTATTCCATTTTGGGAGCAATCGAGATTTTCCCATCCTCTGTCAAAGTGATGGCGAGCCCCATTTTTCGGATGACGGGCTCAGGCGAGAGGAAACCTTGTACCTGTTCGAGCTCCTCGAAATGGGCGGAGAGGAAAGAGGAAACTTCCTGTCTCGGGATCCGCATGCCGGGATGGAGCGGAAGTTTTCCCCTGCTCTCTTTTTTCATGTAAAAGCCCTGGCCTTTGATGTAGACCCATTCGTCGAAGTGGTGCGTCTCCCCATATTCTTCGGGGAAGTTGAGCTCCGCATCGAAAAAGAGTCCCTCTTGAGTTAGGCGATACGTGAGATGGGACTCCAAGCTGCCGAGATGAGTCTGAAAGCCCGGGTAGTTGTGGAGCCAAAGCCTGTGGCGGTTTACGAAGTCTGCGACCTCTTCGGGCTGAACGATTTTTTCTTTTCCCTCAAAGAGCCAATCTTCGAGGAGAAAAAAGCCCTTCCCCGGGAGATAGACCCAAGGGACAAAGCAGGCAGCTTTTGGATCTTGCAAGTCGTGGGGCTCCAAGACAAACGTTTGGATGTGAAGCCGTCTTTCCGAATCGAAGTGGAGCCGGTACTGGCACTTCCTACTTTCAAGTGAGATCGGGAAAAACTTTTGGAGCCGCTTGGCTGATTGGGAGAGCGCCTCGCCGATTTTTTCAGGAGGGATCAGATCTTCCTGGAAAAGAGGGTCAGATCTTTTTCGATAGAACCCTTTTCCTTCGACAAAGAGCCAATCGCCGATCGGATGACCCGAGAAATCGCTGCCTCCTGTTTGGGATTTGCCTTTGTGGCGGATGAGAAAAGAGCGCTTTTCTTCATCATAAGAGATCTCTTCGATATCCCCCTCTTCGGCATCAAAAACCTGGAGCGGGCTTTTGACGGTAGAAAGCGAAGGAATGATCCAGGGCCAGTTGACATTTGAAATGTAAAACCAGACGCCAAGCCTTGAGAATTTAAGCGTCACTTCTTGTGGGAGGGGCTTGCCTTCGAAGACAATTTCATAGGGCTCTTTTTCATCTTCGAGCGCCATCAGCCATTTGGCGAGATCGGACCAAAAGGAGAGCTCGAAGCGGAGATTGTGGGAGGCTTTCCCCTCTCGATATTGCGCAATTTCTTCTGTGGAGAGATTCGAAAATTTTAAAGAGGTCTCTTCTGTCTCAACCACTCTTTCAGCGACGATCCCCTCGAGCCGTTTTTTTGCGCCCTCTTTAGTCGCTGTGATTGAAAAGAGCTGTTTTTTTGTTTTTGACTGGCAGACGTAGTGGCCGCTTTTTTTCTTTTTAAGACAAGAGGTCTCATAGCCATGCCGCTTACTGGCCATTTGAAACAGGCGGTTCCAGAGCGATTTTTTATACCGGACGTGGAGCGGCTCTTCGAAGCCGTTGAAGATTCTTAAACAGGCGGCGGCCAAGTGGGGACACCCTTTCCCCGCCTCGGAGACTTTGCAGCTGCAGAACGAGTCGGTGACCTCGCCGTCGTCTCTCATCTGGATAAAGGGGAACGCTTTCTTTTTCCCTTTCTCTTGAACCTCAATCTGATAGGTGCCTTTAGAGAAGATCGGCTCGCCGACAGAGCCCGACTCTATGAGGGCATTTGCTACCTTGAGGTACTCTTGAACAAACTCCGGAATGCGTTGCATGAGAGGAAACCCGCCCCCTTCCAACTAGGACATTCCCCTCATTGTAAGGCGGACGGGGTTTCTTTGTCTAAGGGCGATTTAAGAACGAAGGGTATGCAGATTTTGGCGTCTGGAGCGAGCGACCATTGCCAATAGGCAAGGCGCGAGTGAAGACCCAAAATATGCCGCCAAAAACCGATTCTTCAGGTTATTTCTGTATAACACCTCTATCAAAGCTCCTTCCGATCATTATGTCGCTGCAAGCTCTCTTTTCTGAGAAGTAAGCAGTCCCTTCGGCTCGTTGTAGGTATAGCCGAGATCATCAGCGACGGGCTTATTAGTCACATGGCCGTGGTAGACGTTGAGCCCGTTCATCAGGTGCGGATCTTTCAGCATCGCCTCTTTGTGGCCCATGGATGCCAGTTTGAGCGCGAAGGGAAGCGTCGCATTGGTGAGACCTTGCGTCGAGGTGCGCGCGCAGGCAGCAGGCATGTTCGTCACGCCGTAGTGGATGACGCCGTCAACAACGTAAGTTGGATTCGAGTGAGTCGTCGGCTTGATCGTCTCCACGCAGCCGCCCTGGTCGATCGAAATGTCGACAATGACAGAACCCGGGAGCATTTTTTTCACGAGCTCTTTAGTGATCAGGCGCGGCGCTGTTTTGCCAGGGACGAGAACTGCGCCGACGACAAGATCGGCTTGTTTCACCGCTTCTTCAATCGCAGCAGGTGTTGAGTAGACAGTTTTGAGAGCAGGTGCGTAGAGTTTGTCGAGCTCTCTGAGGCGAGGCAGGTTTCTATCCAAAATCGTCACATCTGCGCCGAGCCCCAAAGCCATGCGCATCGCTTCTGTGCCGGATACGCCGGCGCCGAGGACGACGACTTTGCCGGGACGCACCCCGGGAATGCCTCCGAGAAGAACGCCGCGTCCGCCGTTGGCGAGCTGCAGAGCCGTCGCTCCTGCTTGAATAGAGAGGCGGCCCGCAATTTCGCTCATTGGGACAAGAAGAGGAAGTCTTCCCTGATCATCGGTCACAGTTTCATAGGCGATACCGACGACCTTTCTCTCCAAGAGGTGTTTGGTTTGCTCGGGATCCGGCGCGAGGTGAAGATAACAGAAGAGAACTTGTCCTTCTCTCAGCATCGGGAATTCAGCGCTTTGAGGCTCTTTGACTTTGATGATGAGATCGTTATTTGCGTAAATCTCTTTTGCAGATGGGACGATTTTAGCTCCGGCTTTCACATACATCTCATCGGTAAAGCCGATTTTGGCGCCGGCGTTTGTTTCTACCTGGACGGAATGACCCGCTTCGACAAAAGCGTGAACTGTTTCAGGAGTTGCGCCCACTCGAAATTCGTTATTCTTCACTTCCTTCGGGATTCCAATTTTTGTCTTCATAAGCCAAGCAACTCCATTTTTTTAAAAGAAACCATTTTAGACAAATCCACAAAATTCGTACACAATTCATTTTATATAAATAAAATTATTAGATCTAACGCAACAGATATAAATTAACACATGTTGTTAATTTATTTTTTAACGAAAAAACAAAAAGAAGAAAAATAACAGGATCCGCTCGAGGCGAGCGGACAGGATCGCAGCTGACGCTGTGGCAAGATATTGCACATGGGGGATCGGGGGCTTCCCCCGGATCCTGCAGCTCCCTTTGGGAGCTATCCTGCCGCAGCGTCAGCTGCGATCCTGTTATTTTTCTCTAAAAATCAAAAGTGCCTTCGAAGACGCGAACAGCTGGGCCTGCGAGTTTAAGACCCTCATCGCTGAAGCTGATTTCGAGATCGCCGCCGGAAAAGCGGGTGCGGATGGGACCCGAGCAGTTGTAGATTTGCGCGGCGATGGCGGCAACTGCTGCGGCGCCTGTCCCGCAGGCAAGCGTCTCCCCTTCTACGCCCCTTTCAAAAGTGCGGACAGAGATAGAGCCGTCTGATTGAAGAGAGGCGAAATTGACATTCGAGCCTTTTGGCCCAAAGCAAGGGTGAGAGCGAAGAGCTTTGCCCTCTTGGTTCAGATCGATCTTCTGAACGTCTGCGACAAAGACAACGGCATGGGGAACGCCGGTGTCGATAAAGTGAACATCTTGTTGAACATGGAGCTTGAGATCTCTTGGGTTATTGAGGGCGATGGAGATTTTCTCTTTTTCTACAAACGCCTCGACGATTTGGTCGTGCATCCAGATTTTATAGGAAGCTGCGCTCTCCCCTCGGATGTCGGCGATAAATCGGGCAAGACAGCGGAGCCCATTGCCGCAGCTTTCAGCTTCCGAGCCGTCGCTATTGAAAATCTGCATCCGAAAGTCGGCCATCCCGTCATTTTGCAAAAGGATGATGCCATCTGCTCCTATACCAAAGCGCCTGTGGCATAAGCGTTGAATGAGATGGACATCTTCTGTAGGGAAAAAGGGGACGCGGTCATCGATGATTAGAAAATCGTTGCCCGCGCCCTGATACTTGGAGAATGCTAATCGATTTGGATTTCGTCGAGTTTTTGGATTATTTTGGCCGATTTTCGATCCTTTTGGCGGGGGGTAATATACTGTTTGTCGATATGACCCCCGCCAAAAGGATCGAAAATCGGCTCAAAAGAACCGAAAAATCGACAGAAACCAAACCGATTAGCGTTCTCTCAACGAAGGAAAGCTTCGACATCTTTCATGTTTGTAACGACTTTGTCAATGAGGCCAAAATCTTTCGCCTCTTGAGCGGTCATCCAATTATCTCGGTCGATCGCTTTATCAATGATCTTTTTGTCTTTGCCTGTCGCCTCCGCATAAACATCGACAATTTGAGCGCGCGTCTTCAACATCTCGATCGCCTGAATCTCGAGATCGGTCGCCTGCCCGCGGATCACTCCGCCAATCAGCGGTTGGTGAATCATGATGCGCGCGTTTGTCGTCGCAAGCCGTTTTCCTTTGCCCGCGACGAGGCTCAAGAGGGAGCCCATCGATGCGGCAAGTCCCGTAACGAGCGTGATGACGGGAGACGAGAGCATTTTGATCTGATCCCAGATCGCAAAGCCCGAATCGACCGATCCGCCGGGAGAGTTAATGATGAAAAGGATCGGCTTTCCCGGAGCGATGTGATCGAGATACCACAGTTTGCGGATGATATCTTTCGCCGATTCGGCATCGACGCCGTCAGACAAAAAGATCCTTCTTCTTTCGAGCATCGCCTGCTCGAGCTTGTCGTTGAGAAATTTCGGTTTGTCTTCAGTAGCGGTCTCAGGCATAAGCTCTCTCCCTTTAGAATCCATTTTAATCGACAATCAACTCTGGGTAAAGAGGAAATTCTTTCAGCACATCGGCCACTCTCGCCTGACACTTGCGAAGAAGCGCCGGCTCCGCTTCCGCCTTCGCCTTGGAGGGTCCGCCCGTCTTTTCGTTAATCGAGGGCTTAGCCCCCTTGAGAAGCGCATAAATAATTGAGGCGATCTCTTTCATTTGGGACTCTTTCATCCCCAAAGTCGTCGTCGCCGGAGTGCCGAGCCGCACGCCCGACGTATACCAGGCGCCGTTGACATCTCGCGGAATGGCGTTTCTATTGACGGTGAGTCTAGCCTCGCGAAGAAGCGATTCGGCCTGTCTTCCGTTGAGATCGAAGCTCGAGGCGACATCCACTAAGAGAAGATGGTTGTCAGTTCCTCCCGTAAGGACGCGGGCGCCGAGTTTCATCAGCTCTTCCGCCAGCGCTTTTGAGTTCGCGACAATTTGGTGCGCGTATTTGGAAAAGGCGGGGGATGCGGCTTCTTTA
>MGLY01000025.1:4684-10351 GCA_001794935.1 Chlamydiae bacterium RIFCSPHIGHO2_12_FULL_49_9 | reverse complement strand
GTAATCCCCCTGCATGACTTTGCCCGCCACGAGCCCCGCAAAATGGGCCATATCGACCATGAGGACGGCCCCAACTGAATCTGCGATCTCTCTCATTTTGGCAAAATTGATGAGGCGCGGATAAGCTGAGTAGCCGGCAATCAGAATGAGGGGCTTTTCCCGTTTGATCTGGGCCTCGAGGGCTTTGTAATCGATCAGGCCCGTTTTCTCATCGACGTCATAGCTCACCGACTGCATGATTTTAGAAGAGACGTTGTGGCGATATCCGTGGGTTAGGTGTCCGCCGGAGCCGAGCGCCATCCCCATCATCTTTTGGTTGACGAGGAGCTTTCTCACCTTCTCATATTCTTCGGGGGTGAGCTCATCGAGCGTTTTTTTGCCGAGAGTCTCGATCTCTTTTGTCTGGACTCTTTGGACGAGGATCGACCAGAAAGCGACGAGGTTGGCGTCCGCTCCGGAGTGGGGCTGGACGTAGGCGTGATCGGCGCCAAAAATTTTCTTGGCGTAGGCGGCAGCCTCCCCTTCGATTTTATCGACGTTGTTGCAGCCGGCATAGAAACGGTGGCCCGGATATCCTTCGCTGTATTTGTCGGTGAGGAGGTTGCCCATCGCGAGCTGAACGGGCAAAGAGGAGTAGTTTTCCGACGCAATGAGTTTGAGATGGCTTCTTTGATCTTTAAGTTCTTGGACGATCGCCTTGGCGATATCGGGGTAAGCGGCCTGGATGGCGTCGAGGGAAGCTGCGTAGGAAATGGCGGCGGGAGTGCGCTTATCTTCGGGCATTTTTTCAAAGTAATTTTTTAAAAAATTCATCGCCTTCCTCGCAGCAGTTGAAGGATTTTCGAGCGTTTCCATAGGCTACTCTCCAGTGAAATTCAAAATCAATTTCTCGCTTGCGGATTTTAAGGCAAAGAGAGTAAAGTGTCTCCATAAATCTTATGCTACCCCAAAGGTTTCATTCATGCTGCAAAGTCTCAAAGTCGTTTTAGACATCCAAGAACTCGATATGAAAATGATCCGCCTGATGCGCCTGAAAAAATCGCGCCTGAAGGAGCTGGAGCATATTGATTCTCTCCGAAAAGAGCTCTTGAAACAGCAATCTGACAAGCAAGAAGAGATTGCCGAACTCAGCCGCATGGTGGCTGCTCAAGAGGGCAAAATCGTCGAGATCAAAGAAAAAATTAAAAAGCTCGAAGCGAAGCAAAGCGTCGTCAAGAAAGTCGACGAGTTCAACGCCCTTACCCAAGAGACGACCTCTGCAGAAAGAGAGAGAATCGCGACCGAACAAATCGCGTCGGATCTCATCGACAAGAGAAATCTGGAAGAGGAAATTCTTCAAAAAATTAAAGAGTCGCTCGTTCAGTCAGAAGAGAGCAGCAAGAACCTCGAGGGCGAGATCAAAGAGAGCATCCGGATGATCAACCAGGAGGGCGCCGAGATTAAAACGAGCCGCGATATTTTAGCGAAGACGGCCGATCTGGAAATCATGCGCATCTACGAGCGCCTTTTGAACAACAAAAAAGACCGCGTCATTGTGCCGATCGAAAACCGCAGCTGCAGCGGGTGCCACATTGCCCTCACCGCTCAGCATGAAAACGTCGTTCGCAAAGGCGAAAGGCTCATTTTCTGCGAACACTGCTCTCGCATCCACTACTGGCAAGAGAGCGAACAGATCGAAGGCACTGCCGCAGCGACGAAGCGCCGCCGCCGCAGACTCGCCAGCGTCTAAGAAAATCTCTTCTCTGTGAGCTCTGTGGTTTTATTTCTAGCTCTAAAAATTGAACCACAGAGAACACAGAGAAAAAATCAGCGTTTAAATGATCCGGGAAGACAGGTCATCGCTCCGGTAACTCGGAGAGGAAAGTCTGGACTTCACAGGAAAAGATGCCAGTTAACGGCTGGGCGCCGCAAGGCGACGGAAAGTGCAACAGCAACTATGCCGCTTTTTTGCAAGAAAAAGACAGGCTGAAAAGTTCAGCTTCATGAGCTGATCGCACCTCGGGCAACTGAGGGCGTTGTAAACCCCATCTGAAGCAAGGCCGAATCGGGTTTGCGTGTTTCCGCGTGAAAAACCCTAACCTGGCTGCATGAGGAATCTGGCGACAGGTTCCCTAGAGGAATGATGATCCTCGACAGAATCCGGCTTAACGACTTCCCGGTTCTTTTAAGCGCTGACAAAAATAGATTGCGGGAGCAAGCAATAAAATGTTCCCGATCCCTACACAGATCGCATAAAGAAGAGGTCCGCCGACATAAATCCCCTCCGGCGGCCTATATCCGATCAGAATCGTCAAAAAGCACCCAAAAAGGCCAAATGCGCAGGCGAGTTTTCTCGTGCCTCTCGGCATGCGGAAGACTTGCGCCTCTCTAGGCGGCCTTCCCAATTTGAGAGCCGCCAGGAACATCAGTACATACATCAGCATGTAGAGCTCTGTGCTCAAGTTCGTGAAGAACCAGTAAAAGGCGTTGATGCTCGGCATGAGGATGATCGCAAGACAAAAAAAGCTCACAAGGACTGCTTGAGCGATAAGCAAGCGAACAGGGACCCCGCTTCGATTTATCTTCGTAAAAAAGATCGGCAAAAATCCAAATTCAGCTGCCTGTAAGAGCCCCTTTGCAGGGGACAAAAGCCAATTGATCATCCCTCCAAAACTGCCGACGATGATTAAAACTGTAAGAATGGGCGCAAAGCCCGGGATGCCAAAGGCGTCAAAAAAGCGGGTAAAGGTCTGCATGATCCCATCGACGAGGCGAATCTCCTCTTTAGGGATCACTGCCGCAATCGACAAAGAGCCAAAGAGCATCGTCGAGAGCAAAATGAGGACCGAAAGGCCCATCGCCTTCGGGAAGTTCTTCTGGGGATTTGCCACGTCATTGACGTGAACGCCGGAGAGTTCCATTCCCAAAAAAGACGCCATGATCGCAATGAGAGAGACCCAGTTTTGAGAGCCGCTAAAGGCCGGGAAAATGGACTCGGCGCTAAATTCGATCTGAATCGGATTGCCCAAAAGAGCCCACGCAATGCCAAGGGCAATGAGCAGCGTCATTGGAATAAGCGTCCCGATCATCCCGCAAAAGGAGTTGATTTTCGAAGAGATGTGAATCCCTTTTAGATTGAGAAGGGTGAGTCCCCAAAAGACAACCAGGATCATACCGATTAAAAAGGCCTTATTTCGAGCGAGCTCCGGCTGAATCAGATAGGCAGCTGTTCCCGCAATAAAGGACAAAATCGTCGGATACCAGACCATTGTATTGATCCACTGAAGCCACACAGCCACAAAGGCCACCCTCCTTCCATAGGCATGCCGAATCCAGTGAAAGACGCCCCCCTCTTCCGGATATCTCGACGAAAACTCGGCGGCAATCAGAGACGTCGGAATCAAAAAGACAACCGCTGAAAACAGAAAGAAGAAAATCAGCGAGCTGCCAAAAAGGGCGGTAGCCGGCAAATTGCGGATGCTGTCGATGGCAGCAACGATTAAGAGAACAAGAGAAAAGAGGCTAATTTTTTTTGGCATGAGGCCATTGTAACCAAAGCCCCGCATAAATGAAAAGGGGCCTCCGCTTGAGCAGAGGCCCCGTGTAAAGACACACCTAGATGGACTTGATTAGAAATCAAGTTCCATATTGATGGTTAAGCCTTCCATTGTGAGAGGCTGTGAACCAAAAGTTGTGATTGGAGTAGTAGCATCCGTCGCTGCAGCTGCGTACAAGATGGGTATATTAAACTGATCCCAATAGTAGTTGGTTTCCCAGTTTGCATTGATATGGAAGTACATTGAGTCGCAGCGGAAGCAAGTGCCCCACTGAAGACCAACTAACATTTGGAGAGTTGGAACCAGCTGGTAATTATGCTCGGCAATGCTGCGTAGCTGTGTATTTGTTGTCACTGTTTGACTAGTGAATTCGCTGTAGTTCCTCACACGAGATTGACCGTACAACATAGCTCCAGCCATTTTGCTGAGCATGCTAAAACCACATCCAAGTTCCCAATCCCCATTAGCGCCGATACGAGGACCAACGCCCCACCATTTGTTCTTCCACTTCATGGTTTGGGTAGAGATAGTTTCTGGTGAGAGACTACCGAGGTAGCTAGCGTTCAGCTTCTGGTTGATCCAGGCTCCTCGAACACCCCAGAATGGGCGAACGGAGATGGTCTTTGTCCAAGCCATCATTCTGCCAACTTCAAGGTCTATAGAGTTGTGCTTCAGCTTGTAGGTAGCTGATGCAGAGCCAAACGGAGTCCCGGTTCCCGGAGCTAAAACTCCCTGTGCACCTGCAAACCCAGCAACAGCCGTCGCTGATCCGTTTGAGGTATTGTGATACCATGTCCAGTTCAAGAGGAGATCCCAGAAATCATATTCTGTATTCCAGCCCAAACCCACGCGGAAAGCAGGCTCCCAAGATGCATTTGGACGAACCAAAGATCCGGAGCTATTGCTATTTGTTGTAAGACCAGTGCGGTTATAAGCAAAATTGAACCCATGGTTCTCCGCTCTCCAATAAAGGAAGTCAGCGACAGCGTACAGTCCATAATTTGGAGTGCAGCACTTTGGAGGACATGGATTGAATTTCCATACGCATGGAGCTTTTGGCTCGCATGGCACTTCGCAAGCGCATGGGTCTTGCTGTGCTTTTGATTTATCGCTACGAGCGATTTCGTTTGCATTCCCAATGGTGCACCAGGCGGCCAGCGCAGCTACAGGGATATATTTTAAGAACATACTCACCTCAATAAGGTAAAAGGGCTTGTTGATTCCTCCATCATACATAGGTTTTATTTTTTCAAAAGGTTTTTTTGTAAACGCACGAGGAAGCGGAAAATTTTTCCCACAGAGAAGGAAATTCATTTTGCGCGCGGATGCGTCTTGTCATACACTTCCCGCTTTAGATGCGGCGAGACGTGCGTGTAGATTGTTGTCGTCGATAAAGAGGTGTGGCCCAAAAGCATCTGAATCGTTTTGAGATCCATCCCTTTTTCAAGCCAGTGCGTTGCAATCGTGTGGCGAATCGTGTGCGGCGTAATTCTCTCCGATAGTCCGCTCGATTTTAAATAGGCTGCAAAATTCCGATCGATGGAGCGAGGAGACAGTCTCTTTCCCCATTTGTTAAGAAAGATGGCATGAGCGTCTTGTTCCGTTCGCTCTTCATGCGTCAAATAGCGATGCAGCCAGTCCGCTGCCGTCTCGGTGATTGGCGCCTGTCTTTGCTTTTTCCCTTTTCCAAAGATATTCAAGATCCTGTTTTTCCGATCAAAGTCGCGCCGATTTAGCCCCGCAAGTTCGCTCAATCTGAGCCCTGAACTATAAAAGAGCTCCATAATGACCCGATCTCTAAACCCCAAATAATCGGATATGTCCGGCTGATTGAAGAGGTGCTCTACTTGGCTATAAGTGATCGAAACCGGCAGTTTTTTCTCTTTTTTGGGGCTGTCGATCTCTTCAAGCGGGTTTTCCAAAACGAGCTTTTCCCGCATGGCGTACTTATAAAAACTTCTCAGGGCAGAGAGTCTTCTCAAGACCGTCCTCACGCTCGCCTTCTCCTCGTATAGATGGGAGAGGTAGCGGCGGATGAGCCTTTTTGAGACGGCCCCCAGGTCTAAAGGGGCCCCTTCTTTTGCAAAAGAGGCAAAGGAGGTCAAATCGAGCCGATACCCCCTGAGACTAT